>DYHX01000047.1 GCA_020723925.1 Nitrospira japonica | reverse complement strand
TTTCACTGTGAGGTGTCGTATAAAAATTATTCACCAGCCTTTCCTATATAACTTATTGGTTTTACCCCACACCAAAACTTTTGGTGTGGGGTTTACTATATTTTGTGGTTCTATGTCTATTTTTCAGTTGTCATTCCGCACTTGATGCGGAATCCCTCGACAGGCTCGGGACGCCTTTTAAAAAGCATGGTGAGCTGTGAGCCAGTCGAACAGTCGAACCATGGATTCCTGCTCCCTGCTTAAGACCCCGTATCAAGTACGGGGCAGGCTCTGCAGGGACAGGTTTCGCAGGAATGACGATTTGCCTTGTGTTATAGCTCTTATCGCTGGATTTAGAAAAGAATAGAGAGCACAGACTTTTTCTGTGTTCTGATCTAATGGAAGGCTGAATGTATCCAGTACTGATAAAGATAGGCCCGTTGACAATACATACATATGGCGTCCTCGTTGCTGCTGGCTTTTTGCTTGGGCTTGCCCTTGCAGTAAGACAGGCAAAGAAACAGGGAATCTCATCAGATAAGATTGTTGATATTGGCTTCTACATGCTTGTCGCTGCCATTGTTGGCTCGAGGCTCCTCTTTGTGATCATAAATGCCGGGGTTTATCTGAAGAATCCCCTTGCCATATTCAAGATATGGGAGGGAGGCCTTGTATTCTATGGAGGCCTTATCCTCGCAATTCCAACTGCAATCTGGTATATGAAGAAGAATGGCCTTGACCTGTGGGATACGGCTGATACTTTTGCACCATCACTTGCAATTGGACATGCTGTTGGGAGGCTCGGTTGTTTTTCAGCAGGCTGCTGCTATGGAAAACCATCTGAAGGACTTCCATGGGCAGTCACATTTCTTGACCCTGAATCTCTCGCACGCATAGGCATACCGCTCCATCCAACCCAGTTATACGAGTCCATGGGAGAGTTCACTAATTTCCTGATACTCATAACACTTAGAAAGCACCAGTCATTCAAGGGACAGCTTTTGCTGACTTACATAATGCTCTATTCAATGTTAAGGTTCGTAGTCGAGTTTTTCAGGGGAGACGAGTATAGGGGATTTATCATCGGGGTTTTTTCCATATCACAGGGGCTGAGTGTTTTGATGTTTGCGATTTCAATAATTGCCATGATGAGTGCTCAAAAAAGTAAGTAAGTAGAGGCAACCCGACGGGTCGCCCTACAGCGAATTTTTCATTCTCAGGGACAGAAGGGCTATGTGGGGGCATCAGGGTTATATGAGCGAAATAAGTTGCAGAATCAGTAGCACATTTATTTCCTATGTGAAGAACACACGGCCTGAGTTTTTACAGCCCCTCCTTGATGGACTTGGATATGATGAGAAATACCTTTCAGACCCTGATAACTGGATTCCATGGGAAACAGAGCAACTTCTGGAAGAACGCCTTACGCATCTGTTCAATGATGAGCGCATTATGTTTAAGATTGGCAGGAGTGTACTGACACTTAAATCTATGGGGATTGTAAACACACTCTTTAGCCTCTTTATGACCCCTGAGCGTCTTATAAGGGCAACACCGAAGCTTGCGCGATATTTTACTAAAGATATCGTTTATATCAATGTCATTGAGACCACAAAAGAAAGCGCTACTGTAGAAATAAGAATCAAAGGCAAGCAGACAAGGGGTGCGTGCCTTTACAATCAGGGGCTTTACACCACTACTACAGAATTTTTTGGGCTGGAGGCAGCCGACTTAACAGAAGTCCAATGTGTTGTTCCGCTGAATGAACTCGGAAGTCTAAACAATAAAACCAATGGTACGATATTCGGGGCTGAAAGCTGCATATACAAATTACAGTGGAAGAACAAGATTGGATTTATTAATAAGTTTGCGAGGAAAAAGATGACAATGAAAGACGCGCTTCAACATCTTGAAGAAAATCATGCAAAATTGCAAAAAGCTTATGAGAGCATACGAAAATCAGAAGAAAACTACAGAGATTTGATGGAAAACGCAAGTGATATTATCTGCTTTCTTGACTCTGACGGAGTCGTCACATCCTTAAACAAAAAGGGGGTAGAACTCTCAGGTTATACATCGGAAGAGGTTATAGGGGGAAATTTTATATCCTTAGTAGATGACCAATATCAGAAAGAGTTCTTATTAAGGTTCAGAGAAAGTCTGAATGGTAGTACGACAGTATTCGAGCTTGTCATCAAGAAAAAGGACGGCAGCCATTTACTTCTGTCCATAAATTCAAACCCTATAAGAGAAGATGGTAATATCATAGGCATCATGTTTATAGCAAGAGACATAACAGAGGAACGGGAAATAGCGAGACGTTTGTTAGAGGCAGAGAGGTTTGCAGCAAAAGGTATGGTTGCAGCAGAGATCGCACATGAGATAAATAATTCCCTTGCAAATATAGAAACAGGGCTTTTTATAATAAAAAATATCCGTATAGACAGCCCGTACAGGCGAGACCTGCTGGATGACATCTATGAGGAGATAGAGCGGATGTCTGGTATAGTGAAAGGAATCCTCGAAGTCTACCGCTCAGGGGATTCTGGGATTCAGTCTGTGGATATAAATAGAGAGATAGAGAAAGTTATAAAGATGGTGCAGAGAAGACTTAAGGGAAAAGGGATTGCCATCCTTTCAAAGCTTTCCCATGATTTACCATCAGTCCCTTGTTGCCCTGGACATATAAAGCAACTTCTATTGAACCTCATTAAAAATGCAGAGGAGGCCATGGACTCAAGCATCAGCAGGTTGATTGTGATCAGGACAGAAGGAAAAGGAGATTCTATTAACATTATAGTAAGTGACACAGGCTGTGGTATCCCAAAAAGGCGTATCGGAACCATCTTCTCTTCCTCCTTTACTTCCAAGACAGAAGGCACGGGACTCGGCCTTTCTATCTGCCATGAGATAGTAAAGGGATACAACGGTGAAATAGCAATCGAGAGTGAGGAAGGAAAAGGGACTACAGTAATCGTTTCCCTTCCATGCGGTGGCACAAATGGCTGACATACTGATTGCGGAAGACGAAGATGTCCTTAGAAGAAACCTTACATTTATCCTGAATAGCTCAGGATACTCTGCAGTGTCGTCAAGGACGAGCGTTGAGGCTATCGAACTCCTCAAAAAAAGGCATTTCGATGTAGTGATAACCGACCTTGTAATGCCTGTCAAAGGTGGAGGTGAACTCATTAAACATATCTCTGAACACCATCCAGAAACCACAATTATTGTCATTACAGCATATCCAAGCGCTGACAGCGCAATTGATGCAATCAAGAAAGGCGTGGTCGACTACTTCACAAAGCCATTTAAAACAGAAGATATCCTCAATGCTGTTAAAGGGGCTTTAGAGAAGAAAAAAGAGATACCCCTTACATGGGAAAAGCTTACGCCTCTTGGACTAACAAGGAGAGAAGAAGACATACTCAGGCTGATAATTGAAGATGGAATTACCGAGAATTCAGAGATTGCAGATAAACTCTCGATTAAGGTCGCGACTGTTAAAGAACACCTGGGAAATCTCTATGGTAAATTCGGTATAAATAATATGGCATCCTTAATCTCTGCTGTCATTAAGATACTAAGAAAGCCGTAAAATTCCCCCTCCATATTACCTCCACACCCCCATACCCTACCAGAGCAGGGTAAATTTCCAAAAAATTTATGGCATACCCTACCAGAGCAGGTAGGAAATATCCTCCAGTCTTGTTAGCCTTAGTTGTTATTGTCATTGTCCCGAAAATGTCATTGCCCGGCTTGACCGGGCAAACCAGAAATCTGGATTCTCCGGTCAAGCTGGAGAATGACAAAATGACACTTTCGTGGGAATGACAGAAAGGCGAGAGAGTTTATGAGTAATAACATAGTCATGCATGTAAAAAAAGTTATTAAGAAATGGCCGGCCTACAGGAAATTTATCGAAGGCAGGGGAATAGACCTATTAAGGATAGAAAGTATAAGTGAGCTTCCAGTGCTTGACAAACAGTTCATCGCCCAGGCAATACATATGGTTCCTTTATTCAAGGTAAGAAGCATAGTGCCGAGTTCAGGTTTGACCGGGATTGACTTCTCGTTTGGTCTCTTTGGAGATATAGAGATGAAGAAGGCATCTATCGCTGTAGAAGCATTTCTCCAGAGCCGTTTTAATGCAGGAAGTAAAAAAACTTTAATCCTTAATTTATTGCCAGGCGCCATTTCGCTACAGTCATCTACCGCAACTGTAGCATCTATAGGGGTCAGGACAGACACCGCAATCTCTGCGATTCAGTCATTCAGCAGCAGCTTTGAGCAGATAATACTCGTTGGAGAGCCACTTTTCATAAAGGGTCTTATTGAATCTGGATTGAAACAGTCAATCCTATGGAAGTATCTGCCTCTTTCTATTATTGTCGGCGGTGAATGGATTCCAGAAAGCTACAGGAGTTATCTGGAGGGTATAGTCGGTCACCAGCGAGTTTACTCTTCGATGGGTATGGCTGAACTTGGATTGAACTATTTCTATGAGACCGATGAGACGCTAATATTAAGCCGTTTACTTTTTGAAGATAGGCGTCTTTTAAAAATGCTCTTTGGAGATTTCGATTTCTGCCCTATGTTATTTGTCTGCGATGAAGAGGAGATATATGTAGAGACTATAAAAGAAACAGATGATGCCCTTGAATCGATTTTAATAACAACAGTGAACATAGAGCGGGTCCTCCCGCTTATAAGATACAGAACCGGTGATAAGGGAAAAAAGTTGTCGAGGATAGAGATTAACAATGCGCTCAGGGCTGCAGGCTATCCTGAGTTTTTCAGCATAACAGGTCCGTCTATCCTTGCGCATTTTGGAAGGGGTAAAAGTATATCAGATATTTGTCCTGAGAGGATAAAAGAGATCATTTATTTTTCTGATGAAATTGCATCAAGTACAACAGGGAACTTTATGTTAAGCAACAGTAAGGATACTGTGGAGTTGGAGATTCAGCTTAAAGAGGATATCTACCTCAACTCCGACCTTGAAAATATATACCGCAATGCATTTCATAGGCTTCCAGTTTATGTAAAACTATATCCTTTCGACCTCTTTCCATATCCATTAAATTTTGAAAGGAAGGTGCGTTATGTCAATGAGGGTGATAGTTGCAAAGAAAGAAGAAGAGAAGAGGTTGAGCTATCGGCTGCGTTTTGACACAATGTGTCAGGACCTCGGATGGCTTCCTGTGGAGAACTATGGTACACCTGAAGAACGGGATGAGTATGACATTAATCAGAGCATGAGCTTTCTTGCACTTGATACTTCAGGCAATGCGATAGGAACAGCACGGTTGATCTTACCAGGTATAATGCCTCTGCCTATAGAAAAACATTTTGAACTCTATCCGAGAGAGTTGATAGAGGCTATCTATGGAAAAATGGAATACACTGTAGAGGCCTCTCGTTTTATTGTCCCAGAGAATCATATCTTTAAGAACCATGAAATAACTATTATGCTTTATAAAGAGTTGATAAAAATGTGCATGACAATGAGCGTAACCCATATACTCGCCTCGGTAGACTATCGATTTTTTCGTCTTCAGAAGATTCTTGGCTTCCAGTTTACAGACGTAGGGAAACCACAACTCTACATGGGTTCAAAGACCATCCCATGCATCCTCTCAGTCAAAAAACTACCTGAGATCCTTCTCGAGAAAAATCCTCGGCTCTATGACTATATTATGTCACGGGATGGGCAGGTTGAAGACGCAGTTTTAGTGTAAAAACAGAGACAAATAATTGGAGAGATGTATGGAGTGGTTAGAAGAAGAAATATCACCAAAACTTAGAACAATACTAAACGGAATGGTTGAGGGGATAAGTATTATTGATAAGGATATGAGAATTGTCTGGGTCAATTCTGTTGTGGAACGCTGGGCGGGTAAATTAGAAGATATAAAAGGTTCTTATTGTTTTAAGACATATCAAAGGAGGGATGAAACCTGCGAAGATTGCCCCACCGTGAAAACATTCAAGACAGGAAAAGTGGAGAAGGCAAGGCAACATGCTTATGACACAGAGGGGAATATAAAATATTTCGAATTTATAAGCGCACCAATAACTGATGCAGAGGGACGGATAGCCGCGGCGGTAGAACTTGCCAGTGATTTGACTAAGGAATTAGAATTGGAACAAATCCTGAAGGAAACCAAAAGAAGGCTCCAGGCGATCTTTGATGGTATAGAAGACGGGATATCGGTCATAAACAGATACTACGAGATAGTCAGAGCCAATAAGAGGATTCTCAATATGTTCTGGAAGAGAGATTTTCCAGAGATTCTGGGCAAAAAATGTTTCAGTGAGTACTACCAGCGCGAGGTGATTTGTGATAACTGCCCTGCAGAGAAAACCTTCCATGATGGCAAGTCCTGCCGCATTACTAAAATCCTGAGAAAGGATGATAATAAACAGGTTGTATTGGATATTGCTGCTTTTCCTATAAAGGATGAGGATGGCAATGTTATTCAGGTGATAGAATATGTTAAGGATATTAGCGAAAAGGTTAATTTAGAAGACCAATTACTATACTCAGAGCGATTAGCAGGACTCGGAGAAGTAGCTTCCGGGATAGCCCATGAGATAAGAAACCCTCTTGGCAATATCAGCGCCTCGTCACAATTCTGTCTCAGTAGATACGAACTTGATGAGGAGGTAAGAAAACACTTTAAGATTATCTTAAAGTGCTCTGAGAAGGCGAATAGGGTTATTAAGAATTTACTCGATCTTGCAAGGCCGCATCAGGTCTTTTTTAAAGCAGGCACTGTTAGCAGAGTTATTGATAGCGCGTGCAATCTCATGAAGGGGAAATGCTCAAAGCAACGTGTGCGCCTTTCTAAGAGATGGTCGAAGCGGCTGCCACAAATTTTATTAGATGAAAGGCGCCTTGAAGAGGCATTTTTAAACTTTATACTCAATGCCGTGGATGCTATGCCAAAAGGCGGAAGGCTCGCTATCACCGCCTATTATGACCATAATGCTGAAGAGATTGTAACAAGCTTTGCTGATTCAGGCTGTGGGATTTCAGAGGAGAATTTAAGTAAGATATTCGACCCTTTCTTTACAACAAAAAAAGGAGGGGTGGGATTGGGGCTTTCTTTAGCCCATAAAATCATAGACTACCATAAGGGTAAGATTTATGTAGAGAGTAAAATTAACCACGGCACAGAAGTTATAGTTAGGCTACCAATATATAAAGAAGAAATTTCAGAAAATATGGTCAATATCCAGAGAGAGGATTTGGGGACTGTCCAGAAATAGAGTTAGAGTATGGAAAAGATACTGATAGTTGATGATGATAAGGATATGCGATGGAACCTTTCGAATATTCTAAAGGCAGAAGGGTATAATGTTATCGCTGCAGGTGACGGCAAAAAGGCGATTACAGAGGTTGAAAACCATTTTCCCAGCATGGTTTTTCTGGATATAAGACTTCCTGACATGGATGGTATACAAATCCTGGAGAGAATAAAAAAGATAGATAAGGATATTGTAATTATCATGATTACAGCCTATGGAGATGTAAAAGGGGCGGTAAGCGCAATGAAATTGGGCGCCTTTGATTATATAGTCAAGCCTTTTGATAATGAGAAATTAACACTTGTGGTAAAGAATGCCCTTAAGGCGAAATGCTTATCTTTTTCTTCTCCTGGCCAAAGTTTAGCCATTGAAAAAGTGAAGGGTGAGTCTCCTCAAATTAAACAGGTTTTAAACCAGGTTAAGATAATTGCCCCGACAAATATGACTGTAATACTTCAGGGGGAAAGTGGCACAGGAAAGGAATTAATAGCTCAGATGATCCATCAGAATAGCCTCAGAAAAGATGGGCCGTTTCTTGCGATAGACTGCGGAACCCTTCCCGAAACACTGGCTGAGAGTGAACTCTTCGGGTATGAGAGGGGAGCTTTTACCGGAGCAGATGGGATGAAAAAAGGAGAGTTTGAATTATCCAGCGGCGGTACTTTATTCCTGGATGAAATCACTAACCTGTCTATATCTATTCAAAAGATTCTCTTAAGAGTAATGCAAGAAAAAACGATACGGCGTTTAGGCGGTAACAGGGACATAAAGATAGATACCAGAATAATTGCCGCTACTAATACAATCGTGGCTGAGGAGGTTAGAAATGGTAAATTTAGGGAGGACCTTTTCCATAGACTTAATGAATTTTGTATTAATATCCCCCCTCTCAGGGAAAGGAAGGAAGATATTCCTCTTTTTGCTAAATATTTTTTAGAAGAAGCCAATTCAGAGCTCAAAAAGAAGGTAGATGACTTTTCTGCCGAGGCAATGGAATCACTTTTAAACTACAACTGGCCAGGAAATGTAAGGGAGTTAAGGAATGTAATCAGGGCATCTGTCCTTTTAGCGGATTCAAATTATATCACCGAGGCCCACTTGCCCTTAGAGGTAATCTCCGGCATTGGAATATCTGGCTTTCAAAAATATTTGGAGAAAGATTTTGAGGAGGGTGCCTCTCTTTCCCAGATAACCAGGACCGCGATACAACAGATAGAAAGGGATATAATTAAAAAAGCCTTAGCTCAAGCAAAGAATAATAAAACTATGGCTGCCAAAATACTCAAGATAGATCGTATGACACTATATTCAAAGATGAGATACCTTGATCTAGAATGAAAACTGTAAGCCCATCTCTACAGAATGTAGAGCTCTCTCGACAGATTTCCAGCCTTTACCCTTTTCAGTAGAAATCCTGATAGTAATAATTCGTATACTGATAATGAGGTTACATGGCTATTGTTAGTCCACCACTTTATCGAAAATGAGGATGGCATAATTGTTGCTGTCACATAAAAGAAAGAGATTCCCTCTCTCCGCAGAATGAGGAGGGTCTCAACACGTGGATATAAGAGGGGTATTATTAGATACATGCCCAAGATATTAGTGGTCGAGGATGATAAAGATATGTCTCGCATAATCTCATCTATTCTTAAAGAGGAAGGCTACAAGATAGATAGGGCATACGATGGGGAACAGGCAATCAAAAAGATTAAGGCAAAAGATTACAATCTGATGATCTTAGATTATAAACTGCCAGATATAAACGGTATAAATGTCCTTAAAGAGGTCCGCCGGACAAAACCCTCTCTTAAGGTAATAATGATCTCCGCCTATGGCAGTCCTTCTATAAAATCAACGGCGAAGAAATTGGGGGTTTATCGGTTTCTGGATAAGCCTTTTGATTTAAATAGACTTGTAAAGGTTGTCAAGGATGCCTGGCTAAAAAGTCAGGGTGAGGTTGACCGCTCCTCACAGGGACTGTCCCAGATTTACGGACGGAGCGTAGCGAAGTCGTAGAATCGGGACTGTCCCCGGTCTTAAAAGCGGAATTTAGACCCCGCACTTTTTGAAAGGTGCGTGGTAAACAAGAAAGGGGGTGAATATCATGGCAGTAGAAAAAGCAATAGGTTCTTCCAGCTTGGTTGAAGTTATTGACCGAATTCTGGACAAGGGCGTTGTGATTGATGCCTGGGTAAGGGTCTCTTTAGTAGGGATTGAACTACTCGCTATTGAGGCCAGAGTCGTTGTGGCATCAGTAGAGACCTACCTGAAATATGCTGAAGCTATTGGTTTGACCACAACAGCGGCAGCATAAGGATTGGTCAGCCCCGTTAGAAATAAAATTTCTAAACGGGGTAAAAGAAGAACTCTTGCCAGGCTGTCCTCTTGTCAGAATTGACCACTTTGTGGAAAGGGCATGGCTTGCCAGGGGAACTTCTCCATTTTTAGCAGGAAATTTAATAAGTTAACAGGGGTGAGATTATGGGAATTGCCGATGATATGAAAAGACTTGCACAGGAAATAGTCTCTTCTTATGAATCAAGAATTTCTACAGTAGGCAAAATTATAGATGATACCCACCAGATCCTCGAAGATTTTAAAACCAGGAGAAATGAAATGAGTAACCAACTCAAAGAAACCCTCGCTACTGGCGAATCTTTAAGGAAAAAAGATTTTGACAATATGATGAAGGATATCCTTGCTAAACAGAATGAAAGAGAGAAAGAGGTAAAGGAGCTATTAAAGACCTATTTAGAAGAACAGAAGGATATGGCTGTGGCATTAAAAAATGCATTGGCAGAAGGAGAGTCAATAAGGATAAGGGATTTTAAAACAATGCTAACGGATATTCAGGCAAGGCAGAAGGAGAGAGAGGAGGAAATAAGCAAGATGCTAAGGGATTTTCGAGAAGAGCATGAAGAGATGGCTCAAAACTTGCGCAGCTTTTTAGATAAGGGAGAAGGGTCGCGGATAGAGAATTTTAAGGAGATGTTAAAAGGTATCCGCACAAGGCAAAAAGAGCGAGAGGAAGAGACGAAGGGGATGCTTGAGGGGTATCAAAAAGAACATAAAGAGATGGCATCCCAGTGGCAGAAGCTCGCTGTTACTATGGCAAAAAGAAGAACTATTCAGGAAGGGGGTGGGATAGCAGTAGCAGATTAAGATTAACCCACACACCAATTTTGGTGTAGGGGTTAAGTTTGAGGTTAAGGAATTTTCAATCGCAAATCTCTCAGGAGATTGATAGATTAACTAAAAGAAGGAGGCAATAAGATGGGAATAGCATCTGATATGAAAAAACTTGGTGAGGATATTGTTGTGTCATACGATGCACGGATAAGTAGTATTGCTGCCTTAGCTGAAGAGACAGCAAATCTGTTAGCTGGTTTCAGGGAAGAACATAAGAAGATGGCCACATCTCTCAGGAAGAGCCTGGATAATGGTGAAGCTGATAGATTGAAGGAGTTTAAGGAACTCCTGAAGGGCATTCAGACTCGCCAGAAAGAAAGAGAAAACGAAGTCAGGAAGCTGCTCGCTACATTCCAGAAAGAGCAAAAAGAAATGGCTGATGCCTTGAGGGATACCCTTGAAAAAGGCGAGACTGAAAGACTAAAGGATTTTGCCAAACTATTAAAAGACATCCAGGCCAGACAAAAAGAAAGGGAAAAGGAAGTCAGCGACTTGCTCAATGAGTTTAAGGTGGAACGAGAGAAGATGGCTGCTGCCTGGCAGCAGTTGAGCCTTAAGATGTTTAAAAAAAGAGGGGGTAAGATAGTTCCCAAGATAGAGGCCGTCGAAAAGGTAAGGGCAGTTGCTGAAGTAATTGAGGAGGTTGAAAAGAAAGGAAAGAAGAGAGGGAAGAAGAAAGGGAAGAAAAGAGAATAAAAGCTAAAAAGGAGTGAGAAGATACGCTGGGATATGCGAGAGTGAGGTGAGATTAAGATAATGATGAGTGTGAAATGTGCCTTTTGTAAAGGGAGAGGGGTAGACCCCTTTGACCTTCTCTCCAAACTCGCTACCTGTCAGGTCTGCGAAGGAAGAGGTAAGGTTGAAGTAAGCGAGCCAGCAATTAAATGTGTCTATTGCTCAGGAACAGGCGTCCATCCTTATGGTGTGCGAATCACATGCACGGTTTGTAATGGCAGGGGAATGGTCACGGTCAGAGGAAAAACTGAGGTATGTAAGGATTGTAAAGGAAGTGGACGTGCCTTTGAGAGCAAGCTTCCTTGCCTTACCTGTAAAGGAAAGGGGGTAATTGCAATAAAAGAAGAGGTGGAGATATATGAGTAGAGGAGATACGAGTGGAACATTTAAGTGTCCGAAGTGTGGGACTACAACATGGGGTAATCTCAAACATTGTGCAAATTGTGGTCAGTCCCTTACCATAGCATGTCCGGAATGCGGATGTAGTTGGCGGTATATGTATAAGTATAAACACTGCCCTTCTTGCGGGACAAAGATAAGTAAACCCAGCACCTCTTGAACCCCGTCTCTCTGTGAGAGGCGAGGGTGAAGATCGAGGCGTTATGAGGTGCGGGGTAAAGAAAAAAGTTAGATAAGAGGAGGTGAGAAAGAAATGATTGATGAGATGACCACAGTATTAGAGCCGAGTCCTCTGCCAGACTTTGTGGAGACAAAGTACATAAAGGATATTACAAACAGAGCCCTTTCCTATATTAAAGCTGGTTTTCCTGTTCACTTCAGAGGGGTCTCTGGTACTGGCAAGACTACCCTGGCTATGCATATTGCCTCTAAAATTGGTCGTCCGGTAGTAATGATTCATGGAGATGAGGAGTTTACAACCTCTGACCTTGTAGGTGGTGAATATGGCTATAGATTTAAAAAGATAGTAGACCGCTTTGTCTCGCGAGTATTAAAAGTAGAAGAGGACATGATTAAGCGATGGGTTGATAACCGCCTGACCGTTGCCTGTAAATATGGGTTCACCTTAATCTATGATGAGTTTACCCGTTCTCGTCCAGAGGCAAATAATATTCTCCTTTCTATTTTACAGGAGAAGATGATGGATTTGCCCGTGGGAAGAGGTGGTGAAGAGCCGTATTTAAAGGTTGATCCGGAGTTTACAGCTATCTTCACAAGCAACCCTGAGGAATACGCAGGGGTCCACAGAAGTCAGGATGCCCTCCGTGACAGGATGATAACCATGGATCTTGATCACTTTGACTATGAGACAGAGGTTGCTATAACCCAGGCAAAGTCTAAACTTTCTAAAAAGGACGCCGAGAAGATAGTCAATATTGTGAAAGGCTTAAGGGAATCTGGGAAATGCGAATTTGCTCCTACTATTCGCGGGTGCATAATGATTGCAAAGACCCTTAAGGTTCAGAATATTACCCCTGCCAAATCTAATGGGGCCTTTAGGGCAGTATGCCAGGATATATTGGCTTCTGAGACAAGCAGGGTTGGCTCAAAGACGAATCAAGCAAGGGTGAAAGAGTTAGTTAAGGAGCTGGTTGAAAAGCATAGCTAAATGGAGCTGTTTGATAAAAAAGGGTTTTTAGGTGTCATTCTGAGGGGTCCTGAACGAAGTGAAGGAAGTCCCGAAGAATCTCAACAAGCAAGGAAAAAAGAGATTCTTCGCTTCGCTCAGAATGACAAAGAGGGAAGGTAAAGGAGGCACAGAATGAGTCTTATGCGAGCATTTTCTAAGGTGGGTAAAGATGGAAAGATAAAACTACCTGGCAATATTCAGCGAGCCGCAGAACTTAAAGAGGGCCAATTGGTAGAGCTGAAGATTGTAGGGGCAAGCGCTAAAAAGGGCGTTCTTGTTACAGCAAGGAAGGCCGCAAGGTGACACGAAGTGTCATTCCGAGCGAAGGGAGGAATCTCGCAGGGCTTTTAGCCAGGCTCGCAATGACATAAAATGAACAACTCCCAGTCCTGTCATTGCGAGGCACAAAGTGCCGAAGCAATCTCAAGACGAGATTCCTCGCTTCACTCGGAATGACATCAATGGGGGCGCTATTTATGGAAAAGGATATTAGGGTATTTCAATCGGAGGTTTAAAGATGCCAAGATGCGTAAGTGATATAGGTGGTCTTCGAAATATCAGGAGTATGCACAGCACGGGCAAGCGTTCTATACCCAGGGTGGCAAGTTCTGCCTATTTAGATTTATATATGCTCCGAAAGGAAAAGGAACGATTAGAGAAAGAAGATGCCATCCTTGAAAAGCGAAAGGCAGGGATTCAAAAAAGATTAGAAGATATAAAGAAAGAGATGGAGGTATTAGAAAAATCAACCCAGCAGGAAAAAGAATGTATAGGCAGGCATGGAGAGGCTGTAAAAGAAGAATCTCAAGAAAAGAAATGGAAGAAGATGGCACTGAGTTACTAAGGAGTTCATAATTAAGGTCACGTTGTATGTCATTCCTGCTTGTCAGGAATCTTTCTTTCAAAGAAGGATTGCGGACAAGCCGCAATGACAGAAATCATTAGAAAGAAGGATGTGGTTTTACTTAATGGTCTTATTAGAGTCTGTTTATAAATGGACAAACACTTATTAGTACTGAATTACAGGATAAGAGAATTATGGAAACAGGATGGAAGACATATCAGTGGAGGGGTAGCAAGATGAAGAGAAGGGGTGAAATTCTAAAAGGCGAGATATTCAAATGTGCCTTTTGCAGAGGAAGTGGATTTTTAGCTGGTGCAAAGGGAATCAAATGCCCTGTTTGTAGAGGGGAAGGAGCTGTGAGTATTAAGGCCCCGACTGTGCTCTGTGCCTTTTGTAATGGAAGGGGAAAGGCAT
>DYHX01000005.1 GCA_020723925.1 Nitrospira japonica | reverse complement strand
ATTGTCTCCCGTTCCTCCTCAATCATCATTGTCTATTCACTAACCCGGAAAATGCAGTTAGAAAACCACAGAGTTCGCAGAGGTAATGCTGACAAATGCAAAATTCAAAAATCAAAATGCAAAATTACTGAATAATGTGCTGGCTCGAAAATAAGGGGTATGATATAATCTTCACAAAAAGGGAGCTTATGTCACGGGGTTTCACGCTCATAGAGACAGTGATAATAATGGTTGTAGTCGGTATCCTTGCTGCTGTTGTTTTTCTGAGGGGAAACCCTTTTGACACTGTTAAGCTTGACAGTGCCACACGCAAGGTTGCGGCTGATATAAGATATGCCCAGAAGCTTGCTATCACAACCCAGCAGAGGTCAGCGATTGCGCTAAATGCTAATGGGTATAGTGTTTACGAAGATATAACCACATCAAAACCTGCAAAAAGCCCTGGCGACCCATGCTCAACCGATGCGTCATATAATTTTGTGGTTGACTTCACACAGAATAGATGCAGTAGTTACGAGAGGGTACAGCTTGCTTTTTCTGTCGCTACAATAGCGTTTAACTCACTTGGCATGCCTGTTGATTCGGGGGGTGCGGCTTTGTCAACCCAGACCGTGACAGTTACGTTTAATGGCAGCAGGACAATTACCATAGAGGCAGGCACAGGGAGGGTGAGCTATTGAAAGTTCGGAGTTTGGACCCTTCGGCAGGCTCAGAGCAGCGGTTCAGAGACTTCGGCGAGCTCAATCGAGCCGTTCGGAGTTATTTAAAGAAACTGGTTACTGGCTATTGCTTATTGTCTGCTAATAAAAGGGGTTTTACCCTGATAGAAATTGTGATGGTTATTATTGTAGTTGCCATCGCGGTCCCGGCCCTTCTCATACTTCTTGGTCAGGGAGCAAAACTGGGTGTTGACGCAGAACTCAGGGTCACTGCCACAAACGTTGCCCAGGCAGTATTGGAGGAGATAAGGGCAAAATGCTGGGATGAGACAGCGGCAACAGCGCCGAGCTGTAGCGGGGCAGTGTCCCCATCTGCCATTGGGCCTGATGGAGAGGCAAGGGAAGACTTTGATGATGTGGATGATTATAATTTTCTGAACGCAACTCCGGACATTGTTACGGCTAATGGGGTGAACTTTACGGTGAGTGCTTCTGTTTGCTATGTGGATTCAGCAGACCTTACTACCTGCATTGGAGGCACGTCGAATTATAAAAAAATAGCAATCACAGTTACTGCCCCGGCAAACTGGGACAGCAACGTTCAACTTGTGACTGTTGTCTCGAATTACTGATGGATATGAAGCATAATGACCATAGAGGTTTTACCCTCGTAGAGCTTGTTATGACGATGGTCTTGATAGGCATTGTTGCCTTTATAGTGGCTGATGCAATGTTAACAGGTATCAGGGCATTCTTTGTGACTGACTACCGCAAGGAGGCGCTTGACAATGGGCGTATTGCTGTGGAGAGGATGACGCGGGAGATGAGGAATGTGAGAAGCCTATCTGATATAGAGACTGCTAATGCATCACAGTTTTGTTTTATTAATGTTAATGGAGTAAGGATAAGTTTCAGGTACGCAAACCCCAACATAATAAGGGAAGAGGGTGGGGCTGCTTGCCCTGGTGTTGCTGGGAATACACTTGCTACAAATATAGATGCTTTTACTTTTTCATACATTCAGGCAGATGGGACTCCTGACCCAGCACCTCCTGCAAAAACGAGGATGATAGGGATAAACTTAACATCAACAATTTCCGGTGAGAGCGTCCAGCTTCAGTCAGAGGTTTACCTCAGAAACCTGTGAAAATGAAAACTGTGAAGAACCAATCTGGCGTCTCCCTCATCGCCGCAATCCTCGCACTACTGATATTTTCTCTCTTCATTGCAGTTGCGGTCTCGCTCGTTACAACTGGAAGCAACATCGGTCTTCAGGAAGAGCAGGGGGCTCATGTCTTCTATATCGCAGATGGTGGTCTGCAGTATGTTATCAGAAAGAATGATTTTCCTGAGTATGAGATTACGACGCCCGTTAATCTCGGCAGCGGGAGATTTACTTCTTCCATACCGTATTTGACTGATAGCATAAATGCCGGAACAACCGGACCTATTAATGTATCGATATATTCCTTTACAGGCAACCTCAAGGCAACAGAAGGCTTTACCCAGGCCCCCCAGGGCGGCTACTGGATAATGCTTTCTGCTGTCGATAAGACCCAGCCCCTGAATACCTCATCTACCCTCGAGAAGATAAGCTGTACTGGAAAAACAGATACCTCCTTTTCGACATGTACGAGAGGGCGGGACAGCAGCAACAACTCAGCACATCCACAGAACGCTGCGGTCCTGTCCTACACATGGGATACATCTGTCTCGGCAACCCTTCGTAAAAATGTGAAACCGAAGGACACCACGATAGATGTTGACTCAACAGCAGGCTTTTTAGAAAAGGGTTTTATAAGGATAGTCGAGACGAACGAAACTCTGATAGAGGATGTTTTTTACACAGGGAAGACAGCTACGAGTTTTACCGGATGTGTCAGAAAGGCGTTTAACGGCGGAGGTAACGGTTTTAACCATAACCAGGGCAGGACTGTTTACCAGTCCTATATAAGCGTCCTTGTGACAGTCGAGGGTGTTATGCAGACGACCCTTTTGGCTGGCAATATAAACCGGGTGGTACAGGGCACTATTATGCCTCTTCAGTAAGGCTCTTGAGGCGGAGGTGTGAAAAGGATGGTGGGTTTTTACCATAAGGCATCAATCATCATTGTCTGTTCGCTGCTTATTGCAGCGGTGAGTGGCGATATTGCCGTGGCAGCACCATGTGCAGGAAAGCTGACTGTTGATATCTCCTTTGATGACGGAAGCAACGGGACATTAAGCTGCGCTGTAAGCAATGTCAAGAACGGTCAGACCATCACCATCCAGACCAATGTGGACGCTAACGGACGGACCTATGACCTCTCGAAGAGAGATAAAGATAACGTGACCGTCAATGGCAATAATCACACGATACGGAATTTCTCCACTATTACCGGCGCAAGATTTTTCGACCTCGGAAAAGGCACAACTCTGCAGAACCTTACAATTGTCGGCAATTCTGCCTCGAGCGCATATGCTGTTTACATCTCCAGCCGAAATGTCTTGCTGAAAGGGCTTACTGTATATGTGATGACTGATGGTTACGGCATCTATTTAAAGGACGACTCAAACACAGTCGAGAGCTCATTCATAGGGACGGATTCTTCGGGGGCAACCGGTCTCGGAAACAAGTATGGGATAGTTATAGACACCAGTGCAGCGGATAAGAATACGATAGGGGGTGACACTGAGGACAAGAGGAATTACATATCAGGGAATACCCTTTACGGTATATGGATTTTCAAGGGCGACAGCAATGAAATCAAGGGGAACTATATCGGGCTCAAACCGAACGGGACCGACGCACTTCCCAACGCCACGGGAATATACATAAGCAGCAGCGCGAAACATAATACAATCTCCGGGAACTACATATCTGGTAACACCGAGGATGGAGTGCGGATTGACGGAGGGCCGGATACGAGAAACACCCTCTCAAACAACTGGATAGGCACAGCGGCAGACGGAGATAGCGCCCTCGGAAACGGCCACGGTATTTACATAATGAACAAGTCTGACAGAAATACCATCTCTCTGAACACGATAGCCTTTAACCAAGGGGGCGTCGTTATAGGTGAAGATATGCGGGATTCGACACGCGAGAACAAAATTACCCAGAACCACATATATCAGAATTCGGTTATCGGCATAGACCTGGGTAACGACGGGGTTACTGAAAACGATGGTGTATGTAACTCAGGCAGCCAGCCCAACAGGGGGATGGACTTCCCTGTAATAACAGGTGTCAGCCTTTCAGGAAACCAGTTAAAGGTTCAGGGGACAGCCTGCCGTCAGGCCGATTTTGTCGAGGTATTCAAGTCTGACCCTGTTAACTCAAGACAGGGCAGATACCTTGGTACACTGTCTGTAAAAGGAGGCAGCTTTGAGGGAACCCTGACGGTTCCGGGTGTCTTGCCTTCTGACTCTGTAACAGCAACGGCAATGGACAGTGAAGGCAACACCTCTGAATTTTCAGACTCCCAATCCCTCGGCGGAGGGGGCAGAGTCAGGATTATTCGCTGGAGGGAGATATTTAAGTGAAACCACAATTCTTCCTTGACACCCGCAATAGGTTTAAATTTAAATATAGTTATGTCATTATAACGATATAACCATAATAGAAGAAATAAAGGAACAGTTGGGCTGCTTGTCTTATAGATTGCTGCTCAGTAATGTAGGGGCGAGCCGGTGGGTCGCCCCTATAATCTATTCCTAACGATTGATAGGTTGTTTGATAACGATTTGAGAATCAATTCCAAATAAATAAAAAGGAGGTTGCAGAAAAAATGAGTGTTCCAAGAAGGGTTTTTGAATTTCTCAAGATGTCATCTGTTGCTCACGCCAGATGGGATTATGAGGTTTCTATGTCCATTATAAAAAATCGGAAGAAACTTCTAATCCTGTTAATCTTATTACTGCCGATTCTTGCAGTAACTTTTACAGAGGCCGGGTCAGTCCTAGGTGGAAAGACTGCCTACGCACCAGCATTTTATGCCACAAAGATATTTATTATCTCAATTGCAATTGGGTTGGCAGCAGGATTGATCACAGGGTGCATTGGCGCAGGCGGAGGGTTTATAATTACGCCTGCGCTGATGGCAGCTGGGGTAAAAGGCATCCTTGCGGTGGGAACGGATTTGTTCCATATATTTGCAAAGGCGATTATGGGAACAGCGGTGCATAAAAAGCTCGGCAATGTCTCGGCCAAGCTTGCGCTGGCCTTTCTTGTCGGTTCTGCTGGCGGAACATTTATTGGCGGTGCTATAAACAAAGGGCTCTATAACAAGGACCCACTCTTGAGCGAGGCATTTATCAGTGCAGTCTATGCCGCATTACTTGGGTTCCTCGGTTTTTACGCCCTTGCTGACTTTCTAAGGTCGAGGAAAGGAGACAGCGGCGGGGATGCACACGGTAGTGCCCCATCAGGCACGCCTCCCCTTGCAATAAAATTGCAGGCGATAAATGTTCCGCCGATGATTAAATTTGATGAAGATTATATTCCTGGTGGGAAAAGGATTTCAGGGATTATTGTTGCCATGGGTGGGGTCGTGGTTGGTGTTATGGCGGCAATCATGGGTGTTGGTGGCGGTTTTATAACCTTCCCCATGTTTATCTATATCTTTGGCATCTCCTCTATGACAACGGTTGGGACAGATATACTGCAGATTATCTTTACAGCAGGGCTTGCTGCAGTCGGTCAGTATGCTATTTATGGCTATGTATTTTACACCCTTGCAATGGGTATGCTGATTGGCTCACTAATCGGCATTCAGGTGGGAGCGCTCACTACGAAGGTTGTCAAGGGGATACATATCAGAGGATTTTATGCTGTCTCTATCCTTGCCGGCTTTGTAAACAGACTAACCGTGCTTCCAAAAAAGCTCACAGAGCTTGAGGTTATAGACATGTCTAAGTCCGTGGTCAATGGCATTGAGTTTGTTGGCTCCATTGTATTCTGGGTAGTTGTAGGTTTCTTCGGCATATGGGTTTTCGGTAAGTTTTTTACAAACCTCAAACAATTAAGAGAGGTGGGATAGAAATGTTAATTAGACATAAGAGACCTTTTAATCTTGGAGTAGTCCTCGGTATATCGTTTTTTGGAGTGCTGCTTTTGATTTTTTCCCCTGTCTTTGATGGAAAAAGCGGCTTAGAGTATGCTGATGATTTGTTTAACAAGCTATCAAAAGGTTCGTCCTATTTTATACCCAAAATAGCAAAGACTAATGAAAAGTTTGTTGGTAAAACCTTTACCGTTACCATTAGACTGGATAAATCTGAATTTGCTGAAAAGTCAGTGAAAGTCCTTACTGTGGCTGGTGCACAGGTTGAGGCAAAGGGTACCGAATTAACCTGTAATGGTGACCTCGGCAACCTCCTGTCGAATGTTCTCAAGGACTCTGATGCTATGTATAAAAACGATGGAGAAAAAGTATCAAACCTTTATGGGTTTGGTGAGAAGGAAGTCATGGCATCATGGTGGCAGGTGCTGAGCAAGATTGACAAGCAGTTCAAGAAGGAAGGGAAGGTTGAGGAGGCTAAGCTTGTCTCTGATGTAACAAAGAAGGCAGTTGAGCCTGCCTATAACTTCTACAAGATTGATGCACAGAAGGTTGTAGATAAAGCCGGGATTATGACAGGTCTCCTGATCTTTTATGTAGCATATACCATGTGGTGGGGGTATGCAATCTTCTATTTGTTTGAAGGCATTGGACTTAGTATGAAAAAGGCAAAGGTTAAAAAAGAGGTTTAGGAGGAAAAAATGAAAGTATTAGTTCCCGTCGATGGTTCAAAATATTCTATGGAAGCCCTTAAAGTAGCAATAGACTATTCGAAGACAAAAGGTGCCGAGATATACCTGATTAATGTGGTACCGTATATTGGAGGTATGGACCTTGAAATTTCAGCATCTGAGAGAGAGAAGTTCAAAGAGAGTATGGAAAAGCGTGCAGATTATATAGTCCAGCAAGCCTGCGGTATTTTAGCGGTTGAAAATGTAATTGCCAGTTGCAAGACGATAGTTGTCTCGACTTCTGTACCTGATGCTATAATAGATTTTGCAGAAAAAGAAAAGATTGACCTTATAGTCATCGGCAGCCGTGGCCTTAGCCTAGCTTCAAGATTTAAGATAGGAAGTGTTGCTTCAAAGGTAGTGAGGCATAGTCCATGCTCTGTATACGTGGTCAAACTACCCTTTTAAACTTTTTTATGCGTTATAATATATTGTGGATAGAACAAAAGATACGAAGGCTTTCTTAAGCCGACTATTAGATTTCCCTTCAAAATCATGGTTTGACTTTTATATTAAACACTTCAAGAAGATAATAAGCATTGTTATCGCCATTTTGCTCGGGATTGTTTTAATGCTCGGCTGGATGTCTGCTAAGAAGGTCAGGGAGGTGGTGGTTGAAGACTTTAACCAACAGCAGTTAGTCCTCGCAAGGCACTCAGCAAGTCAGATAGAAAACAGCCTTAATTTGTTAAGAAGAGAACTAACTCTCCTTAGTCTATCTCCGTCTGTTCAGTACGCTGAGGAAGTTTTTATGAGTAAACGAATAGGGATTGCTTTTTCGAGTATTAAAGAAGCAGGTGGACTGGAGATAAGATTTGTTGAAAATAAAAGAACCCATGTGGTGGATGACCATGGATACCAGACTATGAATCCTTTTCCTGAAGATGAAAATCATCTGGAGTGGGCAAGGCAGGAGGAAAATAAAGGCAATATCTTGATAAGTGATGTTTTTCCAATCCCCCCACACCCCACGACTATAATGAAGATGATTTTACCTGTCCGGCAGGTTTCTGTTGATGAGTCGCACCCAATTGCAACAAATAAGTTTTCAGGTGTTTTAATCTTTGTAGTTGATGTGACTCGCTTAATAGAAAAAATTACAAAAGGGATAGGCTCAGGGAAGACAGGATATTCATGGGCAATTGATAAAAACGGTATTTTCTTATATCACCCTGAAATGGAATTCGTAGGGAAGAACGCATTTGAAGCCCGTAAGGAAAGAAAGCCTGCTATATCTTTTGCAAGAATTAATGAGATTCAGAGAAAAAAGATGATAAAAGGTGAAGATGGAGTAAGCTGGTATATATCTGGCTGGCACCGTGGCAAGGAAGAGGAAATGAAGAAATTGATAGCTTATTCTCCCATTCGCCTAAATGGCAGAAATGAAAATCATATCTGGTCTGTAGCAGTAGTAGCGCCTATAAGCGAGGTTGAAGGCGTGATTCATGACATACAGTTCAGGCAGTTTATGCTTGAAGGCGTTGTTATTCTGGCAATCTTTTCAGGAGGACTTCTATTGATAGGCATAATGTTAAGATGGTCGAGTTCTTTGAACGAGGAGGTCAAAAAGAAGACAGGTGAGTTAAAAAAGTCAGAAAACCTGTACAGGTCACTGATCGAACATGCAAATGATATTATCTTTACAGTGAACCGTAATGGCGAAATCATATCCGTAAATCAGGCAGGGCGCTCTTTTTTTAAGAAAACAGGCGAAGAGATTTTAGGGCGTAATATAGGAGAGATATGTTTTAACGAAGATAGCGCTTCTATTCAATTCACAGCTATTGACGAGGTCTTTAAAACACAGATGAGCAAACAGATAACTTACCCTGTGACGATTAACGGTAATGAATACTGGCTCAGCACAAACTTCAGCGGACTATTGGATGAAAAGGGAGAGGTCTTTGCTGTTCTTGGAATCGCAAGGGACTTCACAGAGAGGAAGAAGATAGAAGGGCAGATGTACCATACCGAGAAATTGGCATCCCTTGGCACGCTATCAGCAGGTGTAGCCCATGAGATAAACAACCCTCTTGCGATAATCCTCGGTTTTACAGACATGCTGGCAGAAAAGGTACTTCCAGATTCCGAATTTTATGAGATATTAAAGACCATAGAGAAGCAGGGGATGAATGCAAAGAGGGTTGTAGAAAACCTTTTGACCTTTGCCCGTTTTACAGAGTATAAAGAAGAAGATGTGAATATAAATAAGAATATAGAGGAGGTTCTTGTTGTTGTAGGGAATACCTTATCGCTTAATAAAATTGCTATCAATAGAGAACTGTCTGAATCCCTGCCTACAGTAAAAGGAGATTTGAGGGAACTCCAGCAGGTTTTCTTGAATATAATTAATAATGCGATATCTGCAATGAAGGGCGGCGGCATTCTAACGATTGTTACAAGGATGATAGACGAAGGACAGAATGTAGAAATAAGGATTTCGGATACAGGTTGTGGGATTAAAAAAGAGCACAGGACGAGAATATTCGATCCATTGTTTACCACCAAAAAGATGGGAGAAGGCACAGGTCTCGGTCTTTCAGTTTCTTATGGAATTATTACGAAACATGGCGGTAATATCACCTTTAAAACAAAGACTGGGGAAGAATCCGGTGAAACAGGAACAACCTTTATAATAACTTTACCAGCAATTAAACAGCAAATAGTGAACAGTGAATAGTAAGATAAAAAGTTTTAAAGACTTAAAAATTTGGCAGAAGGGGATAGAATTAGTAAAAGTTGTATATCAAATAACAGATTCATTTCCCTCCAAAGAAACATATGGCATTGTTAGTCAAATGAGAAGATCTGCGATTTCTGTTCCATCAAATATTGCTGAAGGTTTCATGAGAAGACATAATAAAGAGTACAAACAATTTCTGTATATTGCTCTTGGCTCATTAGCAGAACTCGAGACTCAGATTATCCTCTCTGATGAGTTAGGGCTTTTGAAAAATGAACAAGGCAAAAATATACAGGCTGATACCAATGAACTTAATAAAATGATTACGGGATTAATTAAATGTCTTTAAAGACAGTGAATAGTCGTCAGTGAATAGTGAATAGTCCAAGACATACAGTCTTTCAATTTTTTACTATTCACTAAATACTGTTCACTATTCACTAAAAAAGGGAGGAGATATGCCAGAAAAAATCCTATCCGTAGATGATGAGCCAGATATGCTGAAGCTTTTGAGCATGATTATCAGAGAAAAGACACCTTATGAAACAGTGACCACCAATAATCCTCTTGAAGCCCTTGAATTAGCCAGGCAGGGCGGATTTGACCTTGTTATTGCAGACTTAAAAATGCCCGGGCTTGATGGAATTGAGCTTCTTGAAGCCATCAAGCGTGTAGATGAGGATATCCCGGTCATCATCATAACTGCCTACGGCACCGTTGAATCTGCTATTGAGACAATGCACAAAGGGGCCTTTGACTTCATCACCAAGCCTTTCAGAAAAGAACAGATACTTTTTACAATAGAAAAAGCATTGAAATGGTTAAGGCTTCAGAAAGAAAACAAGATGCTGAAGGAACGACTGAAGAATAGTGAATAGTGAATAGCTTGCCTTTACTAAATACTATTCACTAACGACTGTTCACTGCTTCATGTGGTCTTTAACGAATTCTTCTATATACCAGTCAGTAATGGCATCATTATACATGACCATGTCTAATTGTTTGGTGTAGGCTGTAAGTTTGCCCAATATCTCTAATTTTTCTTCAATGGTTGATTTTTTGTACTTTGTGATAATGGCATCGATGACGTCTTCTGTGACATTTACCTTGAAGTCCATCTTTTTGAGTATTTCGGTTATCAGCCTGACCCTTCTTAATTTTCTGTCTCTAACAGCACCTCCGCCTTTAAAGAAGAACCTTATATAATTGTCGTTTATGTTTTCTCTTGCGCATGCCTCGACTGTTGAGAGATGATAACCGAGCCTGATGGAGAAGTTCATATATTCACTGGAAATAAACGAGAAACTCTTCTCGCCCACCTGCTCAAGCTCTCCTTCTGGTATGGAAGTAGTATGTGCCACCATGCCAAAGAACCCTTTCACATCAAAAGGCCTTGGCTCAGGCCATTTCATCGAAACAAGACCTCTGAAAAAGGCATTGAAGGGTGCGGAGCGGATATGTTCAGGTCTGAGTTTTTTGGGAGCACCTTCTATGCCGTCACCTAAGTCAATAAGATATGCATCAAGGGGTATCCCTGCTACGAGTCTAACCGCCTCACCATCTTCTACAGAGGGTATTCCAGTAATCTTGAACATCTCGTGCATCGCCTTTTCGTGAGCAAAGCGTGTTATATCATGAAAAGTCATACAATATTCAGGCTTAAAGTTCTCATCTTCAGGGTCTGCTAAATTCAGAGGAACTATCCATTTTAATACCTTTTCCAATGTTGTAAACAGATGTGTGTCTTTAAAAGGCTCTTTCTTTTTTAAAGCATACTCAAGAAGTTCATTAACCTTTCCATCATAAATATTACAGTTAATAGCATCCACTGTTATCTCCTGCCCACCTTTGATGGTAGTTGTTGCCACTTCGGTATCAAGAATTGTTGGAATTCGATATTCTCTGGAAAGTGATGCCATGTGTCCTGCAGCGCCTCCAACATCTGTAATAATAGCAGACGCCTTATTCATAACAGTTACAAATTTGGTAGAGGTATGCCTTGCCACAAGCACAGCACCTTCAGGGAAGTTCTTCAAATCCTCCTCTGTTCTTATAACACATGCCTTGCCAAAACCTATCCCTTTGCATGCAATGACACCTTTGTCAATTAAGATGTTATAACCGCTGATTCGGGTGGGAACAGGCTTTGCTGCCTCTTTTGCAGCGACTCTCAATGGCCGGGTCTGTAAAATGTAAGGCTGGCTGTTTTCATCGATTGCCCATTCTATGTCTTGAGGGCATTTATAGTGATTCTCAAGAGCAATAGCATAATCAGCAAGAACTTTTATCTGTTCATCGGTCAGGCAAGGCTTTCCCTTCATATCATCAGATAAAACCACTTCTTCCAGTTCTCCATCTGGCCTGCATACAAGCATAGTCTCTTGTCTTGGAATCCTTTTTTCGATTATGGCTGTATCCGGATATCTTGATACAGTATATGTTTCAGGGGTTACCACTCCTTCAACTGCGCATTTCCCCAATCCCCAGATAGCGCTGATGATAATGGTATTCTTTTGCGGGTCATTTGGGTCTTTTGAGTACATTACACCTCCTGCCCTGGCATCAACCATTGCGAGGACACCCACGGACATGACCATATCATATTCCTGAAAGCCCTTTGTCTTATAGTAGAATATTGCTTGTGGGGTAAATAGACTTGCCACAACCTCTTTATACCTCTGAAGGATTAAATCTCCCCTTACATTTAGAAAGGTGGAATACTGCCCTGCAAAACTGAATTCCCCATCCTCCTGCAGTGCACTGCTTCTTACAGAGACCATAACCTTCTGGCCGGCTTTATCGCAAAGCTTTGAATAGGCATCTCTGATAGCCTTCTCTAAATCATCAGGGATTTCCGCCCCTATTACCATGTTTTGTATTTTTTTGCTGACTTCATTAAGCTTTGCCATATTATCTATGCTCACTGCTGATAGTCTTTCATTTATCCTTTCTGTGAACCTGTTATCTTCCATAAGTCTTTTAAATGCGTATGCAGTAATTGCAAAACCATCAGGGGTTAGAAGATTAAGGCGGTTTTTTATCTCACCTAAATGTGCGATTTTGCCACCTGCAATATCAGACATCTCACTGGTAAGCTTTTCAAGAGGAATAGTAAGGTCACTGACCGGCACCGCTAATTTATGCGATAAGGTCTTATCAATCTCTTTGTATATATCATCGTAGACTTTATAAAGCTGTATGTATTTGTTGTTAGAGAGGGCATTAAGGTTTTCAATGATTTTAAAAACCCCATCAGCAATTAGCCTGACATTTGTATTAATATAATGCCTGTCAAACAGGTATTCGCCTGAAAGTTTCTCCTCCATATCTGCCATAAGCTCAAGAATATGGTTGTTTTTCGTGAGAAGTTTCTGAAATGTATAATATTTGTTTTTAAAAGCTTCTCTGAGGATAATGTTTTGCTGTGCCCCCTTAGAAGATTTTTTGAATATTTTTAAAAAATCAAGCATATTTAATTATAACTTAGAAAAAAACTCTCGACAAGTTGGGTTTATATCATTATAATGACCTAAAGTAATTAATCATGACGATATAATTTTCGATAATATTCGATAATATAGGTTATAAGAGGCTCTTGCAAAAGTCTTTGAATAACACACTATGTCATGCTGAACTTGTTTCAGCATCTAATAAAATCAATTGGTTATGAGACCTTAAAATAAATTCAGGGTGACAAAATGGGACTTTTGCAAGTGGCTCATAAGTAATATGAAAGAATTAATTGACAGAGAAAATCCTCAAAAGCTTTATGTCCAGCTCCATGAAAGATTAAGAGGGAAGATAGAAAGCGGGGAATGGGCTGCTGATTCTCAGATACCCACAGAAGAAGATCTCTGCAAGATATACGGCGTAAGTAAGGCAACAGTAAGAACTGCTATTTTAGGGCTTGCAAGACAGGGTTATCTAAGACGCCAACAGGGGAAGGGAACTTTTGTTTGCAAAAGGATTATCACTGAAGGTCTTTCAATGCTGACAAGTTTCAGAGAGCTCATGCTTGAGGCAGGCGTGAATTTCTCTACAAAAGTACTTGCTCAAACTGTGATAATGCCATCTGATGATCTGTATGTAAAACTCAATGTCCCTGAGGATAAACATATCATTTATATCAAGAGATTACGGACAGTTGACAATGAACCTGTTTTAGTTCAGGAAACATATATCCCCTACCATATATGTCCCCCTTTCATTGAGGAAGATGTTGAGAACAATTCCATTTTTGAGCTTTTTGAGAAAAAGTACGGCATAAAGATTACAAAGGTAAAGGGGTATATTGAAATTGCATATCTTAATGAGAATGAAGGAAGGCTTTTAGGTTTATCTGGTGGGGCTGCAGCATTGCTCCTGAGTCAGTACTTTTATTCAGGTGAAAGCCAGATAATGTTTTCTCGTTCAATCAAAAGGCCTGACAGGTTTAAATTGACTATAGAACTTGAAAGAAAACAGTGAATAGTGAATAGTTTTTTACTGACGACTGTTCACTAACGACTATTCACTAATAAAAAAGGAGGAGGATTTATGGCAGGAGGGAAAACAGTAAAGGATTTGATGGTTGATGTCTTTGAGTTTCCTCACATTCCGTATTGGTTTTCGATAAGACAGGCAATGGGAATTATCAAAAAATCAGTACTTGAAAGCGCTAAGTGTGTCAGACCAATCGTAGTGCTGGTGTTTGACGAAAAATACAATCTCGTCGGCACATTGACACACATCAATATCCTGAAAGGGCTTGAGCCAAAGTTTTTAAGACCTTCTGTGAAGGCTCAGGTCACTGAAGATAATGAAGTAGGATTATCCATAATCTGGGACAGCCTTTTTGATAAGGAATCAAAAAAGCTATCAGAAAGACCTGTGAGCGAGGTTATGATTTCAGCCAAGTTTTTTGTTGGGACGGATGACCCCATAACCAAGGCAGCATATCTAATGCTCCACAATGACCTGATTTTACTTCCTGTTCTTGAAAACAAAAAGAAACTGGTTGGTGTGGTCAGGATGATAGAGGTATTTGATGAACTGACAGATGCTATCTTGAAAAGTGAGGGGGGTAGGTAAAATGGCAGAAAAAGAGATACACGGCTTACCAGAGCCGCCCGAAGAGATAGGAGTTGCTGTTCCTAAAATAAAGATTGACTGGAAAAGGGTGTTTTTCATCTTATTGGGCTTAGGTATTTTCCTTTTTATTTATTACATGCCCCAGTGGAAGGATGCTGTTGACCCAACCGGTAAAGTATTCCCTTTATCACAACAGGGCAAGGGAGCTATAGCGCTTTTTTTGCTGGCTGGAATATGGTGGGTTTTTGAGGTCATGCCGATAGGAGTAACAGCTCTTGCAATCGGCGTGTTTCAGGCTATCTTTGCAATCCGCTCTGCAAAAGATGCCTTCAAAGATTTCATGGACCCTTCTGTTATGTTTATTTTCGGCTCAGTTATCGTTGGCCTTGCTTTTACAAAGACAGGCCTGACCAAACGCCTTGCTTACAAGATGCTGGAAGTCGTTGGAGAAAAAACAAGTATGATTGTGTTAGGCGCCCTTGTGATAACAGCAGGCTTGGCTCATTTTATGGCGCACACAGCAGCAGCAGCCACAGTATTCCCTATTTTATTAGCTATCCATGCCCTTTATGGCGAAGGAGATAAACAGACAAAATTCGGCAAGGCCCTTTTCATAGGGATGGCTTATGCAGCAGGAGCAGGCAGTATTGTAACAATCCTCGGCTCTGCCCGTGCGCCGGCAGCAGCAGGAATGTTCAAAGAATTTACAGGAACAGACATAAGCTTTTTTGAACTGACCAAATATATGTTCCCGATTGGTTGGGGAATGGTCTTCGTAATATGGATACTCTTAATGATTCTCTCGAGGCCTGAAAAGAAAGTAATCCCTGGTTTGAGAGATAAAGTGAAAAGGCTTTCAAAAGAGCTTGGACCACTAAGCAGAGATGAAAAATTTGTAATCTTCTGCGTAATCGGAGTTGTAATCACAATGTCCCTACAGTCCTTTGTCCCTGCTTTGAAGGCATTGGATAGGTCAGCCATCATGCTTGTATCAACTCTGCTTTTCTTCATATTCAGGGTACTTACAGTCAAAGAACTTGAAGAAATACCATGGAATATTATTCTGCTGTTCAGCGGCGCTATGAGCATCGGTTTCTGCCTATGGCAAACAGGCGCTGCACAGTGGATGGCTGTTGAGTGGCTTGTAATGTTCCAGAAAGCGCACTGGCTGGTGTTTGTTTTGAGCATAGCCACATTTGTCCTGATAATGACAAATTTCATAATGAACGTTGCGGCAATCGCAATATCGCTTCCGGTCTCCCTTGTCGTAGCCGGATATCTCGGTGTTGCACCGGAGCCGATATTTTATGCTTCACTTGTAACGGCAGGCATGCCCTTTGTGTTGTTAATCGGTGCAGCTCCGAATGCCATTGCGTATGAATCAAAGCAGTTTACAACAGGTGAATTCTTTAAACACGGCATACCAATGAGTATTATATTGATACTGGTTCTCGGCATAGCACTGGTTACCATGTGGCCCCTTCTGGGAATGCCGATATTAATTAAGTAAGTGAATAGTGAATAGTATTTAGTGAATAGTAAACAATGAATAGCGAACATAATTTTGAAAAAAGATTACAAGAGGCTTTTCAAGGTTCGATGCCTGAGGCCGATTTTGTGAAAAGGACTTATGAATCATTGAATAAATTTGGTTTCAATGCAAACAACTCAATCGCCTGCGTTGGAATCTGTAGAGATGAAATCAGCCAATCCTTTTTTGAAGAAGTTAACAGAAAATGGGGATATGCCTTTAATCTCTCAAGCCTTGCAGGGATGCTTTTTCTTGGCAGGACAGGTTTCATGGCAGCCGAACATCATTCTCCTGACGAAGAAGGAAAAGAGAGATATATCTTTTTTGCCATGCCGCATATAGCAATTGACTCACAGGGACAGATAGGCGTATGTGTTAGAAAAGGCAGAAAAGGGGAATCATCTGCATGTGGGGCGCTGGTTGCATTGCAGAAAGAAATCAGTGACAGTGCCGGCCAGACTGACACAGACACTGACACTGCCTTTACAGACGACATAGAGATGAGCCTTATAAGAATGAGGTTGAGTAAAGAAATTCCCTCTGACATTGCTCCTGACCTTTTTGAACTCACAAAGATTACACAGAAAGCAATTGAGGCTGATTTAGAACGTATGATAAGTCTAACGGTGAACACCGATAAGAGTGATTATGCAATAATAACAGGCATACAGATACACGGGCCGGAGGTTAATTATGTATGGCCAGTATCGTGTTATGTAGTTATGAATGGAATAAGACAGGAAATAACATTAAAGTGAATAGTAAAGGCAAAGTTAATATGTCATTCCCGCTTGACGGGAATCCTTCTTCTAAAACAAGGGAAAGATTGCGGACAAGCCGCAATGACAGTTTTATCTTTAACTATTCACTAAATAAACAGGAGGAATTATGAAAGCTAAAGACTTAATGACACCCCTTCAGGAGTATTTGCGGCCTGACAACACCCTTAAAGATGCTGTTAATCTTTTGAGGACTGCGAAGAGAGGGGAAGAAAGGGTTGGGGTTAAGGGATTGCCTGTGCTCGATGAAAACGGGAAGCTCGTAGGAATGCTCTCGATGAGGGACATACTCAAGGCTGTATGGCCATCGTATATGTCTCTGATGGACCTTGGAGATTTCACATGGGATGGGATGGTTGAATCCATTGCAAAGAAGGTAGCAGACAAAAAGGTAGCAATGGTGATGACAAGGGATGTTATGACAGTCAGAGGGGATGCATCCTTGATGGAGTGCGTTGACCATATGATTAAGAAGAATGTAAAAAGACTTCCTGTAGTAGACAAAACAGGCAAAGTAGTGGGGATGCTCTATGAAAGGGATGTATTTTTTGCCATCACAAAGGCGATGCTTGAAGAAAACAGTTCAATGTTGAAAGTTGAAGGTTCAAAGTTCAACAATAAAGAAGATGAAGGTGAAAAATGACACACGAAGCAGCCACTGCATCACAGCCATTTGTCATGGACACAGCCTTCTGGACTGCCACGACAATATTTTTACTTGCTTATGCTGTAATTGTTTCCGAAAAGATACACAAGACAATTATTGCGGTATTTGGAGCGGGATTGATGCTCGTTTTAAAAATACTTGAGCAGCGCGAGGCATTTCATCTTGAGGAGTTTGGGATTGACTGGAATGTAATCTTTCTCCTTATCTCTATGATGGTGATAATCAATCTTATGAGGCCTACAGGGGTGTTCGAGTATCTTGCAATCAAGAGCGCAAAATGGGGCAAGGGAGATCCAATGAGGATTTTAGCTATATTTGCCGTTGTTACGGCAACTTTGAGCGCTTTCCTCGATAATGTCACGACAGTGCTTTTAATCGTGCCTGTTACCATCCTTATCGCTGATGCGCTTGAGGTTGATGCTCTGCCTTATCTTATTTCATGTGCCTTAGCATCAAATATAGGCGGTACCGCAACACTCATCGGCGACCCGCCGAACATAATGATAGCCTCAAAGGCGCAGCTGAATTTTATGGACTTCATATATCATCTTACGCCGGTAATAATCATAACAATGGTCTTCTATGTCTTTGCCATAAAACTCATATGGGGGAAAAATCTAAAGACAAAAGAGGAACTCAAGAAAAGGATAATGGCTATGAATGAGAATGAGGCGATTAAAGACCCTGTGATGCTGAAGAAATCACTTGTAGTCCTTGCAATGGTTTTGACAGGTTTTGTGCTTCACGGAATGCTTCACTTCCAGCCTGCAACAATAGCATTATTCGGAGCAGGGTTGTTGCTCTTACTTTCAAAGACCCACGAGCCGCATCATGTCTTAGCAGAGGTGGAATGGCCTACAATATTCTTTTTCATGGGGCTTTTTATTATTATCGGCGGCGTTGTAAAAGTAGGTCTTATAAAATGGATGTCCATTCAGGTTCTTAATATAACGCAGGGAAACTTATTTGCTACATCAATGGTCGTCATGTGGTTTTCCGCATTTGCATCTGCATTTATAGATAACATCCCCTATGTTGCGACAATGAACCCATTGATGGTTGACATGGCAAAACAGTTGTGGCCTGACCTTTCTGGAATCCAGCTTCTTCATCATGTTGACCTCATGCCTCTGTGGTGGTCACTTGCGCTCGGCGCATGTCTTGGCGGAAACGGCACTGCAATCGGCGCATCGGCAAATGTCATTGTGGTCGGGATGTCAGAGAAACTCGGTAAAAGAATATCCTTTGGAAAGTTTATGCTCTATGGAATGCCGATAATGATAATGACGGTCGTGATTTCAACAGTTTATGTCTGGCTGAGGTATTATGTATTGAAGATATAAAAATTTCTTTAAGGTCCTTGAAGGGCAGTCCTTCAAAGCCCTTAACTTTTTTAGCTTCAATGGACTACAATTATTAAACATGAAAATAAGAGATAAACTCCTTCTCGGTTTCGGTTTTTATATTCTCCTTGCAGCCATCCTTGGATTCTTTGCATACATGGAGCTCAGGACAATCACAACGAGATTAACACTCGTTGAAATAGCAGGTGATATAACCAATACCATCCTTGAGGTGAGGAGATACGAAAAGAATTTCCTGTTGTATAAGGATAAAGATAACCTGCAGGAACTTAAAAATTATCTTGGCGTGTTAAAGAAGTACATAGATAGCATTAAGTCTGAGGTAATCAAAGAGATAGGGATAAACAACTATAACATGATGAAGGAGACTATAAGTGAATATGAACAGCTATTTGATGCTATTGTGGATAACTTTAGATCACAGGAAAAAATCACGACTTCTATGAGAGCTGCAGGAGGGAAGATCGAGAGAAGGTTAACAGGCAGGGAACTTGAGTCCTTTCTGGATATTAGGAGGGATGAAAAAAACCTTATGCTTTATAAGGATCAGGAGACCTATGACACCTTTATCAGGACCCTCAACTCGGCAAACCTTGATAGATATGAAGAGGTCAGAAGATATCGTATTCTTATGACCAGGCTCTTTGAACTTTATAGATATGAAAAGGATTCTATAGATAAGATCAGATTAAAGGCCAGGGAGATACAGTCCTTCACAGAGAACCTGTCAAAGAAAGAAAGGACAGACATAGACGCGGTAAGTAAGAGGTCTATGAGATTACTTCTATATGCGCTTCTGGCGTTCATAATACTGGGCACTATTATAAATATGAGACTTGCAAGAGGTATTGCCACGCCTATTAAAAGACTGGAAGAGATAACAAAGAAAGTCGCAGCAGGAGATTTTTCAGAGCGCATAGAGATTAAGGGGAAGGGCGAGATCGCGTCACTCGGAATCTCTTTCAATCAGATGGGGACCCGGCTCCGTGATGCCATGGAATCCCTCGAGCTTGCAATAAAAAGATTGCATGAAAAACAGGCACAGCTTGTGGAGGCTGAAAAACTTGCCTCCTTGGGGAGGATCGCTGCCGGTGTTGCACATGAGATTAACAACCCTCTTGCTATAATCAATGAAAAGGCAGGCTTGATGCAAGATATTCTCCAGATGTCTGCTGATTTCCAGCACAAGGAAAAATTTTCAAATTTAATCAATGGAATCATTGGTAGCGTAAACCGTTGCCGCACTATAACCCACCAACTCTTAGGATTTGCCCGTAGAATTGATGTAATTGTTGAACTCATGGACTTGAATGAGGCTGTCATAGAGGTGAAAGGATTCCTCGAAAATGAGATTTTACTTAAAAATATTAGAGTGGAATTGAATATCGGGGAAGACCTCCCTAAAATCAAGAGTGATAAGGTCCTCCTTGAACAGGTTTTCCTTAATATTATCAAGAACGCCATCGATGCAGTGGAAGAAGGTGGCCTGATAGAGGTTTCGACCCGAATCAAAGATGAAAATACAGCCCAGGTATCAATTAAAGATAATGGACCCGGAATTCCGAGAGATAAACTCAAACATATTTTTGAGCCCTTCTTTACAACAAAGGAAAGGGGAAAGGGCACAGGCCTTGGCCTCTTTGTATCCTATGTAATCATGAAAAAATTGGGGGGATTTATACTTGCAGAGAGTGAAATCGGTAAGGGAACTACTTTTATACTTGAGATTCCTATTCAACCGAGATTTTAAAAGAGGTAACCTATGAGACAGACTAAAGTGCTTGTTGTGGATGATGAGGTGGAATTTGCATCCACACTTTCTGAGCGGCTTCAATTACGTGGTTATGATGCAAAGGCTGTATATTCTGCGGAAGATATTTTTGCCATCGCTAAAAGTGACCCGCCGGATGTGATATTGCTTGACCTTAAGATGCCGGGGATGGATGGCATAGAGATTCTCATGACGATCAGGGAATACGTCCCCGGTATCGAGGTCATTTTATTGACAGGCCACATAGATCTCGAGAGCAAGATAGAAGGGATAAGGATTGGGGCCTTCGATTATATTTTGAAACCAGTAGATATAGGAGAACTTATTGCAAAAATTGATAAGGCCAGGGAGAAACACAACAAAGTTTAAAGACTGGAGGAACTATGGAATATAAAAAAGAGCATGAACTGAGGGTCTCTCAATTGAAATTTATAGGAAAGGTTTTATCGGTATTTACTCATGAACTCAACAATCATCTTGCCATTATGAAAGAGTCTATCGGTTTAATTGGAGATATTTTAAGCTCTCAAAAATCATCGGTTCAGCATGGTTTAGAGGAGAGTTTGAAGACCATTCAATCCATTGAAAACCAGACTGGAAAGACTTCATGGCTTTGTAAGCAGCTCAGTAGTTTTGGCCACAGGATGGACAACCCCCTTTCTATCTTCAGCGTGAATGAAAGCGTGGAAGAACTTTTGGTATTATTAAACAGGATTGCAAACCAGAAGAAGATAAGCTTTGAAAAAGACTTTCAGGAGAATATTCCCGTGATTCATAATGACCCATCAAAGCTGCAATTTCTCATTTTCTGTTTGATTGAGGAGGGCTTAAGAAGGCTCGATAGAAACGGCAGGATCATTTTCAAGACGACACGCTCAGGTGGCTCAATAGCAATCAATATTATCCAAAAGGGGAATTTTATAGAGACGGATGAAAAAGGACTATGCTCTAATGAGATTTCTCAACATGTTATAAATCAATTAGGAGGAACTATTTACCAGGAAGAAGGAGGTGAGGGGGTGACAATCACATTACCTATCTCCAGGCATTCTGGCAGTGAGATGGCCGACTGAAGTATATGGTGAACAATGTTTATGAAAAATATTTGATAAAAATATAAATTAACCTTTGGGAAGGAGGTGTCTATGAAGAAAAAGAAGGAAATAAAGGTTCTGTTGGTTGATGACGAGGTGGATTTTGTGGATACCCTTGCACAGAGGCTCAAAATGAGGGAATTAATGGTGGCTACGGTTTATGACGGAGAGCAGGCACTGTCGTTCATCAAAAAGATAGAACCTGATGTAATAGTGCTGGATTTAAAGATGCCAGGGTTACACGGCATGGAAGTCCTTCGAGAGATAAAACAATTATCTCCACATATACAGGTGATTATCCTGACAGGACACGGCACTGAAAAAGACGAGGAAGAGGCAAAAAGGCTGGGCGGATTTGATTTCCTCAGAAAGCCTGCTGACATAGATTTATTAGTGGCTAAAATTAAAGAGGCATACTGGGAGAAGATCGAGAGGGCTATGACAGCAATCGCATTTGCTGAGGAAGGAGAGCTTGATACTGCCCGGAAAATAATCAAAAAAGAAGAATAAAAAAAGGAGGTATTTAAAATGTCTGAAGAACTTAAAGCAAATGTCCTTTTAGTGGACGATGAGGAACAGTTTCTTGATGTGTTTTCAAAGAGGTTGGAGGGGCGCGGTTTAAAAATCGATACCGCTACAGGCGGTGAGGAGGCTATCAAGCGGGCAAAGGGCAAGGATTTTGATGCAATTGTCCTGGACCTCGCTATGCCTGGAATGGGCGGCTTAGAGACCCTGAAACGCCTGAGGAGCGAGAATCCTGACCTCCAGATTATAATCCTTACCGGGCATGCAACAGTGGAGAAAGGTGTTGAAGCTATGAAGGAGGGGGCATTGGATTTTTTAGAGAAACCCGTGGACTTGAATAAATTGCTCGAAAAGATTGGAGAGGCCAAGCATAAGAGGATCCTCGTAGTTGAGAAAAAAGCTGAAGAACATGTGAAAGAGATATTAGAGTCTAAAGGCTGGTGAAGCATTTCTTAAAAGTGTTTGTTATTGGCCGTTATGAATGAACATAGTCTATCGAGGAGGCATTGAGGATGTTGCGCAAGTTTTTGTACGCAATTTGTATTATCACAATAGCAGCTTACCTTTTTCTAAATTTTTCTGGAATTGCTTATGGGGTGGAACCAGTGGCAGCGCCAATTGAGAAAGATTCTTCCACTCCATGGTGGATATGGCCGTTGGTCTTATTTGTTGTGACATTCTTGCTCGGCATTGTGGCTGTTTTAGGAGGTGTAGGTGGTGGAGTACTTTTTGTCCCTATTATTGGAGGTTTCTTTCCATTTCATCTCGACTTTGTTAGGGGCGCTGGTCTCCTGGTCGCCCTTTCCGGCGCACTGGCTGCCGGTCCGGGATTGCTTAAAAAGGGAATGGCTGACCTGCGGTTAGCCCTGCCCGTTGCGCTTATTGCCTCTTCTTGTGCCATTGTGGGCGCAATGGTAGGTCTTGCACTCCCGACCAATATTGTGCAGACCGCACTGGGGGCGACTATCTTAGGCATTGTGGCAATTATGCTGATGGCGAGGAAATCAGAATATCCGGAGGTTAAGCAGGCTGATGCTCTATCAACTGCCCTCAGAATAAACGGTGTCTATTATGAGGTATCAACAGGGCAGGAAGTTAACTGGAAGATTCACAGAACGCCGCAGGGGTTAGCGGCTTTTATTGTTGTTGGAGTTATGGCCGGTATGTTCGGACTTGGCGCCGGATGGGCCAATGTGCCGGTTCTGAACCTCATGATGGGTGCTCCTTTAAAGGTGTCTGTTGCAACGAGCAAGTTTCTGCTTTCCATAACAGACACATCAGCTGCCTGGATCTATATTAATAATGGTGCAGTATTGCCCATGATGGTTGTACCTTCAATTATTGGAATAATGCTTGGTTCAATAGTTGGTGTCAGGATACTTGCAAAGACAAAACCGGCAGCAGTTCGATATATAGTCATAGCAATGCTTCTTTTCGCAGGCGCAAGGGCGTTGCTTAAAGGTCTTGGAATATGGAACTGATAAAGACAGTGAATAGTCGTCAGTGAACAGTGAATAGTAAAAATTTTTGATTTTATCACTGTTCACTATTCACTATAATAAACGGAGGAATTCTATGGAAAAGAGATTAAAGGCAACAAAGGAACAGCTTGCCTATGCAAAGATACTTGATATGGGGATGAAGATAGGACTGCTTATTCTAATGGTTACATTTATTATCTATCTGTCAGGCATTCTTCAGCCCCATGTGCCTGTAAATGACCTTTCAAAATACTGGGGCATGTCTGTTCATAAATATCTTGAATATACAAATATTTATCCTGGCTGGTCATGGATCGGGATGCTCGGCAGAGGGGATTTTCTTAATTTTATCGGGATTGCCTTTCTTGCTGGTGTAACCATCATATGCTATACACGGGTTATTCCGATACTCTTCAGAAAGAAAGATTCAGTTTATGGTGTCATCGCAATCCTTGAGGTTCTGGTATTGATGCTCGCTGCCTCCGGGATACTGAAGTCAGGAGGGCATTAATATTTTTCCTCGGCCCACATCTCCTGAGTAAATCTAACGACCCTGTTTCTGCCTGTCTCTTTTGCCTTATAAAGGGCTACATCTGAGAACTTGATAGCCTCCCAGAATTGTTCTGTATCCTTTGGAAATTCACTTATCCCTATACTGATTGTCTTCTGGATAAGGCCTCCAGCTATCTTTATCTTGGCACCTTCCATCTGACTCCTTATCTCCTCTGCTACCCCCTGTGCTTCACCTTCTCTGACATCCATTAAGATTACCAAAAATTCCTCCCCTCCAAATCTTACAACCATGTCTGAACACCTGACATTTCCCTTTATGATGTTTGCTGTCTCCCTCAAGACCATATCCCCAACATCGTGCCCATAGACATCGTTTACCTCTTTAAAGAAGTCTACATCACACATCAGAAGCCCCATGAGCGTCTTTTTCCTTAAAACCCCTGACACGAAGGTTTCAACATACTCTTCGAGGAATCTCCTGTTATGTAAACCTGTTAAGGTATCTCTGAGGGATGATTCTCTTAAGGCGAGCTGAAGCCTCTTTGCCTCAATAACAGGGAGGGCTGCATCTATGTATTGCCGGGCATTAGAGACCTTTTTATCTACTGCCTCCTGACTGAATCCTTCTTCATGTTTATCAAATACAAACTGGACTACGCCGCCTGTGCTGCCTCCCATAATCAGCGGCACACAGACATACTCCTTTTCCTTATCATAGAGAAATTGCCTGCATATATCAGGATACTCCAGTGATGAGATAATATGTCCGGTCTTCTTTGCCCTGCAGAGGTTGCAGTCAATCGGGGTATCCCTGTTACAGTAAATTTCCGACCCCACAGACCCTAACGGATACACAACCTTCATAGTGTTTTTGCTATTTGATACCTCATAGATCAGGAAATTATCGAGCCCTATCTGCCTTTTAAAGACATCTGCAAGCCTGGAATACACATCCTCTACTGTATAGTCTTCCTCTATGACCTTTTTATAGGAATTTATCTCGGTGAACCACCCTACAAGACCCTCAAATTGATGGAAAAGCTCTCCCATCTCGTCTTTTTCCGCCATCCGGGTATGTCTTTGTGAAGTAATCACCCCACCAGCCGAAATGTCCTTAATATACCCTGTCATTGTCTTTATGGGTTTTGTCATAGAACTGGAAAGTCTGATGAGGAATATCAATAATAATGAGGTTGCAGTAAGTAATGATAGGGCAATTGCAATTATTAATATGTATTGCAATCTATTTATTTTGTATTTGTTATCATGAATTAGTTTTGTGTTGGCAGAAGAAAAATTGCTCATAACTATTATTGTCTCCATGGTAATTGTATCAACCTCTCTTAAGCCCTCTAAGAGCCTGTATTCGTAATCTCTCCCTAACTTAACCATAATTAACCTATCAAATACCTCGCGTAACTTCTCAACCTTCCCCATCGCCTCTATTAGAAGTTTCTTACGCTCACTACCCTGAACAGGTTTTACTAAAAATTCATCAAAAAGGTGTTCTATTGCCTTGGAGTAATCTCTGAGCACCCCTCCTTTTAGTAATATCTGAATAAACGCTGTCGCATCATCAAGCCTTGCCCTTCCCCTTTCAGCATGCTGACTGATTACATAAATGTCATTGTATATTACGACCTTATGGGCAGATATACTTGCACCCCTCAACTTCCTGATAACCCTTTGCCCTGCGTTATCATGGTTTGCTATTGCCTCAAGCCCTTTGTAATACGAACTTTCAATCCGCATGGTTACTATGGAAATAGAAGCGATAACTATGAACCAGAAGAGCGTTCCAAAGAAGAAGAGGGTAAACCTCCAACGAATGGTCAGACCTCTGAAGGCAATAAAATCAGCAATACGATTGAGTAGCTTTAATGCCCTGTCTATAAAGGATTCATGAGCTTTAACCATAAACAATTATATACCTAAATTGAGCGATTTATTATACAAACCCATGACAGCCGAGACGGCTGTCCTACCCTATGGGTGATGTCGTCAAACAGTAGGACAGGCGTCTCGCCTGTCAAAGAGTGATTTATAATCAAAGAATCGCTCAATTTAGGATATAATTAAAAATCATAAAATTAAACCCGAATTCAACAAATTCAGGGAACAGGTTTTGGATTTATAACAATGACATTTGAATCCGTGCTTGGAGTCCCTTCAGGTTTTGTCTTATCATCCCCGTGTATTGCCCTCAGGCCCGATGGTGCATCAGGTTTTTCATAGGATTTAAGGACAGGCTCTCCTTTTTTCCCGCATGAGGCAAGCAGGAACAGAACGCAGATAACAGATAACAGAGATAGGGAGGCTGTGTTCTGTATTCTGTATTCTCTCATCTGATTACGCTTCTGAGTCTTTTTATCTGTTTCCTGACCTCTGATGGCGCAGTGCCGCCCCTCGATCTCCTTGCCTTCACAGACTCTTCAGCCTCAATGTTAGAATAGATATCTTCCCCTATTAAGTAAGAGAACTTCTTGAGCTCTTCAATTGAGAGTGCCTCAAGCCTCTTTCTGTTCTCGATACAGTGAAGTACAATTCTTCCTGTTACTTCATGGGCTTCTCTGAATGGAAGACCCTTTCTGACAAGATACTCTGCAATGTCTGTTGCAGTGGAATATGCCTCTCCTGCTGTCTCACGCATCCTTTGTTTTTTGAATCTTATCCCTGAAAACATCTCATCAAATACAGCAAGGCATGCCTTCAGTGTATCCACTGTGTCGAAAACAGGCTTTTTGTCTTCCTGCATGTCACGGTTATATGAAAGGGGGAGCCCCTTCATTATCGTAAGGAGCGAGACAAGATTTCCGTAGACCCTTCCTGTTTTTCCCCTCACAAGCTCTGCCACGTCAGGGTTCTTCTTCTGCGGCATTATGCTCGAGCCTGTTGTGAATGCATCAGGCAGCTCAATAAAGGAGAACTCCTCTGTTGACCAGAGGACAAGTTCCTCGGCAAGCCTTGAGAGGTGCATCATGAGCGTGCTCGCATCAGATAGAAACTCTATGGCAAAGTCTCTGTCAGAGACCGCATCAATGCTGTTTTCTGAGATCCCCTTAAATCCGAGCAGTTTTGCTACATATGCCCTGTCTATCGGCAGTGTTGTCCCTGCAAGGGCGCATGAACCGAGGGGAAGAATGTTTATCCTTTTCAATGCATCCTCAAGCCTCTCCCTGTCCCTCTGGAGCATCTCGATATATGATAGAAGATGGTGTGATAGGAGCACTGGCTGTGCCCTCTGGAGATGGGTGTAGCCGGGCATCACAACATCAAGATTTTTTTCTGCAACGCTGAGTATCGTTTTTTGGAACCGCTTTATGAGGGATATTATCTCTTTTGCCTCAGTCCTGAGAAGGAGTCTGAGGTCGAGGGCAACCTGGTCGTTTCTTGACCTTGCTGTGTGAAGTTTTCCTCCGACAGGGCCTATATTTTTTATGAGGGCTGCCTCTATGTTCATATGTATGTCCTCGAGGTCGTCCCTGAACTTGAACTTTCCTGCCTCTATCTCTTTAGCAATTTCCTCGAGGCCTCTGACTATCTTCTCAGAGTCTGACCCTGGGATTATGCCCTGTTTGCCCAGCATCTTTGCATGGGCAATACTCCCCATAATATCGTATCTCCAGAGACGTCTGTCAAAAGAGATGGATTCTGTGAATGACTCGACAGTCCTTGAGGTCTTTTCCTTGAATCTCCCTGCCCATGGTTTTTTCATATGGGCTAAGGATAAAATTTTAGAAGTAATGTGTCAAGGGTTTTATTCGTTGTATAATACTCAAATATCCAGCGATAACTATAGGAGGTATGGCAGGGGTTCATAATTTTTAGAATCGACAAGATATCATAAAGATATTTCTAATCTGATTGATCTGTTTAGCTTTTGATGATAAGGTTGTTTAATCCTTTTATGAAGGATTTAAAGGTGTCGAACTAAAAATTCTTCACCTGCCATGCCTCCTATAGGCATTGGTGATATTGAATTTATAACTCTTATTGCTGGATTGGGGTAATAATAATGTAATGGAAAATAATTCACTGAAACTACTACACCAAAGGATGGACCTAATAATAAAGGGGAAGGGCAGGGCTGTTAAGATGGCTATTGTCACCCTCCTTGGAAGGGGACATCTCCTTATAGAGGATGTGCCTGGCGTTGGAAAGACCACCCTTGCATTTACCCTTGCCAGGGCAACAAACTGCTCATTTCAGAGGGTGCAGTTTACAAGCGACCTCCTTCCGACAGACATCATAGGCGTGAGCATATATAACCCTGAGAACAGGGAGTTTGAGTTCAAGCCAGGCCCTGTATTCGCAAACATAGTGCTTGCCGATGAGATAAACAGGACTAACCCGAAGACCCAGTCAGCTCTACTTCAGGCAATGAATGAGAGGAGGGTATCTGTAGAAAGGAAGACATACACACTCCCAGAGCCATTCATGGTCATTGCAACGCAGAACCCGATAGAATATCAGGGAACTTTTCCACTTCCTGAAAGCCAGCTTGACAGGTTCATGATGCATATAAAACTTGGTTATCCGACTCCTGAATACGAAAAGCAGGCTGTGCTTGAGCAATCAAGCTTTGAGCTGCTGGAGCATCTTGAACCAGTGATAACAGGCGAGGAAATACTGCGGATGCAGAAAGAGGTTGATAATGTCAGGGTTGATGAGAGCCTCCTTGATTATCTTATGGCAATCATCACTGAAACGAGAAGGAATGATAGGGTGAGACTTGGTGCAAGCACAAGGGGGGCACAATTCCTGCTCAAGGCTGCAAAGGCGAACGCATATTACGAGGGCAGAGACTATGTTGTGCCTGATGACATAAAGGAGCCAGCGCCTCTTGTCCTTGGACACAGGATAATACTCAAGGCACGCACATATATATCTGATGCTGAGAGGGTGGTGGAAGAGATACTCGAAAAGATTCCTGTTCCGGTTTGAGTTTAACAGCGCTGAAGGGTTCGAGGGGGCTAAAACCGTGAGACCGACGAGAGAGGGTAAGAGGTTTCTGCTTGCCACATTCCTCATAGCAGTGGCAGCGTTCAATACAGGCAATAATCTCATATACCTTATCCTCTCCATGATGCTCTCCATCCTGACAATCTCTCTTACTGTATTGAGTCTTAATCTCAGGGGGTTAACCCTGAGTGTATCTGTCCAGCATCCAGTATTCGTAAAAGGCAGGGCAATTTTTAAAATATCCATATCAAACAGGAAAAGGCTATTGCCATCATACTCAATAAAGGTTCATCTTTTAGAAGGGATAAAAGGCGCTGGATACATGCCTTATATACCATCCTCATCCGAAATTTCTATGGACGTTTCTGTTTTATTCGAGAGAAGGGGAATCTACAGATATGGTGATTTCATCATTGAGAGCGGCTTTCCGCTTATCCTGTTTTCAAAAAAGATAAAGTCACGCGTAAGCGGAGAGATAATCGTCTATCCTGAGATAAGGGAGGTTGATGGGCTGCTCCCTGAATTGACAGGACATGGCTATGGGACCTATATCACAAGGCCCGGGACAGGTGAGGAGTTGAGTATGATAAGGGATTTCAGGTACGGTGATGATATGCGCAGGATACACTGGAAAGCATCTGCAAAGGCAGGAAAGCTCATGATGAAGGAGTTTGGTATAGAGGAAACAAAGATACTTACTGTGATACTCGACAATATAGGGCCCCTGAATAAGGATATATTCGAAAAGGCTGTATCCCTCGCAGCATCAGCGTCTGACAGGCTTCTGAGAGATGGATTTTTTCTCAGGCTGATGACATGCAGAAAACTTATTCCATTCGGCAGCGGCTCAGAACACCTGTTTAAAATCCTCGATATCCTCGCAGTTATAGAGGAGGAGGATACATGGGAGTGTCCCATGCCACAGGAAATTGAAGGCGCAAGCCTCCTGATACTCAAATCAGAGGACTCGCCATTGAAGAAGATGACCTCACGCTGCGATATGGTGATTTATGCCGCCGCTTTATAAGGCGATGACAGCAGTACTTGCCTTTACAGGCTGCATAAGCCTTTTTATCTCAGGGGCGTTAAATCCCTTTATGTTTATAGCTGGTATCGGTCTTATCCCTGGTTATTACAGACTCTGGAAGGGTATGCCTCATGCATCAAAATGGACAATAGGTGGTCTTTCTATAGCTGCCCTCTTTTTTTCCATTTTCGATGCCCTTGTAATAACAGGCGATGTATTCATCGCAGTAGCCCATCTCACAATAGTTTTCCATGCAATAAAGAGCTTTGACCTGAAGGAGCCGTGGGACCATCTTCAGGTTTATTTTATGTCTCTGCTTCAGTTAATCATAGCATCAGAGCTGACGCGCTCAATTGCCTTTGGAGTTGTATTTGTGCTTTTCCTTGTAGCCCTTGTTACGGCAATGGTCCTGTCCCACTTTTTGAAAGAGGGGACGCTGCAGAGGGTAAGATTTAAAAGGCCAGTGGTAGTCATATCCTTGATAACCCTGCTTGCAACCACTCTGTTTTTTATTTCAGCACCGAGGATAAAGGGCGGTCTACTGGGAAGAAGCCTCACAAAGGGGATAAAGACAGTTGGCTTCTCAGAGAGAGTGGACTTCGGTTCCTTTGGTAATGTGAAACTCGATCCGACTATTGTTATGAGGGTTGAACTTTCTGGCAGGGCTGAATGGCCTTTTTATTGGAGGGGCTTAACCCTGAATTATTTTGACGGCAAATCATGGCAGGATACACTGGAGGATAAATATGAGATACAGAAGAAAGGCGAACAGTTTTTGCTCAGGCCGTTTCCCAGGGATAAAGCAATAATCCAGAGGATATTTCTTGAACCAATAGAATCAGAAGTGATATTCGGACTGAACAATGTCACTGCGGTTGAGATTGAAAGCCGGACGCTGCTTGTTGATGATGCAGGTGCCCTTTTTATCCCTCGCAAGTCTTCCATGAGGATGAGTTACACCGTGTACAGCATTTTTGAGGAACAGGTGGCAGAGGGCGACCTCTTGCGTTATCTTCAACTTTCTCCTGATGCTGGACGGATTTCGAGACTTGCAGAAGACATTACAAAAGGCATAAGAACAGACACGGAGAAGGCTGTCGGGATTGAGGACTATCTAAAAACAAATTACAAATACTCCCTGATAACATCTTCTCCTCCAGAGGGCGTCTCTCCCATAGAGAATTTTCTCTTTAATTCGAAAAAGGGTTACTGTGAACACTATGCAACATCAATGGTGTTCATGCTGAGGGCTGTTGGGATACCTGCAAGGATTGTAACCGGCTTTGTAGGCGGAGAAGAGAACAAGTACGGCGGATATATAATCGTGAGGCAGAGCAATGCCCACTCATGGGTTGAGGCTGTTATTGATGGCAGGTGGAAAAGATTTGATCCCACGCCACCAGTGGCATCAGTTGAGATGCCATCTCTTTTAGCCATGTACCTCGATACCCTGAGATTGAAATGGTACAGATACGTCATTGGGTTCAGTTCAATTGACCAGATGAGACTCATAGAGTTTATCTATATGCCCTTTGTGAGGATGCCGCAGATGCCAGAGGTTAAAGTGCACGGGATAGAGCCAGCACTATATATAATTATTTTCGTTGCAATCACTGTGCTGGTGGTATTCATTATAAAAAGGCTTGGTCATAAAAGATATGACTTTGTAACGGCCAATTATCTGAAACTCAGGGGTGCGTTGGAGAACAGGGGTGCAATGATAACCGCATCTTCAACCCCATCAGATGTGGCACGTGAGGCGATGAGACTCGGTATAGACGGAAAGGCAGCAGAGTTCATAAGACTCTATGAAGAGGCGAGGTTTGGAGGAAAGAAAATGGACAAAGAAGATATGGAGATGTATAGACACCTTCTAAGAGAGATGACGAAAACGAGCGAATAAGATAATTTACATGGATGTTGACTGAATGCCCCGACTTTTAGTCGGGGATGAAAGTCAGCTATCTAAATAAAAAATTTTCCTTACATGGAAGCTCTCCGAGCTTTGCTCGGAGAGCTTCACTTTTACTATTCACTATTCTCCGATTCCCTCCACCCATACTTTCCGACCAGCGGCACGAATACGCATGGGGTGTGATACTCCTCAGTTATTTCACCGTTCTCTTTTTTTGCCTTTATGAGAATCTGGGAAAATCTATCGCCAACAGGTGCAACTATGATTCCACCTTCGCTTAATTGCTCTACATGCGGCGCCGGTATTTTTGGTGTGCCCGCAGTTATCAGTATCCGGTCAAAGGGTGCAGCCTCTGGCAAGCCAAGGGTGCCATCGCCAACCCTTATCTTGATATTTGTATATCCAAGTGAGATGAACCTCTCCTTTGCCCTGTCAGCGAGGGATGAGAACCTCTCGAGTGTATAAACCTCTCTGGCAAGCTCTGCAAGTATTGCGGTCTGATAGCCAGAGCCTGTGCCTATCTCAAGGACCTTTTCATTACCCTTCAGCTCAAGAAGTTCCGTCATGATTGCAACCATATAGGGTTGTGATATAGTCTGTCCGTCTCCAATTGGAATGGCCATGTCATCGTATGCCTTATGCTGGATGAAATCATCAACAAAGAGATGTCTGGGAACCTTTCTCATGGCATCAAGGACACGTTCGCCCTTTATTCCTCTGGGGATGAGCTGGGTTTTAACCATTAACTCTCTTAATTCTTTAAAATCCATAACTATCCATGCCCTGTCATCTTTACATCCTTCTCGCTATCTCCCTCGCTGCTATTACTCCTGATGCAGATGCCTGAATCAGCCCCCTGCTCACGCCTGCACCATCGCCAACTGCAAAGAGGTTTTCGATCTCTGTCTCAAGATTATTTGTCAGCTTGAGCTGCATGGAATAGAACTTCACCTCAACACCATAGAGAAGGGTGTGTCTTGAATTTACTCCGGGTGCAATCCTGTCAAGTGCCTCAAGCATCTCAATGATATCTAATAGATAGCGATAGGGGATTACAAAGCTCAGATCACCGGGGGTTGCATCCTTCAATGTTGGCTGCACAATCCCCCTTGAAATCCTTTCGTGGGTTGAGCGTCTTCCACGCTGAAGGTCGCCGAGGCGCTGTACGATTACACCCTGTCCAATGAAGTTCGCAAGCCGCGCGATGTATCTTCCATAGGAGATAGGCTCATTGAATGGCTCTGTGAAGTATGTGCTCACAAGGAGTGCAAAGTTTGTGTTATTGGTCTTTCTATTCGCGTAGCTGTGGCCATTTACGGTCCAGATACCCTTAAGGTATTCTCTGACAACTTCACCATAGGGATTTACGCAGAATGTCCTTACCTTATCATCGAATTTCTTCGAATAAAATATAAGCTTTGGCTCATACGTTATCTTTGTGAGGGGTTCTAATACAGATGCAGGGATTTCAACCCGCACACCAATGTCAACAGGGTTCTTCAGGAGTGTGAGCCTGAGATATTTTGCCTCCTTCTCAAGCCATCTTGAACCTTCCCTCCCAGGCGCAAGGATGACAAAGTTTGAAAAAAACTCTTCACCGCTTTTAAGTCTAACCCCAACTGCCTTCCCATTTTCTACAAGCACCCTCTCTGCATCAGAATCAAATATGGTTTCTACCCCCCTGTTGAGGACCTCTTTTATCCTTTTCAATAGTCCCCTGCATCTGTCAGTGCCGATATGTCTTATCCTTGATGGGATGAATACGAGGTCGTTCCTTGACGCAAGCTTTTCGAGTTCTGCTATCTCTTCCCTGCTTCCGCCATATGTTTCACGAGGCGCACCATACCTTACATATATCTCATCAACATAAATAATCAGGGACTGCAGTGTGTCTTTATCTATGTAACGCGAAAGGAACCCTCCCACCTCAGGGGAAAGGTTCAACTTTCCATCGCTGAATGCTCCGGCACCTCCCCAGCCGCTCAGGAGAGCACACTCAGGACACGCGTTACACGAAACCTCCCTGAGTTTCATGGGACATTCCCTTTTATCGATATCCGCACCCTTTTCAATGATGAGTATCTTCAGGTTCTCATTTTTCTCGATGAGTTCGATGGCAGAGAAGATACCTGCAGGGCCTGCGCCCACGATTATGACATCATATTTATTTATCTGATTTTTCATTACTTAGACCTACCCCTCACCCTATCCCTGCCTTTTCCCCTAACTCCCTTTCCACACCTTCTTCAAATACTCAAGTGCATCATAATTGGTGAGGTCGAGGTGTATCGGAGTAATAGAGATGTATCCCTCCTGAATAGCCTGAAAGTCTGTGTCCTCACCATGCTCCCAGTAGGGTTTCCCTCCGCCGATCCAGTAATGCTTTTCTCCTTTTGGGTCGAATGTCTCCTGGATGGAGTTGTCATAGATGCGCTTTCCCTGTCTTGTGAATTTGATTCCCAGGACACTGTTTCTATGGACATTCGGGACATTCGCATTTAAAAGTGTATCATAGGGTAAGGATTTTTCAAGGATATATCTGCCAATTTCGAGGGCAACGGATGATGCAGTATCAAAATGGAAATTTTTTTCTCCAACCATCGAAATGGCAAAGGATGGGATACCGAGTATGGTTCCCTCTATGGCAGCAGAGACAGTACCAGAATACGTGACATCATCTCCGAGGTTTCCGCCTTTGTTGATGCCAGAGACAACGAGGTCGGGTTTTTTAGGAAGAACCTTGTTTGCACCGATGGTCACGCAGTCTGTTGGTGTTCCATTGACAGCATAGACGTGCTCTCTGATCGCTTCTACCTTGAGGGGTCTGTGGAGTGTGAGGGAATGGCTTGCAGCGCTTCTTTCCCTGTCAGGTGCAACGATGTATGCATCGCCAAGTTCTTTCATGGCCCTGAAGAGGGCGATTAATCCAGGTGAATGAACACCGTCGTCGTTCGTAACAAGGATAACTGGCATCAAAGATATTCTATCAGAAAAACCAAAAAAATCCTTGACCTTTATGTCTTCTTTGTGCAAAATACAAGAGTTTTAAAATTGGTCCGAGGTTCGGACTTAATCTCAAAACCTCAAACCTGGAACCTGGAACTTCAATAGAGATGCGTAACGAGCTTACCTATAAGAGGGCTGGTGTTGATATTGACGAAGGGGACAGGTTCGTAAATCTCATCTCCCCTCTTGTCAGGAGGACCTTCAGGCATGAGGTCATGACTGATATCGGCTCCTTTGGCGCACTCTTTAAACTCGACATAAATAAATACAGAGAGCCTGTTCTCGTGAGTGGCACAGACGGTGTCGGCACAAAGTTGAAAATAGCCTTTATGATGGACAGGCATAACACAGTCGGCATTGATCTTGTTGCAATGTGTGTGAATGACATCCTTACCAGTGGCGCAGAACCTTTGTTTTTCCTCGATTATCTCGCAACAGGAAAACTCAGGCCTGAGAAGGCTGCTGAGGTCATAGAGGGGATAGTTGAGGGCTGCAGGGATGCTGGGTGCGCACTCATAGGAGGCGAGACAGCAGAGATGCCTGGATTCTATCCCGAAGGCGAATATGATCTATCCGGTTTTGCAGTTGGCGTTGTTGATAAAGAGAAGATAATCAGTGGCTCGGATATAAAAGAAGGAGATGTGCTCATAGGGATTGCATCAAGCGGTCTTCACAGTAATGGGTATTCCCTTGTCAGGAAGCTCTTTTTTGATATGGAGAAGCTGGATATCGGGACATATATCCGGGAACTCGGCACAACCCTCGGCGAGGAGCTTTTGAAGCCAACAAGGATTTATGTGAAGGCGTTTAATGCACTTAAGGATAAAGTCAAGGTCAGGGGTATGGCCCACATCACAGGCGGAGGCATTCCAGGCAACCTGCCGAGGATATTCCCTGAAGGTGTCTGTGCGAGCATAAATAAAAATTCATGGCCTGCGCCTCCAATATTCAACTTCATAAAAGATATGGGCAATGTACCGGATGATGATATGAAGAGGACATTTAATATGGGAATCGGTTATATTCTTATCGTTTCTATGGATGTTTCTCAGGATGCCATCTCTATATTGAATAAATCTGGCTTTAATTCATACATAATCGGAAACATTGAGAAAGGAGGCAGAGGCGTAAGGTATGTATAAAATTAAGGTGTTTCTTAAAAGGGCATTTACTCCCATAACGATAATGTTAATCCCTCACAGCAATACGAGGCCATTCAGCCTTAGAATCCCATCCATAGGAATCCTTGTCTCGATAGTCTTGTGGCTCATCGGGACGGTATACGTTTTCTCAATAGCTGTTGATACATTTGAGTACAATAGAATGAAAATGAGACTGAATTATTACTCAAGCCAGTTCATAGATCTCAGGGCAACGATGTTAGCCCTAAAGAAGGCTGAAGGCGAGTTTAGAAGACTCTTCTCTCTCGGTACAAAGGACAGGGTTCTTGAAAATGTGGACACATCAGACAGCGGCTCAATCGATATGGAAACTTTAAAGCAACAAATTGAGAAAACCATGGAAACTGTCGGAGATATTAAGGATTATTTGAGCCAGCAGAAAGACCTTTATATGGCAACCCCAAAGGGATGGCCTGTTGATGGAAATATAACTTCTCATTATGGTAAGAGGGAACATCCAAAGACTGGCGAGGAGGATTTTCATACGGGTCTTGATATAACATCGAGCCCTGGGAATCCTGTAAAGGCCACTGCAGACGGTATTGTCAGTTTTTCTGGTTGGAGCGGTGGAAGCGGAAACCTTGTTGTTATAGAACATGGGTTTGGATATTCAACGTGTTATGCACATAACAAGATGAATGCAGTGAGTATTGGCAGGCGCGTGAAAAGGGGAGACATCATCGCTTATCTGGGTTCAACCGGGAATTCCACTGGCCCACACGTTCATTATGAAGTCTGGAAAAATGGCAGGGCTGTTAATCCGAAATCTTTTATTGAAGGGAGGAATTAGCAGATGTTTTCAAAGAATACCGAGAAACTTGAATCCTTTGTTGGAGGCAACAGTCATTTTAGGGGTGAGATAAAGACAAAGGGGACTCTCAGGATAGATGGCACGGTTGACGGCAATGTCGAGGCTGACTGGCTTATCCTCGGAGAGAAGGCATATCTCAAAGGCGATGCTATGGCAAGGGGTGTCATAGTTGGTGGAAGGATTGATGGCAATATAAAGGCAAAAGAGATTATCGAGATAAAATCTAAAGGTCGGATCATTGGTGAGATAGTGACAAGCAAACTCTCTATTTCAGAAGGCGGCATACTCGATGGAAAGTCATCAATGCACAGGGAAGAATCGAAGGTAGTTGAATTGCAGACAGTGGAAGGTCGTTCGTGACCCCTTCATTTCTTGACAATAGTATGGAATAGCCTTTATAATCAAACGTTTTACTGCGGGTCTTTAAAAATGAAAGTGGTAATCTCAGAGATACCGGATGAAGGGCTTGACTTAGAGGGCGAGGAGTCACTGGAGTTAGACGTCATTAAGTTAATCTCTCCTGTTACAGCAAGGCTCAGAGTCGAGAAGGTTGGTCAAGAGGTTATTATAAGAGGCGACCTTACAGCCCATGTAGAGTTGCAGTGTGGCAGATGCCTCAAAGACTTCAGGAGAGAGGTGCTTGTGCCTGTTGACGTTGTGTACCATCCAGCCGAGGAACTCAGGGGGGAAGAGAGGTATGAACTTAAGGGGGAGGAACTCGATATGGGATTTTATGCAGGTGATGAACTTGACATTCAGGAATTGATGAAAGAACAGGTAATCTTGAATACCCCGATGAAGCCCCTCTGCAGCGAGGCCTGCAAAGGCATATGCCTGAGGTGCGGGACAGACCTGAACACTGACAGCTGCAGTTGCAGCGAGAAATATATAGACCCTAGACTTGAAGTTTTAAAGAAATTATTGGATAAATAGGAGGCTCTTGAATCAACAATCAGCAATTTGGAGGAAGGGAGTAAGAAGTGGCAAATCCAACGCACAGACATACAAGGTCAAGAAGGGACAAGAGAAGGGCAAACTGGAAAGGTCAGACACCTGACCTCAGCCAGTGCCCTGAGTGTAATGAACTCAAACTGCCACACAGGGTCTGCCCGAGCTGCGGCTCATATAATGGCCGTAAGGTTCTTGAGATCGTTGAAAAAGAGGCATGAGGGTTGCCCTTGATGCGATGGGGGGTGACCATGCCCCTGCTGTTACGGTCGAGGGCACTGTTGAGATCGTAAGCGAATACGATGACATCGAGGTAATTCTTGTCGGTGATGAATCACATCTGAAGAAAGAGCTCGATGGGAAAAGATACCCGGCTAACCGCATTCTGATCAAACATGCATCCCAGGTTATTGGGATGGACGAATCCCCTACCGTTGCCCTCAGAAAAAAGAAAGACTCTTCCATAAGAAAGGCTGTTGAGCTTGTTAAAAACGGCGGGGCAGATGCTGTTGTGAGCGCAGGTCACTCTGGCGTTGCAATGGCAACTGCCCTGTTTATTCTCGGCACATCAAAGGGTGTTGATAGGCCTGCCATAGCAGCCATAATGCCAACACTAAAGGGTCCGTTTGTGCTTATAGATGCAGGTGCAAATGTTGACTGCAGACCCGAAAATCTTCTCCAGTTTGCGGTAATGGGGAATGCCTACTGTCGGTCCATACTTGAGAGGCCTGAGCCAAAGGTGGCACTCCTGAGCATTGGGGAAGAGGATACAAAAGGGAATGAACTCACGAAAGAGGCATTCAAGCTCCTTAAAGAGGCGGATATAAACTTCACAGGGAACATCGAGGGCAAGGATGTCTTCGCAGGCAACGCCGACGTTGTTGTATGTGATGGGTTCATAGGTAACATCGTGCTCAAGACCAGCGAGGGACTGGCTGAGGCTATAATGAAGATGCTCAAGAGGGAAATTGCAGAGCTGACAACCGGAAGGGTTGGGTATCTCCTGATGAAACCTGCCTTAAGAAACTTCAAGAAGAAGACAGATTATGCTGAATATGGCGGAGCACCGCTTCTCGGAATAAACGGCACATGCATAATAAGCCACGGAAGGTCCACGTCAAAGGCGATAAGAAATGCACTGAGGGTTGCTGCAGAATTTTCTAAAAAGAAGGTGTATGAAATTATATCAGAGGATATAAGCAATCTGCATGCTAAGGAGAGGACAGTTGTTAAGGTCTAAAATTATTGCAACAGGCTCTTACGCACCTGAGAGGATTCTCAGAAACCAGGACCTCGAAAAGATGGTGGATACATCGGATGAATGGATTACTGAGAGAACAGGCATAAAGGAGCGGAGGATTGCTGATGAGAAGCAGGCTGCATCAGACCTTGCATATGAGGCATCAAAGGCAGCACTTAAGGGAGCTAATTTAAAATCGAAGGATATAGACCTCATCATCGTTGCAACAGTCACAGGCGACATGCCTGTACCGTCAACCGCGTGCCTTCTTCAGGACAAGCTCGGCGCAAGGAAGGCTGCTGCCTTTGACATCAATGCTGCATGCTCTGGTTTTATTTATGGTCTTTCTGTTGCTGACAGCTTTATAAGGAGCGGCACGTATAAAAGAATCCTTGTTGTTGGCGCAGAGATACTTTCCAAGTTCACGGATTGGGAGGACAGGTCAACATGCGTTCTCTTTGGGGATGGTGCTGGTGCAGCTATTCTTGAGCCAACAGAAGAGGACAGGGGAATAATATCAACAAAGATACATTCTGATGGCAGCTTGTGGGAACTCTTGAACCTTCCTGGAGGCGGTTCAAGGAACCCGGTATCAAAAGATACGATAAAAAAGAGGCTTCATTATCTCAAGATGAAGGGTAATGAAACATTCAAGGTTGCAGTGAGAACGCTCGAGAACCTTATTGTTGATACCCTGAAGGAGAACAAATTAAAGCCATCACAACTTTCGCTTCTCATACCCCATCAGGCAAATCTGAGAATAATACAGGCAACAGCAAACAGGCTTGACTTACCAATGGATAGGGTCATTGTGAACCTTGACAGATATGGAAACACCTCTGCTGCATCCATCCCGATAGCCCTTGATGAGGCTGCCAAAACCGGAAGGGTCAGGGATGGGAATTATATCCTCCTTGAGGCATTCGGCGGAGGTCTCACATGGGCATCTGCATTGATAAAGTGGTAGTCAGGTTTTTTTTTGTTAAGCTAAATGTGTTAAATTAAAAACCAGATATGCGTAAGATCGAGATATATGATACTACATTAAGAGATGGTGCCCAGGCAGAGGATGTTGCCTTTTCTGTTGAGGATAAGCTCAGGATAACAGAGAAACTCGATGAGCTCGGGGTTCGCTATATCGAGGGAGGCTATCCAGGTTCCAATCCAAAAGATATAGATTACTTCAAGAAGGTAAGAAAACTCAGCCTTAAGAGCTCGCTGGTTGTTGCCTTTGGCAGTACACACAGGCCTAAACACAAGGTCGATGAGGATACGAATATCAAGGCACTCCTTGATTCAAAGACAGGAGTTGTGACTATTGTCGGGAAGACATGGGACTTTCATGTGAAAGAGGCATTAAGGATACCCCTTAAGGAGAATCTCGATGTGATACACAGCTCTATTTTTTATCTGAAAAAGCATGTTGATAAGGTCTTCTTTGATGCAGAGCACTTCTTTGATGGATACAGAGACAATCCAGAGTTTACGATGCAATGTCTTTTATCTGCACAGGATGCTGGCGCAGACTGCCTTGTGCTTTGCGACACAAATGGAGGCACACTCCCTGCCGATGTGAAAGAGATAACAGGGGCGGTTCTCAGCAAAGTGACCGCTCCAGTCGGGATACATGCTCATAACGACTCTGAGTGCGCTGTTGCAAATTCTATCATAGCTGTAGACCTCGGCGCATCCCATGTGCAGGGAACTATAAATGGCCTTGGGGAGAGGTGCGGGAATGCAAACCTCTGCTCTGTGATCCCGAATCTTCAGATAAAGCTCGGATTGGGATGTGTTACAGATGAGCAACTCAGGAGGCTCAGGGATGTCTCGAGGTTTGTGAATGAGATAGCGAATCTCAGACATTTCAAGAGGCAGCCCTTTGTGGGCGACAGCGCTTTTGCGCACAAGGGTGGTATGCATGTGAGCGCAATAAGAAAAAAACCAGAGACATACGAACATATAAGGCCAGAGTTTGTTGGAAACTCCCAGAGGGTCCTCATATCAGACCTTGCAGGAAAGAGCAATATTCTAAGAAAGGCAGAGGAATTTGGTATACACCTCGACCCTGACTCTCCTCAACTTCAGGATATAGTTACCACCTTAAAGGAACTTGAAAACCAGGGTTTCCAGTTCGAGGGAGCTGAGGCATCATTTGAGTTGCTGATGAAAAAGGCCCTTGGCCTTCACAAGAGGTTCTTTGATCTGATAGGCTTCAGGGTTATTGTTGAAAAGAGGAAGGAAGGGGAGGAACCTCTTAGTGAGGCAACCATAATGGTGAGGGTTGGAGGCCGTATTGAGCATACTGCTGCCACTGGCAATGGTCCTGTGAATGCACTTGACAACGCGCTGAGAAAGGCCCTCGATAAGTTCTATCCAGCGCTAAAGGATGTGAAACTCCATGACTACAAAGTCCGCGTCCTCGCAGCAGGGAAGGGCACGGCTGCGAAAGTCCGGGTGCTTGTTGAGTCTGGAGATGAAGAGAGAAAATGGGGGACTGTTGGAGTCTCAGAGAATATCATCGAGGCATCATGGCAGGCACTTGTTGACAGCATCGAATACAAACTTCTGAAGGAAGAAGGATAAGAGACTGCAATGGATGAGATTGGCATAGTAAAGAGCGTTGAGGGTTTCACTGCTAAGGTCATAGTGGAAAGGAAGAGCGTATGTGACCAGTGTGCAGCGGGGGTATGTAAGGTCACGGAAGGCGGCGCAGAGATAGATGCCCTGAACCCCATAAAGGCCCATGTTGGGCAGAAGGTCAGGGTTGTTATGAAACCGTACACCTACCTTAAGGGTTCTTTCATTGTCTATGGTGTTCCTGCCCTTGCCCTGATAATAGGCGCAATACTCGGTAAAGAGATATTCAGCCATCAATTTAAAGATATGGACCCTGATATAGTCTCAGCAATATTCGGTTTTGGCGCACTAATACTTGCCTTTATCGGCATCAAAATCTGGAGTGGCAGGGCAGCGAAGAAGACTGAATCCATGCCTGTTATTGAAGAGATAATCAGTAACGAGTAACAAGTTACGTAATGCGTAACGCGTCACCTGGCGACATCAAGAGTTACGGAGTTATGTGAGTTTTTCTTAACTCTCAACTCGTAACTCGTCAATTGCAACTAAATAGATAGGGGGGCCTATGGCAAACTTCGATGTCAACAAAATCCGTAATGTTGCTGTTATCGCACATGGGGGTGCAGGAAAGACTTCCATTGTGGAGGCGATGTTATTTGACTCTGGTTCTATAGACAGGCTCGGCACTGTTGAGGGTGGGAATACAACAACAGACTACGAGCCAGAAGAGATAGCAAGAAAGATAACCGCCACATCAGCTCTATGTTTTTGCAACTGGAATAACCACAGGATAAATCTTATAGATACCCCGGGTTTTATAAATTTCATAGAGGATGCAAGGGGATGTCTCAAGGCTGTTGATGGTGCCATTGTCATAGTCAGCGCAATATCAGGTGTCAAGGCAGAGACAGAGAAGATATGGAAATATGCATGTGAATACGAGATCCCGAGGATTGTTTTTATAAACAAGATGGACAAGGACACAGCAAACTTCTCAAGGGCAGTTGGGGAATTGGAAAAGTCCTTTGAGACAGAGGCAATACCGCTGCAGATACCAATAGGTGCAGGAGACAGTTTTTCAGGCATTATCGACCTTATAAAGATGAAGGCTTATAAGTTCAATAATGGGAAGGCTCTGGAATCTGATATCCCTGCAGATATGCTTTTAGATGCAGAGGAATACAGGAAGAAGCTTGTCGAGAAGATTGCAGAGTCAGAGGATACCCTCCTTGAGAAATACCTTGAGGGCGGAGAACTGACCCAGGATGAAATTATAAAAGGCATAAGGGAAGGGTCATTGACGAGAAGGTTTATCCCTGTTGTATGCGGTTCAGCCACAAAAAATATCGGGATACCGCAACTATTTGATACGCTTATACTCTGTCTTCCATCCCCGGCAGATATGGCAAGGATATCACCGATCAGGGGTAAGGACCTAAAAGAGGGGAAAGAGGTAGAAAGGAAGCCAGATGAGAAAGAACCCCTCTCTGCCTATGTATTCAAGACCATTGCAGACCCGTATGCAGGAAAGCTCTCGATGTTCAGGGTCTATTCAGGCACACTCAAGGCAGATTCAAATGTGCTTAATGCAACAACTGGCACAAGGGAGAGGATAGGCCAGGTCTTCTACCTGCTTGGCAAAAAACAGGTTCCTGCGCAGGTTGTATGCCCCGGTGAGATAGGCGTTGTTGCAAAACTCAAGGATACAAACACAGGAGACACCCTTTCTGATGAGACCCATCCAATAGTGTTCGAGAAGGTGAAATTTGCAGAACCGATTATCTCCTATGCCATAGCCCCAAAGAGCAAGGGCGATGAAGAGAAGGTGAGCGCTGGGCTTCATAGAATTCTTGAGGAGGATCCAACCCTGAGGTTCCACAGGGATGATGAGACAAAGGAGATGATTCTGTCAGGCATGGGGCAGGTCCATCTCGAGGTAGCCCTTGAGAGATTAAAAAGGAAGTTTGGAGTCGAGGTCCTGATGAAGACTCCGAAGATTCCCTACAGAGAGACTATAAAGGCATCAGCAAAGACCCAGGGCAAATACAAGAAGCAGTCTGGAGGACGCGGGCAGTATGGCGACTGCTGGATTGAGATAGAGCCACTTCCGAGGGGTGCCGGGTTTGAGTTCGTTGATAAGATTGTTGGAGGAGTAATACCAAGACAATACATTCCAGCGGTTGAGAAAGGTATTGTCGAGGCGATGCATGAGGGTGTTATTGCAGGTTATCCGCTCGTTGACCTGAAAGTTACGCTCTTTGATGGCTCATACCATTCTGTTGACTCATCAGAAATGGCGTTTAAGATTGCAGGCTCAATGGCTATAAAGAAGGCTGTTCAGGATGCAAGGCCTGTGCTGCTTGAACCCGTAATGAAGGTTGAGGTAACAACCCCTGATGAAACCCTCGGCGCTGTAATTGGAGATTTAAATTCAAAGAGGGGGAAGATCCAGGGAGTTGAACCGCAGGCAGGTGGAAACCAGAAGATTATGGCCCTTGTACCAATGGCAGAGATGCTCAAATACGCGAACCAGCTCCAGAGCCTTACTTCAGGAAGGGGGCTTTATTCCATGGAGTTTTCTCACTATGAGGAGGTCCCTGGGCACCTTACGCAGAAGATCATAGCAGAACGTGAGGCACAGAAAAACGAGAAGACAGAGGAGAGGTGAGGCAGATATTTATTTAAGTTTACTCGAACATAAGTTCACTCGAACCTTGACTTTCAAGCCTTCATAGTGGTAACTTTTTGGTTATGTCAAATGACTACAAGGATACTCTTAACCTTCCACAGACAGACTTCCCCATGAAGGCGAACCTTACCCATAGGGAACCTGAGATGCTCAGGTTCTGGGAAGAGAAGAAGACATACGAGAGGATTCAGGAGAAGAACAAAAATAACAAACATTATATACTTCATGACGGGCCGCCTTATGCCAACGGCCATATTCATATAGGACACGCACTCAACAAGATACTGAAGGACATAATTGTGAAATACAAATCCATGAAGGGTTATTATGCGCCATACGTGCCGGGGTGGGACTGCCATGGACTCCCTATAGAGCTTCAGGTCGATAAGAACCTTGGTGAAAAAAAAGAGGGCGTTGACATCCTTGAAAAGAGGAAGCTCTGCCGGGAGTATGCATCGAAGTTCGTTGATATACAGAGAGACGAATTTAAAAGGCTCGGTGTCTTCGGCGATTGGCTATCTCCTTATCTTACAATGTCCTATGCCTATGAAGGCTCAATAGTAAAGGAGTTTACAGAGTTTGTAAAAAGAGGCTATGTGTATAAAGGCAAGAAGCCTGTCCACTGGTGCCCTTCATGTGTTACTGCCCTTGCAGAGGCAGAGGTTGAATATGTTGATAAGGAGTCACCCTCTATATATGTAAAGTTCGGAGTTCGGAGTTCGGAGTTAAAAGATAGATTACCGGGCATAGCAGACAAAAAGGTTTTCATCGTGATATGGACGACTACTCCATGGACTTTGCCTGCAAATCTTGCCCTCGCAGTGCATCCAGAACTCGAATATGTAGCAGTAGAGAAAGACGACGAGATATATATAGTTGCAGAGGGGCTTCTATATTCATTGAGGGAGAAGCTCTCCCTCGATGGTAGAGTCCTCGAAACTGTTAAAGGTAAAAGTCTTGAGGGCATGAGCGCAAAACATCCGTTCATTGACAGGGAATCGAGAGTAATCCTCGGAGACTTTGTGACTGTGGGTGAGGGCTCAGGTATTGTCCATATCGCGCCTGGACATGGAGAGGACGACTATGAGGCTGGATTGAAATATGGCCTTGATATATATGCACCTGTTGATGACAGGGGGCGCTTCAAATTCGTTGGGGCAGAGCAAGCCCTGCCCATACAGGGGCAGTTTGTCTTTAAGGCAAATACGACAATCATAGAGATGCTCAAAAATAAGAATGCCCTTATAAAAGAAGAAAGGGTTACACATTCCTATCCCCACTGCTGGAGGTGCAAAAAGCCTGTGATATTCCGTGCAACTGAGCAGTGGTTTATATCCATGGAAAAGAACGACCTGAGAAAGAGGTGCCTTGATGAGATAGAAAAAGTCACATGGGTTCCGAGATGGGGAAAGGAAAGGATATATGGGATGGTCTCGAACAGGCCAGACTGGTGCATATCAAGGCAGAGGGCATGGGGGGTTCCCATAACGCTTCTTAAATGCAATGGCTGTGGAGAGTTTGTTGAAGAATATGATGTCCTTGATGGAATTGTGAGACTTGTTGAGACCCATGGAGCAGATATATGGTTCATCAAAAAGATAGAAGAGCTTCTGCCTGAAGGATGCAAATGTACAAAGTGCGGCAGCAGTTCTTTCTCAAAAGAGATGGACATCCTTGATGTATGGTTTGACTCTGGTGTGAGCCACGCCGCTGTAATGGAGAGTGACCAGAGGCTTTCATGGCCTGCAGACATGTATCTCGAAGGAAGTGACCAGCACAGAGGCTGGTTCCAGAGTTCATTGCTTGTATCTGTCGGCACAAGGTGCACTGCTCCTTACAGGACAGTTCTAACACATGGGTTTGTTGTTGATGGCCAGGGCAAGAAGATGTCAAAGTCCCTCGGAAATGTTGTGTCGCCTCAAGAGGTCATAAAGGCTAATGGGGCTGAGATTTTAAGGTTGTGGGTCTCTGCTGAGGATTACAGGGATGACATAAGAATATCAAAGGAGATAATAGACAGGCTCACAGAGGCATACAGAAAGATAAGGAACACATGCAGGTTCCTGCTTGGCAATATATATGACTATGATGGTAAGGACTACAGCAATAATCTTCTTGAGATAGACAGATGGGCCGTGTCCAGGCTGCAGGGACTTACGAAAAAGGTTACATCTGCATACGAAAAGTATGATTTTCATGAGGTCTTTCACGCACTGCACAATTTCTGCGTTGTTGACATGAGCTCATTTTACCTTGACATCCTCAAGGACAGGCTATATACATTTAGGGCAGACTCAAAGGATAGACGCGCTGCACAGTGGGTCCTATACCATATACTCTCGACCATGACAAGACTCATTGCCCCCGTTCTCTCATTCACAGCAGAAGAAATATGGAGTTATATACCGAAGGGTCAAGGGTCAGGGAGCAAGGGGCAAGGAGCAGAAGAGAGTGTATTTCTTTCAGCATTTCCAAATGCCGACGAAAAATTCTTAAATCCAGCGCTCGAAGAAAAATGGGCAAGGATGATAGTCATAAGAAACGAAGTCAATAAGGCGCTTGAGATCAAAAGGAGGGATAAGTTCATAGGCAATTCCCTCGAGGCAAAGGTTATCTTATATCTGCCTGAGAATGAATTTAATCTCCTGAGTGAATATAAGGGATTTCTTCCAACCTTATTTATTGTATCCAGTGCTGAGATAATCCCCCTTCACCCCCCTTTAGTAAAGGGGGGAATGGGGGGATTTGTCAAGTTGGACGGCGCTTATGAGAGTGAAGAGATCAAAGGCATGTCTGTGATTGTTGAAAGGGCAGAAGGCAGAAAATGCGAGAGGTGCTGGAACTGGAGCCCCACTGTCGGGACGTTCAGAGATGTCCCAGAACTATGCCAGAGATGTTATAATGGTATTAAATGAAAAGGGCATTTTATATCTCTTTTTTAGTATCTCTAGTAGTGATTCTTGACCAGTCAACAAAGTATCTTGCAAAGAATTTCATAAACCCATTCGAATCCATTAAGATACTCTCTGTCTTACACCTTGTGAATGTAAGGAATGAGGGGGCTGCTTTTGGTCTCTTCAAGAGTTTCGGAAACAGTGTATTTATAGTTATCTCTCTTGTGGCAATACTGCTCATAGTCCTGCTTCTCATAAAAGGAAAGGAAGACTATTTCGGACTTTCCCTCGTTCTCGGCGGTGCAATAGGCAATCTAATAGACAGGCTTTTTTTGGGCCATGTTATAGATTTTATAGACCTTTCCATAGGCAGGTTTCACTGGCCTGCCTTTAATGTTGCAGATTCTGCCCTCACAGTGGGGCTTGCTGTGATTTTTATAAGATCATTCATAAAGAAGTACCCAAATCCAGCGATAATAATTGTCACCTTAAAATAGATATAGGAAAGGCTGTCTCA
>DYHX01000046.1 GCA_020723925.1 Nitrospira japonica | reverse complement strand
GCCGCATAAATCTATCGACAAAATTTTGTCGATGTTGATGCGGTAAGCGCCTAAGTTTGTCTGCTTTACCATAAGCCTCTTCAAAAACTACCGTTTTGACAAACTCAGATAAATTTTGTTCACTGGAAACTGCCTGATTTTTTTGCAGCTTCAATAGTGAAAGCAGTTTTTTTACTTGATCAACAGAAGGATTCTTCCATAGTGGTTCTCCTGGTAGTAGTTCTTGTACCCAATAAAGACCGTCTTGATACAATTTGCCTGAATATAAATACCTGGGTGTAGGATACCCGTAGCTTCGTAACTTGTCTGTAATTTTTCCTGCAAGACTCGGGTTTGGATCTACAATATTCGTGTCTTTAAGATCCAAGAAGAATTTTAGAACAACTTGAGTTCTGTCACTCTCGGCAATGTGGTAAGCTCCCCCCTCGCCAGTACCAAATTGGTCGATCAATTCATAACTCGTCCCGTGATCAGAGTTTATAATACCAATAACTTCTTTTAATTTTTCGTTAGATATCTTCAGAGGCATAATTAATTTAATCAAATTAAAAAATTTCTGGCTATTTCATATAACGTTCTCGGGCTTTGCGAAGTGCGAAGCATTTGGGCGAACGAAGTGAGCCGCAAAGCCCGTGTTAGCTGAAGTGCCCGATTCATTCCTCTCCTTGTCCCTGTACATCTGAGGACTGCTTGAGCTTCTCGATAAAATCTTCTCGCACAGAGTAGAAGATATCCAACATCACGAAGGGCTCATCGCCTATGCAGGTATCGCTGTGCGGAACATTTGCAGGAATGCAATAGAAATATCCTTTTTGTACTATGCGTTCCTCGTTTCCGATGCGCAGTGTCGCCTTGCCAGCGTATACCATTCCAATTTGCTCGTGTGGATGAGAGTGTAGTGGCACAGTATGACCTGGCATCGTGGCATTGAGCACCATCATCATCTTCTCACCATGCAACCCAGTAAGGATTATCGTCTCCAGTCCCATCATCTGGGTAAGTTTAGGAGCATCCGCCAGGCTAATAAAGTATGGGACTTTCTCTTGTGTCATGATTTTCTCTCTTTCAACTTAATAGGGCATTTCAGCTAACGTGGCGGCGGGTAAGCGAAGTTCGCTGGAAGGAAAGCTTGCTTTCATTACAGCGAATGAGGTAAGCGAATTTGGGTGGGTCTGAGCTTGTCGAAGAGTCACCGCTTACCTGCCTGATAGGCAAAGTGTCGCTGACGCAGTGTGAATGGAATAAACATAGTCTACCCACCTCGTTTATTTAACGATAATAACATATAAAGTCCAAAGCGACACGAAGCCTCATCAGGCATTAGCTTACCCGCCGCCACGATACGCACTTGAGTTCGGATATACAAAGGGGGGTTTCCATACTTAGGGGACAGTCCCGATTCTACGACTCTGCCTTGCTCCGTCCGTAAATCTGGGACAGTCCCCAAATCCCCCCTCGCCCCCCTTTTCTAAAGGGGGGATGGGGGAAATTGCATTTGCTAAAGTGGGGGCGTTAAGGTTGTTATAGTCTTTTTGGGATTGCTTCGGCACTTCGTGCCTCGCAATGACAGGAGTAGAAAGTTTAGATTGTAATGCTGGGTCTAACTGGATTTCCTCGCCTTCAAAGACCTTCAGAATCTTCTTTAGGGTTCCATCGGTATTTGGAAAGCTCCAGTGCTTTTTGTCAGGATGCCATCTGTGACCTTCAATAGTCTTAATCTCCTGGACATAAAGAGGATCATAAGGAAAGGTAATTGTTATCCTGCCTGAGTCATCTCTGCTGAGAGTTACTTCTGCCATAACCAAGAAAAATGCTATCAGACCACCCTCCCCTTGTCAATCCTCATTTAGCACAGATATAATCACTTTACAGCGATGGATGGTTTAAAAGACATGTGGAGTATAAGGATGAGGGCATCGAAATTAGTCGGCAGTCAGCAGTCGGCAGTCAACAGGACAGTCAACAATCAAAAGACTATCGACTATCGATTATCGACTGATGAAATTCATATCTCTGGCGCAGAGGGGCTTTATGAATCATCAGAGATACTAAAGGTTTTAAAAGAATATGCCTTGCGGGCATTGAGTCATACCAGAGGGAAGCCAGATAAGGTTGTAATCACAATTGAGAATATAAAGCAAAAGCCGAGGGTAATCGCATCATTACCGGTAACTACCATTGAATGCAGTTCACCGAAAGAGGCGAAAAGAATTGTCTCGCAGATGCTGACAGATTCAGGCATATCAAAAAAAGCCATAAATAGAGCATTCGCATTGTTAATCAGAAAGAAGACAATGAGGGGTGCAGCCATCATTGCAGCAGAAAAAGGTAACCGTCTTGAGCCCGACAGACTGAGGGGGATAAGGGCATCACGACTGGGGATTGATAAGGCTGCGTTGCGGATGATGTCATCTCGACTCTCTGCTCTTGGAATAAACACAGACACCGTAAAAGAGGCTATTATACTTGCATCCAAGGTCGCATCATGTCCCCACATAGTAGCTGAACTCTGCATATCTGACGACCCCGATTACACTACAGGTTATGTGGCATCGAAGAGATTCGGATATGTGAGAATACCCAGGATTAAGCATATGGGAAGCAGAATTGGAGGAAGGGCATTCTTTGTTAAGGAAGGAGTAAGTGTAAAACCCATCATCGACTATCTCGAAAAGACACCTGTTATTATTGGAAAATCAGCCCCCTGCAGGGGTATAATGTCCCTTGATGAAATCATCCATGATCCTCATAGGTAATCCTGTAGCAAAAAGGGCATCTGAACATAAGATAAAGCATGCAGCAGAACTCGTTCGCTCAACAGGGCACGAAGTTGAGGTCTTCCTGACAGATAAAAGAGGGGACGCTGAAACCCTCGCACGGAAGTCTGCACAAGAAGGTGCATCACTCATCATTGCTGCTGGAGGAGATGGCACTTTTAATGAGGTCATAAATGGTATTGCAGGCACCGAAACGTCAATGGCAATCCTCCCACTTGGAACTACAAATGTCCTTGCAAAGGAGCTCGGGGTACCTGAAAACGTGAAGGGAGCAATTGATGTTGCCCTGAGTGGGAATGTCCATACAGTCTCTCTTGGAAAAATAACTATTGCTCGTCACCCTGAGCTTGTCGAAGAGTCGCTCGTCACCCGTCACTTCTGTCTGATGGCAGGAATAGGTTTTGACGGCGAGGCAGTATACGGTATGGATAAGGCTGTAAAGAAATATTCAGGTAAGGGTGCATATATCCTGAGCGGTTTAAAAACACTCGTCGCTTACAACCCTGAAGAGTTAATTTTAGATGTAGATGGAAAAACATATTCAGGATACTCTGCAATAATAGGCAAGGCCGCCAGGTATGGTGGGAACTTCAAGGTAACGCCTGATGCAAGCCTTCTTACCCCAAGTTTTTATGTCTGCATAATGCACGGGAAAAAGCGGTCAGATATACTCAGATATGTCTATGGAATATTCACAGGCAGACATCTCGGCTTCAAGGATATAACCTACTTAAAGGCAGAGATTGTCAAAGTCAAGGGAAACGCCCACATACAGCTTGATGGTGACTACTTCGGGAAAACACCAGCCGTAGTAAAAATAGCGCCGGATGCATTAAGGCTGGTCTATTAGATTAAGATTAATCTAAGACTTTACTTCTTTCCCTTCCCAACTATGTCATTAACCCATGAAAAGGCTGCTGCTGCAACAGGAAAACCGATTGTGCTTATCAATAGTGCAACTGTCTGGTATATCTCCTCTTTTGTCGCTCCAGCCTCAATTGCACGTCTTGCGTGTGAATGCACCCCTCCTTCACTCATAATAGCAGCAGAGGCAGCAAGCTGAATAAGATGGCTTGTTTTCGCATCTATAGGGCCTGCCTCCCTTGCAAGTCTTCCTGAATTCTCGAGGGCTTCAAAGAGTTGAGGGAATCTCTTCTGGAATAATAAAAAATTTTTGGGATACTTTGGCATAATACACCTCCTGTTTATTTGATAAAACAATTGTAGCTAATTTTCCAGGATATTTGAAGCTCAAGCAAACTAAAAAAGTCTACTCTGCTCCAGCTTCTTTAAGCAGAGACTCCCACTCCCTATCCACATCCTCCTGACCCTTCTGAAGCAACCATTCATTCTCCCGCGCAAATAGGTGCTTAAATCTTCCCTGGGGCCTGAGAAAATCAACAACAGGCTTTTTCTCTTTTGGCTTGTAATTAATCTTATACACGCCATTTTCAACCTCATAAAGAGGCCAGTAGCATGTATCAGCAGCAAGCCTGCTGAGAAGGATGGCATCATCAGTCTTTGACCTCCATCCCCTGTTACATGGCGCAATAACATTTATAAACTTTGGACCTTTAATCTCGAGGGCTTTTCTAACCTTTGTCATCAAATCCTTCCAGTGCGCAGGAGATGCCTGTGCAACATAGGGGATTCCATGGGCAGCCATTATCTTGGTCATGTTCTTTCTGGGCTGTAGCTTTCCAGGTATAACACTGCCTGCAGGGCTCGTTGTAGTATCAGCACCAAGCGGCGTTGCACTTGAACGCTGGATTCCTGTATTCATGTAGGCACCATTGTCATAGCAGACATAAAGCATATCATGCCAGCGCTCCATCGCACCAGAAAGGCTCTGAAAACCGATGTCATATGTTCCGCCGTCTCCACCAAAGGCAATGAATTTTATCTCTTTGTCGATTTTGCCCTTCTTCCTGAGTGCCCTGTACATGGTCTCCACGCCTGAGATAGTTGCTGCAGCGTTTTCAAAGGCACTATGTATCCATGGAATCTTCCACGCTGTATACTGTGAAATACAAGAGGAGACTTCAAGACACCCAGTTGCATTTGATGCAACGATAGGATAGTCAGATGCCAGCAATATCTGCTTCACCGCAATTGGCGCACCACAGCCCGAGCACATCCTGTGGCCGTGTGTAAAGAGGTCTTCTTTCTTTGATAGTTCTTTTAATGTAAGTGATGTAGTCATCTTATTCCCTCACTCCAATATATTCCTTAAAGGTTTTTATCTTTCCACCTTTTGCTATTTCATCAAGCTCAGAAATGACCATCTGAGCGTGCTCTGGCATGAAATCCCTGCCTCCAAGTCCATATATCTTGTTGATGAGTATTGGCCTGCTGCCATTCAACATCATAGCAGAGGCAATCTCCATATACATCGGGCCAAATCCTCCGAAAGAATCAGCCCTATCCATAACGCATATAGCTTTTGCGCTTTTAAGTGCGCTGGCAACCTCTTCGTAAGGGAATGGCCTGAAGAGCCTCGGTTTTAAAAGCCCTGCTTTAATACCTTTATCCCTGAACTCATCCACAACGTCCTTTGCAGTTCCAGCAGCCGAGTTAAGGATTACAAGGGCGATTTCAGCATCATCAAGCCTGTACGACTCAAAGAGACCGTACTTACGTCCTGAAAGCTTCTCGAAATCCGCAGCAACATCTAAAACAAACTTGCTCACCCTGGTCATAACCTCATGTTGAGCCCTTTTGTACTCCATGTAGAGGTCTGGCAGTATAAGCGGCCCGTAGCTCTTCGGGTTATCAACATCAAGAAGTGGATAAAGTTGTTGATATTCACCTGCAAAGTTTTTGACCTCATCATCCTCCAGATACTCAATCCTCTCTATGGAGTGGCTTGTGATAAAACCATCGAGACAGACCATGACTGGAAGCCTTATATCCATGTGTTCAGCTATTCTGAATGCCTGAATGGTATTGTCGTAAGCCTCCTGTGCGTTCTCAGACCATAACTGTATCCATCCAGAGTCCCTTGCACCCATAGCATCAGAATGGTCTCCGTGAATATTCAGCGGCGATGAAAGGGCCCTGTTCACTACAGGCATTACTATAGGAAGCCTTGTTCCAGCAGCTATAAAGAGCATCTCCCACATAAGGGCAAGTCCCTGTGATGACGTGGCTGTTACAACCCTGCCCCCGCCGGCAGCAGCGCCTATGCAAGCAGACATGGCGCTGTGCTCACTCTCGACGAGTATTATTTCGGTATCAACTTTCCCGTCAGATACAAAACTCGCAAACCTCTGCATCATATCTGTCTGTGGTGTTATGGGATATGCAGCGCACACATCAGGGTTGACCTGCCTGAGGGCATTAGCAACCGCCTCATTCCCTGTTACAGCAACAATCTTAGCCATTTATTTGCCCTCCTCTTCCATAACTATAGCCTTCTGTCCTTTCTTTCCCGGGCACTCAAGGGCGCAGATACCACAACCCTTGCAATAGTCGTAATCAAACTCCCCCCTCCTACCGTCTTTCACTTTAATAGCCATATCAGGGCAGTACATCCAGCAGAAGAGGCACTGTATACAGTTTTCCTCTTTCCAGACAGGTCTAAACGCCCTCCACGAACCTGTCTTGAACTCAGCAGCACTACCTGCATCAAGCACAACTGCACCAAGCGGAAGCTCTCTCCATCCTTTGAGTTTCATCCTTCCCTTACCTCCTCATAACCGCGCCTTGTGGCCTCAAGGTTACCGTCTATTATCTTCTGCGAGAATTTTTTCCCAAAGCTCTTCCTTACATCCTCAAGAAGTGCATCAAGGCTTACTAAGCCTGTTACCTTACATACAGCGCCAAGCATAGGGGAGTTTGGTAAAGCCCTACCAAAGCATTCGATAGCTATCTTTGTTGCATCAACTATAATTACTCTCTGTTTTTGCGTTGCTCCAAGCTTTTCTCTTATCTCCTTTGGGTCTTTTGAGCTATTTACAATAAATATCGCATCCTCTGTGGCCCCCTCGGCGACATTGATGCCATCCAGCAGCGTTGCATCAACAACACCGACAACCTGGGGGTGCAAGACAGGACAATGCATCCTGAGTTCTTTGGAGCTTATCCTGTTATATGCCCTTAAAGGTGCCCCTGACCTTTCAGGGCCGTATTCTGGGAATGCCTGAACATATCTGCCACCACTCAGGCATGCATCTGCAAGAACCTTGGCAGCAGTGACAGTTCCCTGTCCTCCCCTGCCGTGCCATCTAATTTCAACCATATCAGCCATGTTTGCCTCCAGTGAAGATTTAGAGAATTACTTTAGCCAATTACTGGTTAATTTTTCAAGTCAGATACATACTTATATCCCATTAAATAATTTCATTCGTTTATTAATTTACAGAATGCCGAGGTGGTCTTTGACAAAGACAGAACAGTTTTCTAAACTATCATTGCCAAGCCGGTGTAGCTCAGAGGCAGAGCAGCTGATTCGTAATCAGCTGGTCGGGAGTTCGACTCTCCCCACCGGCTCCAGTAAAACTCATCTTCCCCTGTAGTTGATGTCCTGAACTGAATGGGTTCCTATCAGAAAAGGGAATATCATTTCTCTTCCTTTATATCTTGGCTCTTCTCAAAAGTGCTGAGTTACTCACGACAGAGAGAGAACTCAGCGCCATGGCTGCTGCCGCAATAATCGGGTTTAGCAGACCTAAGGCAGCCACAGGAATACCCACTGTGTTATAAGCAAAAGCCCAGAAGAGGTTCTGTTTAATCTTTCGCATAGTAGCCTTTGATAACTTTATACCTTTTATTACATCTCTAAGGTCATCTTTCACAAGAATAATCCCACCTGTTTCCTTAGCAACATCAGAGCCGCTACCGATAGCTATACCTATATCTGACTGTGCGAGGGCAGGAGAATCGTTTATTCCATCTCCGACCATTGCCACAACTTTACCCTCTGCCTGAAGCTCTTTAATAATCCTTGCCTTATCACCTGGGAGGACATTTGATATAATCCTGTTGATTCCAACCCTGGAACCAATTGCCTTTGCAGTCCGTTCGTTGTCTCCTGTAAGCATAACAACCTCGATCCCTTCAGTTCTAAGCCTATTGACCACATCTCCCGCGTGTTCCTTCAGGGTGTCTGCAACTGCAATGAATCCAATAAGTTTTCCTTCTCTCGAAACAATCATTACGGTATTACCCTTTTCCTCAAGTCCTGAAATTACTGCCTCCTTATCTTCTATATCAATACTAATCTCTTTCATAAGCCTTCTATTGCCGATAACGATTTCTTTTCCTTCGGACATCACTTTAATGCCATGACCCGGTATAGCCTCAAATCTCTCTGCATCAGGTATGCTTAATCCTGTCATGGTTGCCCTTTTTATAATTGCCTCAGCCAATGGATGCTCAGAGCCTTTCTCTGCTATGGCAGCCAGTTTTAAAACTTCATCACTTGTTACTCGTAACTCGTCACTCGTAACTATTTCCGTGACCTCTGGTTCGCCCTTTGTGAGAGTGCCTGTTTTGTCAAATACCACTGCATTTAGCTTTTCTCCCCTTTCAAGGTATTCGGCACCTCTTATAAGGATCCCCATCTCGGCGCCCTTTCCGACTCCAACCATCAATGCCGCTGGTGTTGCGATGCCGAGAGCGCAGGGGCAGGCGATGATGAGGACTGCGACAAATGACAGAAGTGCCATCGTAGAATTCCCGCTAAGGACCCATACGGCAGCCGATAAAAATGCAACGCCGATAACTGCTGGAACAAAATAAGAGGCTACCTTATCAGCAAGCCTCTGGATATGCGAGGACGATGCCTGGGCCTCCTCAACCATCTTAATTATCTGGCTCAATGTTGTGTCAGCGCCTACCCTTGTTGCCCTGAATTTAAAAGAGCCAACCTTGTTTATTGTGCCGCCGATCACCTCATCCCCTGCCTTTTTCTCAACAGGAACGCTCTCACCTGTTAGCATCTTTTCATCCACAGATGAATGTCCTTCTATCACAATGCCATCAGTCGGTATTTTCTCACCAGGTCTGACGATAACTATCTCATCCACCATAACTGATTCAGCAGGTATTTCTATTTCTTCACTCCGAACTCCTAACTCCGAACTCTGAACTGTTCTGATAACCCTTGCTGTTTGAGGTTTGAGATCCAGGAGCTTGCGAATGGCAGCAGAACTCCGCTTCTTGATTATTTCTTCCATATACTTTCCAAGCAGGACAAAGGCTATAATGATGGCCGAAACCTCAAAGTAGACATTCTTCTCCTTAACTGGCAATACTCCAGGAAAGAAGACGACGAAGGCGCTGTAAATATAGGCCGTGGATGTGCCGAGGGCGATAAGGAGGTCCATATTTGCTACGCGTTTTTTGATGGCATGATAAGCCCCGACGAAAAATCCTTTTCCTCCAAAGATCATAATCGGGGTTGTGATAATAAAAAGCCATACACCCCATGTGAACCATGGAAGAAATGGTATGGGAACCCATGTGAGGATTGTTGCGCCTGCTGCCAGACCGAGGAATACGGCAGCCCTGAATATAGCAAGGGCAAGGACGCCTGTAAGGGCAATGGTGACCCTCCTCTTCATTGCCTTTAGCTCAGCTTCAGGTGCTTCGAATGTCCTTACACAGTTTTCACTGCAAAAATAATATGTCCTCCCTCCAACTTCCCTCTTTATGGAACGCTCCTTAGGGATTACCATTCCACAGATGGGATCTTTCGCCATCTCTCCAATGGCTTTCGAGGTCAAAGCAGCCAATTCCTCCTTCTTCGGCATAGAAGTGGCTTTTTGAGCGACAAAAGCTTCAGGGTTTTTATCAAAATCCTCTTTGCAGGGTTTTGAACAGAAATAATATGTGGTGCCTTTGTATGTGGATGTAGCAGCGGCATCCTTATCTTCTATGGTCATCTTGCAAACAGGGTCTATGACTTTCATGTTTTCCTCCCAGCATCGAATACAGTAGTATCTTTATTGAGCATTATTTAACGATTTTACTTTCTCTAAATCAGTTTTCTATAGCTCTATATTTTTGAAGATAACAAACAGTCCTCACGCCACAAGCAATCCATCTGGTCACAGAACCCGGAAGTTGCAGAACCATAGCAGTCGTAATTACCCTCTGCCCTCTGGATTGCTCGAATAAGTTCTGCCTTTTTCATTTTTCCTGCCCTAATGCCCTTTGTCTTTGCAACTGTTTTAATCTCAAGAAGCTTCATCCGGAACTCCTTTTACCTAATGTTTATGCGGGTCGGCCTTTGAGGGCGCTGCCTTGCCCGGCTCCTTGCTTTCCGGCGCTTTTGACGGTGCACTGCTCATTTCAGAACCTGTTCCGGTAATACAGCCATATGCCTTCTTAATCTGATCCATCAGTTCCATTTGAGAAGCATCAGTTGTTGTCTTCGGGTCTTTCATATGTAATTCATGGAGGTCTATAGCCTTTTTGAGCCACTGCTCGGCACATTTAAGTTTTGACTGCGAATCATCCATTCCCATCATACCCATCGACATCATTTTCTGCATCTTCTCTTTCATCTGTGCCATGTCCCTCATCATCTGCTTTTTCTCAGCAGCCTTAGTCCCCATCATCATCTTTTCCTGCATATTCACCATTTCCATCATCATCTGCATCATGTCCTTCATCATCATGCCCTGTCCCTTCTGACCTTGCTGGCCGCCCATCTGTGCCTGTGCTGAAATACTGAAAACAAATAAACTCACCAAAACAATTATTAACCTTTTCATTTTATCTCCTCCTTCCAGGTCGTAGACCTTAACAAGATTGATGACATTTACAAGATAATCCTTTTGCTTTTGATACTTTTCTAATGCCCATGCTATCACCTCCTTATTCTATTGTAGCCAGTCCCCTTTCATCCTTTTACTCGATCAATTTATATCCTAACTTTTCTATGCTATCCTTTATTATTCTGGAAATCTCTTTTTCGGTTATCTTTGAGCCATTGAAATTTACAGCTATCATCCCACCTTCCACATCAATAGACTCTACTCCTTCCAGATGGCCTATAAACCTTCTTAAGGCAAGAGAACATTCATCACAAAGATTTTTTCCTACATTAAACATGATCTTTTCCATCAAGCCCTTCCTTCTAATTTCGGTATAAGCATCGGGGTTTTTTCCATATATCTTCTGTAATCATCTCCGAATAATTTAATCATCTCACTTTCTTCCCTTTTTGACAAGCGGGAATATACAAAGACGAGGACAGGAAACATCAAGGCTGTTATAATCGTAGGCCATTGAATCAGCATGCCTATCATCACAAGGAAGAGCCCAGAATATTGGGGATGTCTCACATAGGCATAAGGGCCATCTGTTACAAGACCGCCCTTTGCACCATGAATCAGCTTCCAGCCTTTCCACATTATCACAAATCCTATAATCACCAGCCCATTACTGATGAGATGTATGATTCCCATCATTACTGCCCCGCCGCCGAGGAATGTGAGCCAGAGATGTCCGCTTGCGTGGGAAAAAGGATTCAATGCAGGATATCTGCTGCCAAGGAAACCTGTGAGAATGTAAATTGTGAGAGGGAATCCGTACATCTCAGTAAAAAGGGCCACAAAAAAGGCGAGGGTCACACCCATGGAACGCCACTCTCTCTTCTTAAGTGGTGTAAGGAAACTTAAAATAAAGAAGGCAAACAGGGCAACATTAACTATTACAAGACTCCAGAAACCATAGGCATAAGAAATTCCCTCACCATGCATGGTTATGCTCCTTCCTTAGTCCCCCATCTTTTGTTTATGAAATTGTATATCGGGACAAAGACAATTCCGACATAAACCCCATAGAGAAAACTTTCAATGAGGCCGAGAATAAAGCCCCCCAAGGTCAGCCACTTAAATGCAGGAAGCGCAGCCTCAAGGAAAGCAGACATCCCGTGTAATTTCTGCGGTACAATCAACCCATAAAGAACACAGAGAATATATGTTATTGCCATGAAAATTCCCAATGACCAGCTTACAATTCTTATATTCAGCAGCATCTGTGACCTCCTTTCTTTTCCTTCTTTTCTGTTGATTCTTCACCATGCCCCTTGTGTTCATCTTCTTCTCCATGCCCGCCATGGCCTCTATGCATGCCGTGGCCAAAAAGGTGCATGGCTATAAAAAGTATGAAAAAAAGGAGAAATATCCAGTTCTCTCTTATCCATTCCATAGCATTACCTCCTATTCCTTCGCGATGGAATTGTAAATAATCACAAAAACCGCACCGAGCACATAGCCGTAAATGGTCATCCAGAACGCACTGATTAATGCTCCTAAAAGAGTATGCGAATACCCGGGATGGAACGGAGCGATAAGCTCAAAAAATCCCCTTGCAAATCCTGTTAATACTGATATGAGGGTTAATATGAAACTAATAACCCCGGACAATATTGCGCTTGTTAAAGCGAATGCCTTTAAATTAAGTCTCATAACGCTACCCCCCTTTTTTATGTGAGTTTTTAATCTTCCTGTCTATTCAAAGTATTAGCAAGAGCTATGGCATTTACATGTCAGTGCCTTCTTTTTTATCACCTTTTTGATCTTCATGCTCTCACCTTTCTTTATGTTTTATTATGGACATGTCCTCTCTCCGCATCTGCACCACACGCAGGAGCAGTTTTCATGGTTGCAGTTCGTATCTTTAACTCTACTCTCATATTTTTTCTTTGCGATAGGCAGCAATAGATGTTTAAAGAAAGAATAGTTGTAATGTTTCCTTAGAAAATCGCAGGGATTGACTTTAGCAAATTTCTTTGTCAGATATCTATATCCTAAGTGTCCAAATCTCTCAAACAGATACCTGTTGATTAATGATGTCTCAAGCATTGGTATTAGTTCCCTTTTCCAGAGCATATCATAGTCTGAACCGGCTATCCCTATATTTCCAAGAATCTCCTTAATGTCTTTTTCAGAACTCCAGTTCTCAAGCCACTGGAAGTCTCCGTTCAAGCGATGCCCGACATCGGAAGACATTTCGTATACCCTCGCCTTCAGACCATGCTTTGCAAGGACAATGGCGGCTGTTAAGCCCGCAGGTCCGGCTCCGATAATATTTATCGTTTCACTCATCGTATAACTTTCTTCTGAGGTCAAGAATATATTGCCTCGCAGCCAGTGCTGCTTTTGCGCCTTCACCGGAAGCAATAATTATTCTCTTCCCGAATGCATCTGTAACATCTCCAGCAGCAAAAATGCCTGGATAAGAAGTTGAGCAGTCAGGATTGACAATAATCTCACCCTTTTCATTCAGTTTGACAAGATGCGAAACTATCGAAGAATTTGGTTTCAGTCCAATTGCTATAAACACACCTTTAACAGGGATATTAATTGCTTCTGCTTTTGCCTTCTCTCTGATACGGATATGAGAAAGCATGCTGTCGCCAGTAAATTCGATAACCTTAAATCCCTCATATTTATGAAAGTTTTTAAATTGAACCACCCTTTCAATTATTACAGGGTCTGCTGTTAGCTTCGCATCAGAGACTAGGTGTATATTTTTTGCAACAGTATGTAAGTTCTCCACTATTTGCAGAGCTGAGTTCCCTCCACCGATTACCGCCACCTCCTCTCCATGAATAAAAGAAAAATCCTGAATATTTCCATAGAAAACCCCTCTCCTCTGAAAACTGTCTTCTCCGTCTACATTAAGTCTTCTTCTTGTCATCCCGGTGGCAATAATAAGCGTCTTTGCAAAATATTTATTAAGCTCAGAAGTGGTGACATTAAATCCGCCTTCAACAGTCTCAATCTTTTCCACCTCGCTTATTAAATGATCTATATAGTGGGAATGGATTAATTGATATTGGAACTTCTCTACAAGTTCCGGGCCTGTAATGAAGTCAAACCCCATGTAATTCTCTATCTTTGTGCTGTCAACCGCCTGACCGCCAAGATCTTTTGTTATGATGAAGGCATCCATCTTTAGTGTAGCGGCGTATACTGCGGCAGTAAGTCCTGCCGGTCCGCCACCGATGACTATAAGATCATAAGAGGTTCGCGGGACTTTGCAGGTTCTTTCCTTCAGAAATTTTTCTTTACACCCTTCAGAACAGAAATAATAGGGAAGGCCGTCACATTCTGCAGTGATAGCATCATCTTCCCTAACATCCATATTGCATACCGGGTCTTTTTTCAAAATCGCCCTCGACTAAATTTTATTTTTCAATTCGTAATAGATATCGAAATCATTTCTATATCTAATCCGCATCAATAATTTAATTATCTCACTTTCACCATTTATATCAACTATTATAAGTGCGGGATACGTAGATACAGGAAATCCCTTCACAATGCTCATCCTGCCATTACTAAGATTGCAATGCCTATTGCAAGTTTCAGTTTAAAATAGGTAGCGTAAACTTTTCTGGATAGTGTAACATGAATTATGCAAATTCAAAAAAGGGTATAATTCTCAATGGATT
>DYHX01000045.1 GCA_020723925.1 Nitrospira japonica | reverse complement strand
AAAACTTTTGGTGTGGGGTTTACTATATTTTGTGGCTCTATGTCTATTTTTCGGAGGGTGGATTTTTAGCACATTATTCAAATGAACAAATCTTTCCCTGATTCGTAAACTAACCGCAGCGTCTCTCTTAAGGCGTTCAAGTTATACGTTGCATCTGCAGTAGTAATCATCGGGGTACTTTTAGCGCTTAAAATAATCTGAATGTCTTATATATTCCACAAGGCCGAGGAGGCTTCCAGAGGCAATAGATAAAAACCATGCAAAGGATATTGCTGTTGCCATGTCAGGCGTTATCCCTAAGAATCCAAAGAGAAGGACAAAGGAACCCTCCCTGAGCCCTATGCCGGATATAGAGATAGGCAATGTGGCGATAGTTATAATTATGGGTATAAAGATAAAAAAAACAAGCAGAGATATGTGCTGACCGAGGCCCATGGTCAATATATGCACAGCCATTATGCCCATTATCTGGATAATGGCTGAAAGTAAGAGAGTCTTAACTATTACATTTCTTTGGTTTTTATATGCGTGGAAGTAGTCATAAAAGTCTGAAAGGGCCCTGATCCCTTTTCCAAGACGAAGCCAAAAGATTAAGAGACTTACCATTAGAAACGAGAAGACTATCAGGAGAAGAAGCCACCCAATATTTGAACCCTTGAAATATTTAAAGCCGAATGGGAATGCAATGAGTCCTACAGACATCAGTGCTATAAACCCTATATATCTATCCATAAATACTGAGGCGATTGAAATAGTGAGTGATGAGTGATGAGTGATGGGTGATGGGTTAAGTTTTGAGTTTTGTTCTGATCCTGAATCCTGTTCTTTTAACTCGTCACTCGTCACTCGTAACTCTTTACTGAGATAATAAGCCTTTACTGCATCGCCACCTATAACACCAGGGAGAAAGGTATTGAAAAAAGAGCCTATTAAATAAAGGGAGAAGAGTCTTCCTGTCCTGAATCCCTCTGGAAGCAGCAGCCTCCAACGGATGGTTGATACATACAGAGAGAATATATAAATGAATATCGCAGAGATAAAAGCAAGGGGATTCATGCCCTTCATAATAAGAAAGACTTTATCTATTCCAGCCTTTGAAAGGACAAAATAAAGCATACTGGAACTTATGGCAAGCTTAATAAGGAGCGGGACTATCTTATTTATTTTCCGGGCCAAGGACCTTTTTTATCACATAGATTGGTTTTCTCTGGCTTTCATGGTAGACCCTCACGAGCATCTCACCAAGGAGTCCCATGCCTATAAACTGAATCCCAACAATTATCAATAGGGCGCCCAGAAGAAGCAGTGGCCTTCCGCCTATTGGATTTCCAAAAAATATCTTTTCGATACTCAGGTAAAAGGATATCAAGAAACCAAGCATACCGCTTAGAAGCCCCATTGGCCCAAAAAACTGCAGAGGTTTTGTCGAAAAGCTCTGCAGGAATTTCACGGTTATAAGGTCAAGTAACACCTTTATTGTCCGTGATAATCCATATTTTGATTTCCCCTTCAGCCTTGGGTGATGTGTTGTCTCAACCTCTGCCACACGAACACCATACCAGCTTGCAACAGCGGGGATGAACCTGTGCATCTCACCATAAAGCTTCAGGTTCTTGATAACGTCCCTCCTGTACGCCTTAAGGGAACAACCGTAATCATGCAGTTTTACACCTGTTACTTTACTTATCAACCAGTTTGCTGCCATAGAGGGTAATCTTCTTGAGAAGAAGGGGTCTCTTCTTTTTTTTCTCCACCCGCTCACAAGGTCATGGTCTTTGATAAGTTCAAGGAGTTTTGGTATATCCCTGGGGTCATTCTGCAGGTCACCATCCATCGTAACAATGATATCTCCCCTTGCAAAGTCAAATCCTGATGCAAATGCAGCGGTCTGGCCAAAATTTCTCCTTAGGCTGAGGACTACAACCTTCGACTCATTGGCCTGGATTCCCTCAAGGATTGAGAGGGTTGCATCTGTGCTTCCATCATCAACATAGAGGATTTCGTATTCAAGGCCAAGACGGTCAAGGATTTCCTTCAGCCTCTCGTGAAGGATCTCGACGTTTTCCTCTTCATTATATAGTGGTATTACAATAGAGACTGTCATTAGTAGCTCTTAGGCCTTTCTTGTTCCATCCCTTTAAAATCGTAACATATAAATATTGAATAGTCTCTGAGTTTCCTGTCTTTTGTATAGACACTAAAAACCCTTTTTTCATGTCTGTTAAATGCCTTTGCGAGACGCTCAGGCATCTGCGTGTCGCCTATTGTAACAAAAATCGCATTGTAATGGATAAGAGTGTTAAATCCGGGCCATAAATCATACTGGTTCATCCTTCTTCCAAGATTCGCGCTATAGGTCACAGGATGGCCCTTCACGTAGAATGCAAGCTCACTCGAAACCTGATAGCTATCAGAGAATATAAAGACATGTCCTTTTGTTGACATGCCTGCGTATATCTTGCTTATTCCATCTCCGAGCTCTTTCCACCCCCTTATCCTTGCAGTCGGGTCCTGTTTTGGAGGCAAATTAAGAATGGATGGATAATGAGCAATGGCTGTTACTAACAGGGATGTAGAAAGGCCAGCAATCACAGTGGCTTTTAGCTTCTTTCCAAGAGATTCCCATCCTCTAAAAAATATGGCTGAGAATGCTATAAGGCCAGTGGTATAACCTGGCAATGCCCAGTTTGCCTGAACCTTTCCCTGCAGACTTTTGAGGATGAAGAACATTATCACAGGGGCTGAAAACCAGAAAAGGAATCGTCCTTTACTGTTCATCGTTCCTTTTACTTTCCATAAAGCAATTATAATCAGTACAAACAAGACAGGCGTCAGCACTCCCAACTGAGAACCAATAAACTCGAAAAAGCTTTTTAGCGATATTTGCAACCCTTCTACGATGTGTGCCTGTCCTGCTGTGTGCCTGAGTGTTACCCAGTCATTGCTTGCATTCCAGATAATTACAGGACTGAAGACTAAAAGGCTAATCAGAGCAGCAGAACCGCAGGACAGTAGAGCTCTACTGCTGCCCTGTTGCTCTACTGGTCTAACAATCAAATACAGAAATGCAGAGGCATAAAAAAACGCCATTGTGTATTTCGTGAGGAGACCAAGGCCAACCGAGAGACCGAGGAGAAACCAATATATCAGTGTCGGTGAACGGTGCCAGTGGCTGACACTGTTCAGTGACACCGGCACCGTTCTGCTGCTCTGCTGCTCCTCTGCTCTACTGTTGGCTGCTTTATAAAACAGGTACAGCGATAGTATCCAGAAAAATATAAAAGGAGAATCTATTGTGAATAACACGCCAAAGGTTGAGTAAAGGGGAACTATCTGCATGAGAATGGCTGAAGCAAGCCCTACACGTTCATCATAGAGGTCTCTGCCGATCCTGTAAAGAATGATACTGCTGAGCAAAGAAAAAATAACAGCCATGATCCTAATCCCAAACACATTATCCCCGAATATAGATGTGCCAAGGGCTATGAGATACGCAATCATCGGTCCCTTTGAGTAATAACTAAGGTCAAGCCTTCGTGACCACTCCCAGTAATGGGCTTCATCAGGGCTCAGATCAAGGGGGCCCTGTGTGATGTAGTATATGCGGAACAGGCTGATGGCTAAGAGGAAGATGAAGAGTATGGTTGTATAAGGTTTTTCTTTGAATCGCTTAAAGGACCATCCATATAGACCAATGACGGATATTGATATTAATGTGCCGAATAATGCCCCTGCAATAACATCAGAAGGGTAATGAACTCCCACGTAGACCCTCGAAAAACATACCAGAGAGGCTATGAATAGAAAGGTATATCGAATGTTATTCCTGGATAATAGAAGGAATGGTATTGCAAAGGCAAAGGCATTTGAGGCATGGTTTGAAGGCAGAGAAAATGAATTGGTGCAACCAACAAGGAGATGGACATTATTCAGCACATTGCATGGCCTTTGCCTTTCAAAAAGGTGTTTCAAGATATTTGAACCCCAGTCTGCAAGCAGCATAGAGCAGATGAAAAGGGAAAATATTAATAATGCCTGCCTCTTTTCTTTTATAAAAAACCAGATTAAAAATGGCAGAATAATAATATACGCCTTGCTTGTGATAAAAGGCATCAAGGCATCAAACAATCTATTCTGCAGGTCTCTATTTATAAAGAAGAATGTCTGGGTGTCGATTTCACCAGGGCTCATCAAGCATTTCTCCCGAAAAATAGAACGCCAATGTAGTGTAATAACAATGAGTTACATAGGGCAGGTGGGTGAAAAATTTTTATACGACACCTCACAGAAAAACCTTTTGAGGCGTAAACGAATAAACCTTTAATCTGCAAGCCACTCATGATTGCCATATTAATAACCTGTCGATTATAAAAATTTTGAAAACGCCTGCCCTATGTCTATTCTAAGTATTTCTTACATTGCATAGTGTTATATAATGTAGCACTAAAGACAGGCATTAGTCATCCAAAGAAGTGATGATGAGAAGCTGTGAGGTTGGGTATGCCATTATCTCTATTTGATTGGTTCATAATCTCAGTCTATATGGCCGCCTCGCTCTTGATTGGTCTCTATTTCACAAAACGGGCATCGTCAAGCATGAGCGAGTTTTTCCTATCTGGAAGAAACCTCCCCTGGTGGCTTGCAGGCACATCAATGGTTGCAACAACATTCTCCTCTGATACGCCACTTTATGTTACGGGCCTTGTGAGGCAGCACGGCATATATGAGAACTGGCAATGGTGGTGCTTCATAATGTCAGGGATGCTGAGCGTATTCTTTTTTGCGAGGCTCTGGAGAAGGCTCGGTGTGCTCACAGATGTCGAACTCATAGAGATAAGGTATTCCGGCAAATCAGCATCAATCCTCCGTGGGTTCAAGGCCCTCTATTTTTCGGTTGCTATACATACTATTATCAAGGCCCAGGTCATTCTTGCGATGTCAAAGATTCTGGATGTGAGCCTTGGATGGGGAAAATGGGAGAGCATCTTTATATCGAGCGGGATCACAATCGCATACTCAATGCTTTCGGGTTACTGGGGCGTTGTGACAACAGACTTCTTTCAATTCATCATAGCAATGCTCGGTGCAATAGTTCTATGCTTTGCAGCAGTGGATAAGGCTGGCGGGATTTCTGTTGTAAAGGCAAATTTGACGCAGGAAACATTGAGCTTTTTCCCACCTCTTGACGGAGGTTTCTTTGGGATGGTATTTCTTACATTCCTCGGATATGTCGGCCTGAGCTGGTGGTCAAAGTATTCATCTGACGGCGGCGGAGTTATTGTCCAGAGGATGTCTTCATGCAAGGATGAAAAACAAAGCCTGATTGCTACATTCTATTTCAATATAGCAAACTATGCCCTCCGCACATGGCCATGGATTTTAGCTGGCCTTGCATCAATAATCCTATATCCGGCAATCAAAGACCACGAGGCTGTATATCCACAGATGATGGTGGACCTGCTTCCATCAGGACTCCGTGGTCTTATGCTCGCATCCTTTTTTGCAGCATTCATGTCAACACTGAGCACATACTTAAATCTCTCATCTGCATATTTTGTGAACGACTTCTACAGAAGGTTTGTGAAGAAAGACGAGACAGAAAGACATTACATAAATGTATCCCGCGCTGCGACCCTTGTACTTTCAGTTATCACCGGGATAGTCACCTATCACGTCACATCAATAATCGGCGTCTTTAAATTCCTCATAGCCTTTGGCTCTGGCACAGGCCTTGTCTACATAATCAGGTGGTACTGGTGGAGGGTGAATGCATGGAGTGAGATCTCTGCAATGGTAAGCTCAACCGTTATGACTATTGTTGCCTATATGCACCCGACATTAAAATCCTCTCCATATTATGCAAAGCTCAGCCTGATTATAGGCGTATCCACAATCGTATGGGTAGTTGTAACCCTGCTCACAAAACCTTCAGAAAAAGAGAAGCTCATAGAGTTCTATAAGAAGACAACTCCAGGAGGCCATGGCTGGAAACCTGTAGAGCAATTGATAGATGACCCACCAAAGAACAATGCGCTCTCGGATACCCTTTTAGAATGGATTTATGGATGTCTCTTTGTTATCGGGCTAACGCTTGGGACAGGCAAGCTGCTGCTTGGCTATCATCTATCAGGGGCTGCATGGTTTACAATAGCATTAATCAGTGGGTGGCTTGTATATCAGAGATTGACCAAAAAGGGCTGGAAGGTGATTGAGTAAAAGATTTTCTGGTATACTTGTCTTATGGGAATAAAGGAACGGTGGAGCAGATATAGACCGCCTCCTGCAGTTATCGCTGGACTTTGGTTATTCGTTGCCTTACTGCCTCATAAACACATAGCGCAGCGGATACAGCAACATTGAGGCTCTCAGCCCTTCCCAGAATTGGAATCCTTATGACAATATCTGCAGCCTTCCTTAGTTTGTCACTAACGCCTTGTGTCTCATTACCTAAGACAAAGGCGACATGCCCTCTCAGGTCTGCATCATAAATCGAGACTGGAGCATTTCCTGCTGTAACAGCAGTCCTGATATTTTTTGCGCGCAGCCATTCAATTAAAGCATCCGCGTCGGTAGTTATAATCGGAATATTGAAGATACTTCCAGCAGTCGCCCTTATTGTTTTTAACATAAACGCATCGCATGTGCCTGGTAAAAGAATGACTGCATCCGCATCAGCTGCATCAGATGTCCTTATAATCGTCCCGAGGTTTCCAGGGTCTTGAATACCGTCGCTTATAACCAGAATGGGAGAGTTCTTAAGCTGTAGCCCTTCAAGTTTTAAAGGCGTGTACGATGCGATTGCTACTATGCCCTGAGGAGTCTCTGTATCAGTCAACTTTGAAAGGATAGGTGCTGTTACCTCAAACATCTCTGCATTGGTTTTTGAAACGTGTCTTAAAAGTATCCGCCCTTCTCTCTTTGAGGCATAATCACCTGTGAAGAAGACCCTCTTTATTGCTGCACCAGAAGCAAGCCCCATCTGAAGAAGATGTGTCCCCTCGATGATGAAGGCTCTGTGCTTATATTTGCTGCGTTTTTCTTTCACAGCAATTGCTTCTCTGATATGAGGGTTTGAGGGGCTGGTGATTTTTGTGTATCTCATGGGTGTAATAACTTTACCAGAATCTAAAATCTGCTTCCACCTCTTTGACTACTTGCTACTAACTCCCGAATAATATATGGTAAAATCATAACGCAACATTGAAATTCGGGGAAAATAGACATAGAAGGCAGGCATGGCAGGGTTCATAATTTTTAGAATCGACAGATTATCAGAAATGGATATATCTATCTCATTGTTTTATCAATGGTTTTTGAGGTGCATACGGTTTATTTTTACAGGTAGGATTTCAAGGTGTCGAACTTAAAATTTTTCACCTGCCATGCCTACCTCAGATATTGGTATCAGTTAGTTTATAACTCTATGTCTATTTTTGGGAATTCGGGATATTATGGAAAAAGAGTATGAAAAATTAATAAATTCCACATTGGGTTATTTAAGGCAATGGATTAAAAATAAGGCAAGGATTTTAGCTGTTGTTTCTTTGCCCAACGAAACCTTTATCCCTCATGGTGCTGGTGTTAAGGCGTCTGTTTTATTTTTGCAAAAACTTCCGCCTAAAGAATTAGCCAGGTTAAAAGATACTGATTATCCAGTTTTCATGGGCATTATAGAAAAGATTGGATATGATGTGAGAGGCAAAAAGATAAAAAGATAAGAGGAATGAGAGGGGCGAGATGATTGATGAGAAAGGCGAGGTTGTTTATAAGCCTGAAGATGCAGCGACAGATGAGGATGTGAGCGAGGTTATAGAGGCATTTAAAGAGTTTTAAAAGAGGTATAAACTGGGGTTTTAAAAGCAATGAAAATATAGCATATTGTAAAATACATAGAATACTTCCAAGGATGTTAACTTGAAACTGCATGTAATAGTTGAAAAGGATGAAGCAGGCTACTACGTAGCTGAGGTTCCTGCTTTGCCAGGTTGCCTTTCACAGGGGAAAACTTACGAAGAAGCCATCAATAACATCAAGGAGGCTGTAGAGGGATGGCTTGAAGTAATGGAGTCCAAAGGGTCTTTTGATCCTGAACAGTTGGTTGAAGTCTCTGTTTGACAGGTATGAATCTGAAGCTCTGTTCAGGTGCTGAAGCAGTCCGAAAGTTTCAGAAAGCAGGCTGGATTGTTGCTCGCCAGAAAGGTTCTCACGTAATGCTTACAAAACCAGGCTATCAATGGACATTATCAGTCCCTCAACATAGTGAACTCGGGCCCGGAATCTTACGAAAATTAATACGACAGGCAGGGCTTACTGTGGATGAGTTTAATGAACTTTAATTATTCTGCTGTTGTCATTCCGAACCCCTCGATTGTCATTCTGAGCGTAGCGAAGAATCCCGTTTTAAGATTGCTTCGTGACTTCGTCCCTCGCAATGACGGTGTAAAGAAGGTTTAGAAAACATTATAGTGATAAAAGTATGATCACCTCAGAAATAAAATTCAGCCAGATAGAAGATAGGATAGATGCAGGGTCTCATGAAAAATAAAGGTTTTATTGACCTTCACACCCACGGAATCGGCAGATATGATACGAGGACTAAGAACCCAAAAGATATATTAAACATGGCTAAACTTCATGCAAAGTATGGCACTGCTGCAATTCTGCCAACAATCTATCCAGGCCACATTGATGAGATGAGAAAAAATATGGAGGCAGCGAGAAAGGCAATGGAAATACAGCAGTCAGCGGTCAGCAGTCAGCAGTCAACAGTTAAACGACTATCGACTGGCGACTATCGACTATCGACTATTTTAGGTGTTCATCTTGAGGGGCCGTTTTTGAATCCAGTAAGATGTGGAGCACTTGATAAAAAGGCATTTATAAAGCCGACAATTACAAATTTTAAAAGGCTGATAGAAGGCTATGAGGATGTTATAAAGATCATTACTGTAGCCCCTGAGGTTCCGGGAGCAGTAAAGGTTATTGAGAAATGTGCAGAGCTTGGAATAAGGGTTAACATGGGCCATTCAGATGCGACATTCAAGCAGGCATTGGATGGAAAGAAGGCTGGTGCAAGGGGAATAACCCATATCTTTAATGCCATGCGTCCGTTCCACCATCGCGAGCCAGGGCTCGTAGGACTTGGCCTTCTTGACGAGGATATTTATATCGAGGTAATCGCTGATGGTGTGCATTTACATCCAAAGACCATTGAATTAATCTTCAGGACAAAACGACGACTTGACAGGATTGTCCTTGTGTCTGATTCTGTCAGAGGTGCGAAACTCAGAAAATGCCCGATTTATGATAAAGATGGTATTCTTTCAGGAAGTGGCATAACCATTTCTGATTCAGTACAGGTTTTAAAGAAGATAGGCATCCCCGACGCAGAGATTATAGAGGCGGGGGTAGATAATCCGATGAGATACTTAAAGACGGTAGTTAGTAGCAAGTCCAGCCGATTGTAGCCAATTAGACTATAATCATACAGGTATTACAAATGTGAACTTGCTCCCTTTACCCAATTCACTTTCGACCCAGATTCTACCTCTATGAAGCAAGCTTTTTTGTCAGGGCAAGGCCAAGGCTCGTGCCAGTATATTTCTTCTGGTAAGGGGATTCGAGCTGGACAAATTCATGGAAGAGTTTCGGGATGTCCTCTTTTGCTATGCCAATGCCTGTGTCTGCAACGGAAATTTCTATGAAATTTCCGTTGAGTTCGGAGTATTGAGTTATTAGTTCGGAGACTTTTTCTTTCTCACTCCTAACTCCCAACTCTGAACTCCGAACTCTCCGTGCTCGCACGGAGACAGAGCCCCCATCTGGCGTGAACTTCACCGCATTGCTAATGAGATTAAAGAGTATCTGTTTTAGTTTTCTCTCGTCTGCCGCAATCTCTATGTCTGCCTCAGGTGCTATATCAAGGGAAAGGTTGATTCCATGCTTCATCGCCTTTTCCATGGACAGCCTAAAAGATGCATTCAGGACATCCTTTAATAAGAAGTTGCTCAACTCAAGTTCCATCTTGTCTGCCTCGACCTTTGATACATCGAGGTGTCGCTACGAATAAATTTTTCACCCCACACCAACGTGGTGTGGGGTTCACCATATCTGCATCTTTCAATTGCATTATTTGGGTTTATCTCACAAACGGCTGATACAATAAAAAAGTTATGATATAATTCCCTTAAAGGAAGACAAACCCAAAATCCTGAGCACTAAATTCGAAACAATACCGAATTTGTTTAGGATTTCGAGGTTAAGGATATTACTAAATGGAGGAGGGGTATGCAAAAGGGCATTGTCTTTATTTTTCTTGTGATAATATTAATACCTTGTGCTATAAATGCAGAGGAAAAGGGGGTTAAGGCAATGATAAAGGACATACACTGGTTAGGCCATGACACATTTAAGATTGTTGGTGAAAAGGTAGTATATACAGACCCGTTCAAGATCAAGAAGAAAGATACTGCTGACATAATCCTCATAACCCATGAGCATTATGACCACTGCTCTCCTGATGATGTTAAAAAGATTCAAGGGTCAAATACTGTTATAGTTGCAACTGCTGACTGTGCAAAGAAGTTGAGTGGAAAAGTGAAGATACTTAAGCCTGGCGACAGCATTGAGGTCGAGGGGATAAAGATCGAGGCTGTCCCTGCTTATAACACAAACAAGCAATTCCATACAAAGGACAAAGGATGGGTTGGATATATCTTCACGGTTAAGGGCCAAAGAATATACATTGCAGGTGACACAGATCATATCCCAGAGATGAAAAACATCAAAGTTGACATCGCGATGCTTCCCGTCTCTGGTACATACGTTATGGCAGCAGATGAGGCGGTGAAGGCTGCCCTTGATATAAAGCCAAAGATTGCAATACCAATGCACTATGGCTCCATAGTTGGTTCAAAAAGTGACGCAAAGAGGTTTGCAGAAGGGTTGAAAGGGAAGATAGATGTGGTGATACTACAGGAAGAATAGTGTCAGTGCTGGTGATTAGTGATAGTTTCTAACACTGACACAGACACTGAAAACTGACACGGTGCTTAAAATGGCTGATGCAAAAAAGATAGTAGAGCTTTTATTAAAAAAATACCCTGACCCCAGGATTGCCCTGTATTTCTCCAACCCCCTCGAGCTGCTTGTTGCTACGATTCTTTCAGCACAGTGCACAGATGCACGCGTGAATGAGGTGACAAAGACGTTATTCAAAAAGTATAAAACAGCAAAGGACTATGCATGGGCTGACCTGAAAACCTTTGAGGAGGAGATAAGACCAACAGGATTTTATAAGAATAAGGCAAAGATGATTGTAGCAGGCTGCAAGAAGTTGGTATCGGATTTTAAAGGAAAGGTCCCATCCACCGTCGATGAACTTAAAACCCTTCCAGGCGTCGGAAGAAAGACAGCAAATGTAATTCTCGGAAGTGCCTTTGGGCAGCAGGCGATTGCTGTGGATACCCATGTGCTGAGGGTATCCAATCGCCTTGGCCTTGCCCATTCAGAGAATCCTGATAAGGTTGAAGGGGAATTGATGAGACAGATACCAAAGGATAAATGGACACCCTTTAACCTGGCATTGATACTTCATGGAAGGGAGACCTGTGTGGCGAGGAACCCAAAGTGCGGCGTGTGCGTGTTATATAAAGAGTGTGAATGGACTGAGAAGTGTAGGGGGCAGAAATGAGTGAGCGTATTGTTGAATTGCTTAAAAAGAAGGGCAATTTTGTCTCAGGTGAGGAGATCAGCAGGGAGTTTGGAATAACAAGGGCAGCAGTATGGAAAAAGATAAAGGCATTGAGAGATAAGGGCTACTTGATAGAGGCATCCCCCGCAAAGGGCTATCGGCTCATAAAGACCTCTGAACTCTCGGTTGAGGAGCTTAGAACCCTTATAAAGGGAGATATTGGCAGGGAGATTGTCTTTCTTGAGAGTGTTGACTCCACAAATTCCCTATCGATGGAGCTTGCAGATAAGGGCTCTCAGGAAGGCACGGTTGTAATTGCTGACAGCCAGAAAAAGGGCAAGGGAAGACTTGGGAGGACATGGGTTTCACCGCCCGGAGTTAATATTCATATGAGTATCATCATGAGACCAAAGATGGAACCAAAGGATGCAACCCTCCTTACAATCATGGCTGCTGTTGCATGTGTAACAGCTCTTAGGAGGGCAACAGAGCTACAGGTCACTATAAAGTGGCCTAATGACCTGATGGTTTCAGGAAAGAAGGTGGGTGGGATACTCACAGAGATGAAGTCCGACCCTGATAGAATAATCTTTGCTGTTCTCGGCATCGGCATAAATGTGAATATGGATATGAAAGAGCTGCCCCCTGATGTCAGGCCTATTGCTACATCGATTAAGCAAGAGACAGGCGAAGGACAATCAAGGACCCTTCTTATTGCAGAAATACTTAAAGAGATAGAACACTGGTATAAGGTGCTGCACAAGATGGGTAGGGCTCCACTCCTTGATGAATGGCGGGTCCTCACATCCACCCTTGGTAGAGAGGTGAGGGTTACTGTCGGGGAAGAGGCCTTTACTGGCATGGCAGAGGCCATAGATGAGGAGGGCATGCTGATATTGAGGCTTCCTTCAGGCGCTCTGAAGAAGATAATCGCCGGCGATCTTATAATTTTGAGATAGGTGATACCGAAAAGACATCTTTCGGTGTGAACTGAGATAGATGCTTATTGCTATAGACATTGGTAACTCCTCGATAAATATAGGTTTTTTTGTTAATCGAGACCTCTTTACTTTTAAGATTGACACGTATCCTGTAAAGGCAGCAGAGGAATATAGTGGTATCTTTGAGGGTTTTCTATCAGAAAAGGGTATAGAAAAACCTGTTGATAGAGTTATAATATCCTCTGTGGTTCCTGCTCATACAGGGATAATCCTGAATGCCGCGAGGAGTCTTAGCAGCAGGGAGCCATTAATGGTTGGGCCTGAGCTTGATACAGGGCTATCCTTTGATATTAAGAGGCCATGGGAGATCGGGGCAGACAGGATTGCAAATGCAGTTGCAGCTTACAGCCTATTCGGAGCTCGTGTTCTGGTTGTTGACTTTGGCACAGCCACAACAATCACGGCTGTTGGAGATAATGGCAGATATATCGGAGGAGCGATTTTGCCGGGCATAGGACTGATGAAAGAGGCGCTTTTTAGAGGCACTGCGAAACTCCCTGATGTAACATTGGCTGTCCCTAAATCTGCCCTGGGGAAGGATACAGGCGGATGTATACTTTCTGGTCTGATATATGGAACGGCAGGCGCAGTAGACAGGATTATAAGTGAGATAGAGAGAGAAGAAGGGTGTAGCTTTAAGGTTGTGGCAACTGGTGGCTATTTTTCTATCGCTGCACCTTTTACGAAAAGGGTAGACTCAATAGAGCCGAATCTGACCATTCAGGGGTTGAGATTGATATACGAGAGGAATGCATAAGTGCACGAGCTGAGGAAGGACCCTCTGCTTGGTAGATGGGTGGCTGTGCTCAGTGACTCGAAAGCTCCAGGCGAGTACAGTGTGCCTTCAGAGGATATAGAGGAACTTAACTGTATGCTGTGCTCAGGCAGAGAAAAGGAAACCCCTCCAGAAATAACTGCGATAAGAAGAGAGGGAACTCAGCCTAATACGCCGGGATGGTGGGCAAGGGTGATACCAAGTTTTAAGCCTATATTGCAGATAGAGGGTGACCTCGGCAGGAGGGGTGTTGGCATGTATGATAGGATGAACAGCATAGGTGCCAACGAGATCCTTATTGAGACCCCTGAGCACAATAAGAAGCCTGAGGATATGGGGTTCGAACAGATGGTAAGGATACTCACCATTTACAAGAACAGGATAGCAGACCTCGAAAGAGATTCAAGGATGAGATATATATTTATATATAAAGATTCAGGGAAGGGAGCAGGCGCAGTATATTCACATCCTCATTCGCAGATCGTTGCAACCCCGGTCATCCCGAAACGTGTTAAGGAAGAGCTTGATGGTACAAAACAATATTACTCATATAAAGAGCGCTGTATCTTCTGTGATATGATGAGGGAGGAGCTGCGGTCTGGAGACAGGATAATCTTTGAGACAAGAAATTTTGTTGCCTTCTGCCCCTATGCCCCCACGTTCCCATTTGAGTTCTGGATAATGCCCAAGAGGCACAGTTGTACTTTTCAGGACATAAGCAGGGATGAAATAGATGACCTCGGTCTGATGCTCTCATCGGTGATAAAGAATATGAGGTTGATACTGAAGGAACCACCATATAATTATGTTATTCATACAGCGCCAAACAGGATACCGCGGCGTAACTACTGGCATACCCTCGGTGAGGATTTTCACTGGCATATAGAGATTATACCGAGGCTCGCGAGGACAAGCGGTCTTGAGCTGGGTTCAGGTTTCTATGTTTTGACCACATCCCCTGAGGATGCAGCAAAATATTTAAGGGAGGTTTGATTCTGATGGAAATTAAGCGGATTCTTTTCCCGACAGATTTTTCAGAGGGCTCGGCCAATGCCATACCATATGTTGTTGGTATGGCCAGGCAGTACGGTGCAAGGCTTTATATTCTCCATGTGGTATACGATATAGCGAAGATCACCGGTTGGTACGTGCCTCACGTAACCGTGGATGAGCTCTATGCGGATATGGAGACAAGCGCAAGGAAAGAAATAGAGAGGTGCTGCGTTGAAGAGCTGAGGGGCTTTAAGGATGTTGACCGTGTCCTGTTGAGGGGTGTGCCCTATGAAGAGATTATAAAATTTGCCGCTGATAACAGCATAGACCTCATAGTCATAGGCACACACGGAAGAAAGGGGCTGGACAGGATGCTCTTCGGTAGCACTGCAGAGCAGGTTGTGAGAAACGCACCTTGCCCTGTACTGACAGTAAGGGTGCCTATGTACAAGAAATAGGAACTGAGGGGCTATAAAAGGGCCGGTGCGACTATCCTCCTCACGAGGCAAGATGCCTCGGCTATTTGCAGTATTTTACGAAAATATGTCAGGCGTCTCGCCTGACATCTCCGAAAAAGGATATTGATAACCGGCCATGATTAATACTATACCGAAAAATAGACATAGAGCCACAAAATATAGTAAACCCCACACCAAAAGTTTT
>DYHX01000044.1 GCA_020723925.1 Nitrospira japonica | reverse complement strand
TGGATAGGACATTTCTATTTTGGTATTTTAGGACATTATCATTTTGGTGTTACAGTAGACTGTTAGCCCCAAAACAGAGATAAAACTACAAAATGTAGTAAACCCCACACCAAAAGTTTTGGTGTGGGGTAAAACCAATAAGTTATATAGGAAAGGCTGGTGAATAATTTTTATACGACACCTCACAGTAAAACCTCTATCTATTTTAAGGCCTCGAATTGCCTCATCAAAAATCTAAACGAAAATGAATCGTTGCCTCATTTAACCCAAATAATGCAATTGAAAGATGCAGATGTGGTGAACCCCACACCACGTTGGTGTGGGGTGAAAAATTTATTTGATAGTATTTTCGGGTCAATGGTTAAAGAGAATTCGAGACCTTCTTTATCTCTTCAAGTTTTCTCAATGCCTTACCTGAGTCAATTGCATCAGAGGCGATCATCGCTGCCTCTTTCAGATCCTGCGTCTTTCCTGCAACCACGAGGGCTGCTGCTGAGTTCATCAGGACTATATCGCGCTTTGGCCCCTTTTCGCCATTAAAGATAGAGAGGGTTATCTTTGCATTGTCATCCTTGTTCCCGCCAAGGATGTCCTCTATCTTTCCCCTCTTAATATCGAAGTCTTCTGGCCCTATGTAGAAGTTCTCTACTTTCCCTTCTCTATATCTCGCTACCCTTGTGCCATTTGAGATTGTTATCTCATCAAGGCCATCCTCGCCGTGCACAACCATCGCATCATAAGCGCCGAGGTTTCCAAGGACCATAGCAAGAGTCTCTGTCAACCTGTCTGCAAATACTCCGAGAATCTGCCTCTTTGCACCAGCAGGGTTTGTTATAGGGCCGAGGATATTGAATATCGTCCTTATCCCCATCTCACGCCTCGGGCCAATAGCATATCTCATTGCAGGGTGAAAGAGAGGGGCAAAGAGGAAGCCAAAGCCTGTCTCAAAAAGGCATTTTTCAACTTTATCAGGAGGAAGGTCTATCTTTACGCCAAGGGCTTCAAGGACGTCAGCGCTTCCTGATTGGCTCGATACTGAGCGATTTCCATGCTTTGCAACCGGCACGCCTGCTGCAGCAACCACAATGGCCGTTGTTGTAGAGATGTTGAATGTATTGGACATGTCTCCACCTGTGCCGCATGTATCAAGGACACCCTCAGGCGCCTTTATGGTAGTGGCCTTCTCCCTCATTATCCTTGCAGCACCTGTTATCTCCTCTACTGTCTCTCCCTTTATCCTCAGGGCTGTAAGGAATGAGCCTATCTGGGCATCTGTTGCCTTTCCCTCCATTATCTCCTTCATGCACTCTGCCATCTCGGCCTCTGAAAGGCTTATATCGCTAACAAGCAGGTTGATCGCCTCTTTAATCATAAGTGCCTCCAGTTGAAAGTTATGTGAGTTCAAGAGTTCAGGAGTTATAGAGTTTTTCTTAACTCATAACTCATAACTTCAAAAAGTTTCTCAATAGGTCTTTCCCGACTGTTGTGAGTATTGATTCGGGATGAAACTGAACACCCTCGATAATGAACTCCTTGTGTCTGACGCCCATTATCTCCCCTGCATCCGTCCATGCACTAATCTCAAGGCAGTTAGGAAGCGTCTCTCTCTTTATAACAAGGGAATGGTATCTTGTTGCCTCAAAGGGATTTGGAAGACCCTCAAATATTGTCCTGCCATCGTGATAAATCATTGATGTCTTTCCGTGCATGAGTCTCGGTGCCCTTATTATATCTCCTCCAAATGCAGCACCGATGGACTGATGGCCGAGGCATACACCGAGAATCGGGAGCCTTCCTGCAAAATGTTTTATGACATCAATAGAAACCCCTGCCTCTTTTGGTGTGCACGGCCCGGGCGAGATTACAATCCTTTCTGGATTCAGTCTTTCTATATCTGGAATTGTTATTTTATCGTTTCTGAATACCCTTATATCCTCTCCAAGCTCACCCAAATACTGGACGAGGTTGTAAGTAAATGAATCGTAGTTGTCTATCATCAAAAGCATAATTAAACCTTAACTTAACCCTTCCTCTGCCATATCCACTGCCTCCATCATTCCCATTGCCTTGTTCACAGTCTCCATATACTCCTTCTCAGGGACAGAGTCTGCCACTATCCCGGCACCTGCCTGAACATAAACCTTATCATCTTTTATTATAAGCGTTCTTATGGTAATACAGGTATCCATATTTCCGGAGTAGCTGAAATATCCGACAGAACCCGCATAAGGCCCCCTCCTTTTTGGCTCGAGCTCTTCGATAATCTCCATCGCCCTCACCTTTGGTGCACCTGTGACAGTCCCCGCTGGAAAACATGCCCTGAGCACATCAAATGCATCGAGACCATCTTTCAGATCACCCTCGACATTTGAAACAAGGTGCATGACATGGCTGTACCTCTCGACAGTCATCATATCCGTCACCTTAACAGAGCCTATCTCTGCGACCCTTCCGACATCGTTCCTGCCGAGGTCAACGAGCATTATGTGCTCTGCTATCTCTTTTGGGTCTTTCCTCAGCTCTTCCTCAAGGGCTATGTCCTCTTCTTCTGTTTCCCCGCGCCTTCTCGTACCTGCAATAGGTCTCAGGACTATCTTATTTCCTTCAAGTCTCACAAGTATCTCAGGGGATGAGCCAACAAGCCTTGCATCTCCTGTATCAAGATAGTACATGTAGGGTGATGGGTTTATCACACGCAGTGCCCTGTATATATCAAACGGGTCTACCGTTGATTTACGCTCAAACCTTTGAGAAAGCACAACCTGGACAACATCCCCTGCCATAACAAATTCCTTTGCCTTTAAAACAGCATTCTCAAAAGCATCCTTTGTGCCAAAAGACGAAGTAAACTCTATGAGTGACGCCTCTCTACTCACTGCTAACTGCTCACTGATAACTGCCTCTCCTGTGTTCTGTCCTCTGTCTTTGACTGCCGACTTTCGACTGAAGACTGCTGACTGTCTCAGCCTTTCGATTATATCTCCTATCTTATTCTCGGCCTCCCTGTACGCCTCATCAGGTTCTTTATTATCAAGATGTGCATTGGAGACGACCTTTATCTTCTGTTTCAGGCTATCGAAAATCAGCATAGTATCTGTTACCATAAAGAACATGTCTGGAAGCTCAAGTCCCTGTCTGCCCTCATCTGGTACTCTCTCGAAAAACCTGACCATATCATAGCCTATATATCCAACCAGTCCGCCAAAGAACCTTGGAAGCCCCCTAAGTTCCACAGGCCTGTATTTTGAGACCTCTTTCTTCAACACCTCAAGGGGATCATCTGCCTCAAATACAAGAGGGTCTCTGCCATCTTCCCTTATCTCAATCTTCCTGCCCCAGCCTCTTATCACCCTTGAAGGTCTTGAGCCGAGGAAAGAATATCTCGCCCATTTTTCTCCGCCAACCACACTCTCGAGGAGGAAGGATGGTGTGCCACCGAGCTTGAGGAATGCAGAGACAGGGGTATCTATATCTGCAAGTATCTCCCTGTAGACGGGTATAAGATTTCCCTTTAAACAAAGGCTCTTGAATTCACCTAAGTCAGGGTAAATCATATTGACAAAACTTCCTTTTTTTCATTACTATGTCTGGTAATTATAGCTTATTGTTTAGCTAATAGTTAAGAGTTAAAAGTTATGAGTTAAGAAAGTGAACAGTGCGGGAATAGCTCAGTAGGTAGAGCACAACCTTGCCAAGGTTGGGGTCGCGGGTTCGAATCCCGTTTCCCGCTCCATAAGAGACAGTTATGAGTTCAGAGTTATGAGTTCTGAGTTAAACAAAAAGCAGGCGAATAATTTTTTCAACTCCCAAACTCTAAAACTCAAAACTCCTAACTCAAAGATTGGCGGCGTACCCAAGTGGCCAAGGGAGAGGTCTGCAAAACCTTTATGCAGCGGTTCAAATCCGCTCGCCGCCTCCATCACCCCTCTGGTTTTTCCATATGTCTTATTATCTTCCCCTCAACCAGATAAACCACCATCTCTGCGATGTTTGTTGCGTGGTCTGCGATACGTTCGATATATTTTGATATATAGGTAATCCTTGCGGCCCTCGATACTGTATGAGGGTCCTGGATCATGAAGAAAAGTAGCTCATTGAAGACCTGGACATTAAGCAAATCAACTTCATCATCGCGTTTTATTACATCCATTGCGAGTTTTGTATCGCCTTTTACAAGGGCATCGAGGGCATCCTTTGCCATTCCCCTTGCTATTTCCGTCATCCTCGGGATATCGATATAAGGCTTAAGGATTGGCTCTTCATTAAGCTCTATAGCCCTCTCTGCGATATCTTCTGCGAGGTCACCCATCCTTTCAAGGTCTGTAGTTATCTTCATTGCGGTTGTGATAAACCTCAAATCCCCTGCCCTTGGTTGTCTGATAGCGAGGAGTCTTATACATTCTTCGTCTATCTCGACATCGAGGGCATTGATCTTATGGTCATTTTCGATAACCTTTCTTGCGAGTTCAGAATTCCTTTCAACAAGGGAGGCAACAGCATCCCTTATGGCAGTCTCAACCATCGCACCCATTCTTAAAATCTTTTCTTTTAGTTCTCCAAGCTCTCTATCAAATACAGTTGTCATAAAAACCTCCAACTTAAATGGAAGTAAAGATTGTTTTATCCAAACCTTCCAGTAATATACTCCTCTGTTAGTTTCTGAGCCGGAGCAGTGAATATCATGTCTGTCTTGCCGAACTCTATTAATTCCCCTATATACATAAATGCCGTATAATCTGAAACTCTTGCTGCCTGCTGCATGTTATGGGTAACTATAATGATGGTTACTTCCTTCTTAAGCTCTATGATGAGCTCTTCAATTTTGGATGTGGCTGTTGGGTCAAGGGCAGATGTGGGTTCATCAAAGAGGAGAATTCTCGGGTCTGTGGCAAGTGCCCTTGCGATGCAGAGCCTCTGCTGCTGGCCACCGGAAAGATCAAATGCCGGCTTATGTAACCTATCTTTTACCTCATCCCAGAGGGCAGCGCCTCTTAATGATTTTTCCACTTTTTCATCAAGTATATGTCTTTTATTGATCCCTCTTACCCTGAGGCCATAGGCGACATTTTCGTATATTGATTTAGGGAAGGGATTTGGCTTCTGAAAGACCATGCTTATCTGCATCCTTATCTCTATCGGGTCTATTTTAGGCGAAATGATATTAATGCCATCAGGATAAAGGATAATCTCGCCCTCATATCTGTTATGAGGATAGAGGTCATGCATGCGATTAAAACATCTAAGAAATGTTGTCTTTCCACAGCCTGATGGACCTATAAGGGCTGTGACTTTTCTTCGTGCTATAGGCAGATTGTTGTTTTTAAGGACATGGACATCCCCATAGTAGAAGTTAAGGTTTTTAACTTCAGATTTTAAGTTTTCAGAAATAGTTGTAGACATTTCATCCTCAAGTGCCAGTGTTTAGTGTCAGTAACTGACACTGTCACTAACTACCATTTTATCTTCTTCCTGAATCTGTATCTAATATAAATGGCAAGGCCGTTCATAAGCAAGGTCATCACCATGAGAATAATACCGGCCGCAGCGGCATTTAACTGAAACTCCTTCTGAGGTCTCGACACCCAGTTGAACATCTGGATAGGCATGACCGTGAAAGGATCCATAAGCCATTTGAATGATATAAAGGGAAACTCGGCGGACAAAGGCGATGTAGGAAGAAAGGCTATGAATGTCAAAGCCCCCACGGTAATTATCGGCGCCGTCTCGCCGATCGCGCGTGAAAGTCCGATGATTATCCCTGTCAGAATCCCGCCGGTTGAATAGGGGATTATATGCCATTGCACCGTCTGCCATTTGGTCGCCCCTAATGCATAGGAAGCCTCGCGTATCGAATTTGGAATTGCGCGTATCGCTTCCCTGGTAGCCATGATGACCATAGGGAGAATCAGAAGAGCAAGGGTAAGCCCACCGGTAAGGATGCTTTCTCCGAATTTCAAAAAATAGACGAACAACCCGAGGGCGAGAAGGCCGTAAACAATCGAAGGCACCCCTGCCAGGTTTGCGATGTTGATCTCTATGATATTGGTCAGCCAGTTTTTCCTGCCGTACTCCTCCAGATAAATCCCGGCTGCAATGCCAAGGGGGATGGCAGCTAATGCTGTTACAAGTAGCACAAGGAAACTTCCTACCCATGCAGAGAGTATCCCTGCTTCATCTGGAAACCGTGACGGGAAGGATGTAAGAAACTTATAGCTCAACCGCGGGCCGCCGTCCATGGCCAGATCAATCATGAGGGCGCAAAGAAGGATCAGGCCAACCATGGTTGACAGAAGGCCGATTATCATGAACAGATAGTTCCAGCGCTTATTGTATCGTATCCGCTTTTTTATGTCTTCCATAAATTTTTAAGTGTCAGTGTCAGTTTTCAGTGTCAGTCTGCTTCCCCTCTAATAAGAGGGGTATAGGGGTGTGTTCACTCTTCACTGTTAATATGCTTCCCGCATCCGTTTTCTCAGCCAGAAACCCAATATGTTAAAACCGAGGGTCATGAAAAAGAGCGTTATGCCGGCAGCGAATATTGTTTTGTATTCAACCGTACCATGCGGCACATCTCCCAGGCTGACCTGAACGATATACGCCGTCAATGTCTGAACCGGCTCCAGAGGGTTTGCCGTGAGGTTAGGCATCCCCCCTGCTGCTATTGCGACAACCATAGTCTCTCCTATCGCCCTCGATATGCCTATAATAAACGCTGCTGCAATGCCGGAGAATGCAGAAGGGATAATGACCTTAAACGCGGTCTGGAGCTTTGTTGCGCCCATGGCATAAGAGCCCTCCCTGATATGCATGGGGACCGCTTTCATCGCATCTTCGCTAACCGAGCTCACGTACGGGATTATCATGATTCCCATTATGATGCCCGGACTCAGGGCGTTGAAACCCGAAAGATCCGTAATGAACCTCTGCAATATCGGGGTAAGGAAAAGAAGCGCAAAATAACCGTACACTACTGTCGGAACAGCAGCTAAAAGCTCAAGGAGCGGCTTTATGAGCTCTCTCATTTTATGCGGCGCAAATTCGCTCAAAAAGACAGCGACCAGCAAACCCAAAGGCAGCGCAACAGAGAGGGCTATGCCTGTTGTGAGCAGCGTGCCCATAACAAGGGAAAGAATGCCGAATTTAGGCTCTGCAAAAAGAGGAGTCCACCGTGTTTCAGTGAAAAACTCTTTTAGCGACACTTCCTTAAAAAAACCGAACGATTCGTAAGAGAGGATAAAAACAATACTGAGCGTGATAAAAACCGAGAAAAGCGCGCAGAGGAGCAGGCTGGCTTCTATCGCAGTCTCCTTTATTTTTCTCTTTTGGCTGTGATTCATAAGATGGTTTTTATGCCGTTAGTTATAGATGATAGCAAAAAAAAGGCGTGTTTATCACGCCTTTTTTTTGCTTAAGGCAATGCTTTACTTCTTTCCCTCTCTTTCAAGCAGGTCCTCTATCATAACGCCTACCTCTGCCTCGCCACCAAACAGAGTTCCAATCTTTCTCTTTGCAAATCTTTCCTCTGCGAGCTTATATGCCTTTTCAGGGAGCGGAACATACTTTACCTGTTTTACAAGTTTTGCTGCATTCTTCAGGTAGAATTCCACAAACTCCTTTATCTCAGGCTTATCAACAGATTTTTTGCTTACATAGATAAAAATCGGCCTTGAAAGCGGCTGGTATGTGCCGTCCATAACAGTCTTCTCTGCTGGAAGGACCTCTTTGCCTGTCTTAGGGTTAATGACAGGAACAAGCTTTAATTTATCCCTGTTTTCCTCGTAATATGCCAGACCAAAAAAGCCGAGGGCATTCTTGTCTCCTGCTATACCCTGGACAAGGACATTGTCATCCTCGCTCGCGGTAAAATCCCCCCTGCTTGACTTTGCCTTTCCTACAATCGCCTCTGTGAAATAGTCAAAGGTGCCTGAGTCAGCCCCTGCGCCATAAAGCTTTAGAGGCGCATCTGGCCATTTAGGTCTCACCTGATTCCACTTAGTGACCGTTCCCTGCGCCGCGGGTTCCCATATCTTTTTAAGTTCGGCAACTGTCATGGATTTAACCCATGTGTTTTTGGGATTCACCATAACCGCAAGGCCATCATATGCAACTGGAAGCTCTATATATTCAACACCTTGCTCTTTACACGCATCCATTTCTTTCTTGAGTATAGGTCTTGATGCATCTGATATGTCTGTTTCACCCCTGCAGAACTTCTTAAATCCACCTCCTGTGCCTGAGATGCCTACTGTTACTTTAATTGCACCCCTTTTTGCCTTTTGAAATTCCTCGGCAACTGCCTCTGTGATAGGATAAACGGTGCTTGAGCCATCAATCCTTATAATCTTTTCCACTGCCATTACAGGAAATGAGGCAGCCATTGACACAAACATGAGGGCAATCATGCCCAGAACAACTTTCTTAAACATCTTTATCCTCCTTGTATTGTTTTTCTTTCATTCTAAAGGGTGGATGTTACAGGATTATGAAAAGGGTGTTAATTTTTGACTACTCGAAGAGCCCTGTGAGGGTATTCGCCTTTTCTTCGATGTGCTTTGCGATGTCTTCTTGCTCTGTCTTCAGTTTGTGAAGTTCATCAGCAATGTTCAGGGCTGCAAGGATTGATGCCTTCACTGGTGTGATGCTTGGCGAGCTGTTATATACCTCTTTTATCTTTGCATTAACGTAGCCTGCAAGTCTCTGCATGTATTCCTCAGACGCATCGCCTTTTATGGTATATTTCTGACCGAGGATATATACCTCTACACTTCCCATATTACCCAAGCTCTAAGGTCTCGAGCTCATTCAGCAGGTCTTCAACCTGGCTCTTTATGGATATTTTTTCTGACTGGAGTCTCTCTACCTCCTGGTTCTTCTCGTTGAGCTTCTCCTCAAGCTCCTTAATCCTGCGCCCCATATCTGCTTTTTCTTCCTTTAATGCCCTTACCTTGTCTATCGCACTTGCAATTTTTTCCTCGAGATTCTTAAGCCTCTCCAATGGTGCAGCCTCCTTCCTGATATTCGAAAATTGGTTATTGTCAAAGAGGGTTTTATTCCAATCCATTGCGTTTAAGATACCAAAAGTAGGGGCGTATTGCAATACGCCCCTACAGGTTTTCCATACGCAACTTTATTTCAAAAGGCGCGTCTTTTTCTTCTGTAAATCTAAGGTACTCGGAATAGGTTGTTATAACGCGTTTCACATAATTCCTTGTCTCTGTATAGGGGATATCCTCAATAAATTCATCGTAAGACTTGTAATTATCCTTCTTCAGCCACTTCCTCACAACATCCTCTCCTGCATTATAGGCTGCAAGGGCGATAGGGAGTGAGCCGAACTCTTTAAACAGGGCGCTCAGGTAATACGAGCCGAGGTTTATATTTATCCTCACGTCATAGATATGCTCTGTGGTTGTTATATTCAGGTTAAGCCTTCGGTCGAGGTTGTAGGCTGTCTGCGGCATTATCTGCATCAGACCGAGGGCACCAGCCACAGAGCGAGCCTCAGGGTCAAGGCGGCTTTCTTCCCTTGCAACAGAAAGAACGATGAATGGATCAATACCGTATCTTGCTGATGCATCTTCAATAACAGGCCAGTAGGCAAGCGGATAGAGGATGTCATGTGCCTGCTCTCTATCCGGTAACCTTGTCATTAAATTTATCGACTTCCTGTACTCACCAATTTCCTGGAGCTTTGAACAAAGAAGAACAAGCTCATCAACGTTACTGGTTTTTTGGGATATATGGATGAGCTCTGCTGCTACATCTTTTTTCATACCGAGCTCCATCAGGATATCAACCCTCTCTGTTATAGAAAGATTTATCGCTGGCTCGTATGCCTCATATTTTATCTTTGCAGGTGGTCTGCCGATTTTAATATGCGCAAGAATGCTGTAGAAATCTCTCTCTTTCCGTGTTAGTTGTTTATACACATGGCCTGCATCTCCTCCTGTTTTCTCGATGCATTTTGCCTTCCAGTAAAGGTATTTTGAACCGCCATAGGTGTTATGAAGGTCTGTGAAAGCATTGAGTGCTTTTTGATAGTCGCCAGTTCGATAGTATGTCCATCCAATACCCCACAGTGAATCCTCAGCCTGAGCAGGGTATTTTGTCTTCACCTCTCTGTATATCTTTAATGCTTCATCTGAATTACCCTCCCTCCTCTTGTTCAGCGCAGATAAGATCAAGAGGGACCCAGCCCTTCTGTCTTCCATAGAAATTAATTCTCTGAGAGTTGAATTGAAGGCGTCTCTTTCTCCTGCCCTGTAGAGGGACCGTGCCTTTGAGTAATGGTCTTTTGCCTTTGCATAGACCTCTGCTGCCTCTTTATATCTCTTCTGCCTGAAAAGGGAGAGTCCCAGCTTTTTGAGTATCTCCTCGTTTAGCCTGCTGTCATCCTTCAAGAGGGCTTCCCTGAGGGCAGACTCTGCCTCTTTGAATTCCATTGCTGTTATAAGATTTGATGCCCTTTCAAGAAGCTCCTGTGGAGTGAAGTCCATGGGGTCCAACTCACCATATGCCATCTTTGATAGTGTGCCTGCACTGAGATACAGGCCCTTGAATATGGATTTTGCCCTCTCTATTTCTCCACGTTTTTTGAGGAATTGTCCGAATAAAAACCTCATCTCTCTGTCTTCGGGATAGTCTTTGATATAGGGCTCAAACAGGTCGGATGCCTTATCCTCTGAAGTATGCACCGCGTTTTTAATCTCAGCGAACCGTGCCTTCTTTCTCAGCGGTGAATCAGGATACCTTTCAAAGAGCTCTTTTATGCTTGCTTCTGATTTATCGAAATTGCCCGTCTCATAGTGCGCCCTTGATAACCAGAGAAGGGCGTAGTCGCCGAGGAGCGGCAACTCCCTATATGCGATGGAAAGCCTCTGCACCGCATCTGCATATTCGCCGATGTCAAGCAGTTCTTTGCCTTTTTTGAGATGGGCCTTACCCTCCCTCTCATCTCCATCAGCCAGAAGCGGGCCGGAGAACAGAAAGAATAAGGAAAAACAGAGCATGGGCAGGATATATCCTGCCCCTCCAAAATATCTTTTCATATGCGCCCTCGAGTCATACCCATGGATTCTGCAAGTCCCTTGTGCATCACTATCCCATTATAAAGATTTAAAGCACTCTTAAGTTCGGAATCCTCTCTGATTGCCTTCTCTATGCCCATAGAGCACAGCGTCTCTATATATTGCAATGTCCTGTTTGTCAGGGCAATGGTCGATGTCCTTGGATAGGCAGCCGGCATGTTCGCCACCGTGTAATGGATTATACCATTGACCTCATAAACAGGGTTGTCATGTGTGGTTGGCCTTGATGTCTCTATGCACCCGCCCTGGTCAACAGAGACATCAACAATCACCGAACCTTTTTTCATGCAGCCGAGCATTTCCTCAGTGACAAGCACTGGAGTCTTTGCCCCTGGGACAAGCACAGCACCAATCACAACATCTGCTTTTGAGAGTTCCATGCGTATATTCGAATATACGGATGTGAAGGTGTCTATTTTACCATCGAACAATTCATCCAAATACTGCAGCCTCTCTATCCCCCTGTTTATTACAGAGACCCTCATGCCAAGGCCGAGGGATGTCCTCGCTGCATTTGTGCCAACAACCCCTGCACCGAGGATTAATATCCGCGCAGGCAGGACACCTACAGCCCCTGAAGGGAGGATGCCTGAACCGCCTTTGATCCTCTGGAGATAATACGATGCCATGATTGGCGCCATCCTTCCTGCAATCTCACTCATCGGTGCAAGGAGTGGAAGTGTGCCGTCTTTTTCAAGAGTCTCATACCCGATGGCTATCATCTTCTTTTCAAGAAGCACTCCTGTAAGTTCAGGATTTGGTGCAAGGTGCAGATATGTGAATATCGCCTGACCATTCTGAAGGAGGTCATATTCTGAGGGAAGGGGTTCTTTTACCTTAACGACGAGTTCAGACTCCTTGAAGAGTTTCTCTATGTCGACAATCTCTGCCCCAGCCTTTATGTATTCTCCATCAGAAAAGCCGCTTCCTGCGCCGGCTGATTTCTCTATCAGTATGCGGTGGCCGTCCCTTTTAAGTTCTTCGACTCCAGAGGGGGTCATACCAACCCTGTATTCATGAGTCTTAATCTCCTTTGGCACACCGATTATCATAAGTCTATGATAGTGCAAAAATCGCTTTTCATCAAATATACCCCTTCAGATACTTCCCTGTATAAGAGTTCTTTGCCTTCACTATATCTTTTGGCGTGCCCTCGAATATTATCTCACCGCCTTTATCTCCGCCTTCAGGCCCAAGATCCACAATCCAGTCAGATGCCTTTATGACATCAAGGTTGTGTTCGACCACAAGGACTGTGTTCCCTGCATCCACAAGTTTCTGTAGCACATCAAGAAGTGCCTTCACATCCCTGAAATGAAGCCCGACTGTCGGTTCATCAAGGACATAAAGCAGGGGCGCAGCATGCCTCGCCCCTACACTGAACCCAAGTTCAGCACATATCTTGAGCCTCTGCGCCTCACCCCCTGAAAGGGTTGTTGCGGGCTGACCGAGTCTGAGATAGCCAAGGCCTATATCCTCCATGAGGGAAAGCTTCATCTTTATCTGAGGGATCTCTGAAAATAACTCTATCGCCTCATCAACAGTCATATTGAGGACATCATTGATACTCTTTCCACGATACGTAACACGCAACGCCTCTGGCCCGTATCTCTTTCCACCGCACTCCTCGCACTTTATGTATAAATCCTCAAAGAAGTACATTTCCATTTTCTGATACCCTTCTCCCCTACATGTCTCACACCTTCCACCAGAGACATTAAAGGAGAAGAACCCCGGACCATATCCATGGGCATTTGCCTCGAGCTGCTCAGAAAAGAGTTTTCTTATGGGGTCGAATATCTTTAAATATGTAACTGGATTTGAACGCGGGCTTCTTCCTATTGGTGTCTGGTCTATGAGCTTTGCACCTTTTAGATATTTTACACCGTCGATATCTTTGTATGGCAGTGGAAATTCAGGCTCAAGCTTAAAGTATTTTGCTAATGCCCTGTAAAAGGTCTCCACAACAAGGCTGCTCTTGCCTGAGCCTGAGACACCTGTGACAGTTGTCAGTGTCTGAAGTGGAACCTTAAAATCAACATCCTTGAGATTGTTTCCAGTTGCACCATAAAGCACAAGTTCTTTGCCTATCCCCCTTCTCCTTTTTAAAGGAGGCTCTATTTTATCAATGCCTTCTAAATATCGTGCTGTGAGAGTATCAGTCTTTAGAAATTCATCCTTTGGCCCTGAAAAAACAACCTCTCCTCCACGATGTCCGCCTCCAGGGCCCAATTCGACTATCCAGTCAGCCGACTCAATAATCCCCCTGTCATGCTCAACAACAAGGATTGTATTGCCAAGACCTGATAGTTCAGCCATTATATCTGCAATCCTCTCGGTGTCCCTTGCATGAAGCCCAACAGTGGGCTCATCGAGGACATACAATGTTCCTGTCAGATACGATGCAAGCTGGTTTGAGAGGTTAACCCTTTGGTATTCCCCTCCTGAAAGTGTCCTTCCCTGCCTGCTAAGACTCAGGTAGTCAAGACCAACCCTGTTTAGGAACTGGAGTTTAAGGTCGATCTGCCTCAAAAGTTCTTTTGCCATATCCCTCTGGAATGGCGAGATATCAATATCCTTATCCTTAAAAACCTTGATAAGCTCTGATACGGGCAGATCACAGAGTGTCGCTATGTTAAGGCCAGAGATTTTATATGAAAGGGCCTCTTTTCTGAGCCTTTTCCCATTGCACCGGGGACATGTTACCCCCCTTCTGTATCTGCTCAGGAAGACCCTCACATGGAGCTTGTACCGTTTGCTCTCAAGCTCCTCAAAAAAGTCATTTACACCATAAAAATTCGAATCGCCTTTAAAAATCTTTTTCTTTTCTTCCGAAGAAAGCTCCATATATGGTTTACGGACGTCTATTCCTGCCTTCTTTGCATGCTCTATCATCTGTCTCTTCCACCACTTATATGCAGGCTTCTCCCATAGCTCTATTGCTCCCTCTGATAAGGAGAGATATCTGTCAGGGACGATGAGACCTTCATCGTATATCAATGTGTTTCCGAATCCCTTGCATTCAGGACATGCACCAAGAGGATGGTTGAATGAAAATAGAAGGGGTGATGGCTCTGTAAGTTCAATTTCACACTCATCACATGTGTTGGAAGATGTGAACTTAAGCATCCTGCCGTCTATTATTATAACCTTGAGTTTTTCATCCCCTTCCCTCCATGCGAGATCGATAGAGTCAGCAAGCCTTGGCTCATCTTTTATAACGAGCCTGTCAAGGACAATTTCAAGCGACGGCTGACGAGTAACGAGTGATGTAGCCGCAGGCTTTAGCCTGTGTGTTAAGTCATCTATTTCTACTACTCCCCCCTCGAGCCATATCCGATAAAACCCTCGTTTTTTAAGCTCTTCAACGGGCTCTTTGGCCTCAAAGACTATAATTGCTTTCTGTCCTGAATATTTTTCGATTAGTTCTGATACTATCTGGGATGGGTCCCACTTCCTGATCTCACAGCCGCAATTCTGGCAATATGGCGTGGCGATTTTTGAGTATAAGAGCCTGAAAAAGTCATAGATTTCTGTGAGGGTACCGACTGTGGAGCGTGAACCACGGACTGGATTCTTCTGTTCCAATGCAATGGCAGGCCTTATATTATGTATCGCATCAACATCAGGCCTGTCGAGCTTCTCGAGGAACAGTCTTGCATATGTCGAGAGGGACTCTATAAACCTCCACTGTCCCTCAGCAAACACAGTATCAAAGGCTAAAGAGGACTTCCCAGAGCCTGAGACACCTGTTATTGCGATAACCTTATCGTGTGGCAAGCGAAGGCTTATGTTCTTGAGGTTATTCTGCCTCGCACCTTCAATTATGAGTTCCCTTAGAGACATTCCAATATTTTAGCATACACAATATTGCTTTTCAGGCATTGGAAAATAAAGAGGCCCAGAGTATTAACTCTGAGCCTCTTTATTCTTAATATCCGGCGGCGACCTACTTTCCCAGGACCTCGCGGTCCAAGTATCATCGGCCCTGGAGGGCTTAACTTCCGTGTTCGGAATGGGAACGGGTGTTGCCCCTCCGGCATCACCACCGGAAACTCTTTTCTATTAAAAGAATAGCATTAAAAGAGCAAAAATTCAAGCTCTCTTTAACAACAGGAGGGAATGAATAAGGGTCAAGCCACACGGTCTATTAGTACTG
>DYHX01000043.1 GCA_020723925.1 Nitrospira japonica | reverse complement strand
AAACTTTTGGTGTGGGGTTTACTATATTTTGTGGCTCTATGTCTATTTTTCGGTGACTAGTTTTAAATTGAACTTTTTGCTGAGTTTTTAGTATCTTAGAGTGTCTGCCGGAGTGGCGGAATTGGTAGACGCAAGGGACTTAAAATCCCTCGGGGCTCTGCTCCGTGCCGGTTCGAGTCCGGCCTCCGGCACCAGCAAGAATGAAACTTCGTCTTTTACTCATCAGAGGCCACAGGGCTTATGGTATAATTATTCTACTCTGGTGGACATAATAAGGAAACCATGGAAAAGAGGGTAAAAAAAGCTATATTTCCTGCTGCTGGCCTCGGCACGAGGTTCTTGCCAGCAACAAAGGCATCTCCAAAGGAGATGCTTCCGATTGTGGACAAGCCTATGATCCAGTATGCGGTTGAGGAGGCTGCTGCATGTGGTATCGAGGAGTTCATAATAATCACAGGGAAATACAAGCGTGCCATTGAAGATCACTTTGATTCTGCATACGAGCTTGAGGAAAGCCTTAAGAAGTCAGGCAAGAAAAAGCTTCTTGAAGAGATAAGCAGACTTAACCATATAAATTTTGCGTATATAAGGCAGAGGGCGGCCCTCGGGCTTGGACATGCAATCCTCTGTGCAAAGCCTTTTGTGAAGGATGAGCCTTTTGCGGTACTTCTGAGTGATGATGTGATCGACGCCGAGGACACATTGCTTAAAGACATGATCAAGTTCTATGAGGAGCTTGACTGTCCTATACTTGCTCTACAGCAGGTGCCAGGGGCAGAGATACAAAGGTATGGGGTCATAGATGGAGTTGCCGAAGGTGATGGAATCTATAAGATTAACAACCTCGTAGAAAAACCCAGGACAGAGGATGCTCCATCTGACCTTGCAATAATAGGCAGATATATACTTACCCCTGATATCTTCAGAGTCCTTGAATGTCTGAGCATGGGGAAGGGCGGCGAGATACAGCTTACAGATGCCCTCAGGGGTCTTCTCAAAAATCGCTCCATTTACGGTTATCTCTTTAAGGGAAGAAGATATGACGCAGGTGATAAGGTGGGTTATCTCAAGGCAACAGTTGACCTTGCACTGAAGAATCCGCAGGTTTCTGAACCATTCAAGGAATATATCCTTAATGTTGCATCGAGATTAAAGAAATGAAGCATTCTGTCAAGAGCGTACTCTTTTTCTATGCAGAGTCATCCAGATGTGCGCCTTTGATAGACCTCTACGAGACAGAGGATACCCTTGTTTTTGAGATCGACCTTCCAGGGATAAACCCTGATGATGTCCTGATAAAGGTATATGATGACATTTTGATAGTCGAGGGAGTAAGGAGAGAGAGGGTGGAGGAGAAGAGGCTTAAATACATATGCATGGAGAGAAATCTCGAGAGTTTCAGAAGGATATTAAAGATGCCTGTTCCTGTAAATACTATGGCGGGAAGGGCATCATATAATAATGGCGTAATAACCCTGACATTCCCAAAGTTAAAAGATAAGGTTGTTAAAATAAAGATAGAGAAACAGTGAGGAGATGAAATGGCAGACTTAGAAAAGAAAAACGAGAAAGAGATTGAGATTCCAGATAACCTTCCTGTGCTTCCCATAAGGGACATAGTTGTATTTCCCTATATGATACTGCCTCTTTTTGTTGGGAGGGAGATGTCCATAAAGGCAATAGACCACTCATTAAGCACGAACAGGATGGTCCTGCTCCTTACGCAGAGGGATCTTAATGTGGAGAACCCAACGCCTGGTGAGCTGTATTCTATAGGGACGGTCGGAATCATAATGAGGATGCTCAAACTGCCTGATGGAAGGGTCAAGATACTTGTGCAGGGCCTCAGCAAGGCAAGGGCAGTAAGTTTTTCTCAGGATGAGCCATTCTTTATGGCTGACATAGAAAAGATAGTTGATCAGAAACCCGAAGAAATAACAATAGAGACCGAGGCGCTCATAAGGACTGTCAAGGAGCAGCTTGATAAGGCGGTTTCTCTCGGCAAGACGATCCTCCCTGACATAATGGTCGTTGTTGAAAACCTCGATGACCCTGGAAGGCTTGCTGACCTGGTTGCATCGAATATTGGACTCAAGACAGAACCGGCACAGGAGGTTCTTGAGATAATAGACCCTGTTCAGAGGCTCAAGCGGGTTAGCGATATACTGGGCAGGGAGATAGAGCTGCTTATTGTCCAGCAGAAGATTCAGACAGAGGCGAGGGGCGAGATGGACAAGACCCAGCGCGAGTATTTTCTTAGAGAGCAGTTAAAGGCGATACAGAAAGAGCTCGGTGAGATTGATGAGAGGACAGAGGAGATAAAAGAGTTCAGGAAAAAGATAGAAGAGGCAAAGATGCCTGAGAAGGTTATGAAAGAGGCGGAGAAGCAGTTAAAGCGCCTTGAGAAGATGCATCCAGACAGCGCTGAGGCAGCCACTGTCAGGACATACCTTGAATGGATGGTTGAGCTTCCATGGTCTAAGTCCACAAAGGACAGGCTCGACATAAAGGCAGCAGAGAAGGTCCTCAACGATGACCATTATGACCTTGAGAAGGTGAAAGAGCGTATCTTAGAGTATCTCAGCGTCAGGAAGTTGAAGGAAAAGATGAAGGGGCCAATACTCTGTTTTATAGGGCCCCCCGGGGTCGGAAAGACATCACTCGGCAGGTCTATAGCGAGGTCCCTCGGCAGGGAATTTGTGCGCATGTCACTTGGTGGAGTAAGGGATGAGGCAGAGATCAGAGGACACAGAAGGACATATGTGGGCGCCCTACCTGGAAGGATTATTCAGGGTATAAAACAGGCAGGCACGAACAATCCTGTGTTTATGCTCGATGAGATAGATAAGATAGGTATGGATTTCAGGGGTGACCCTTCATCTGCCCTCCTTGAGGTCCTTGACCCTGAGCAGAACAATACATTTGTTGACCATTACCTTACAGTGCCTTTTGACCTGTCAAGGGTTATGTTTATCACAACAGGGAACCTTGTTGATACAATACCAGGTCCTTTAAAGGATAGGATGGAGATAATATACCTCTCCGGCTATACTGCAGAGGAGAAGCTCGGCATTGCTAAGAACTATCTCATACCAAAACAGCTCGATGAACACGGCATCACCAGCAAGATACTCAGGATTGCTGATTCAGCACTGCTACAGGTAATCTCCCAGTACACAAGGGAGGCGGGTGTCAGGAACCTTGAGAGAGAGATAGCCCACCTTTGCAGAAAGGTTGCAAAGAAGATAGCTGAGGGCAAGCAGCAATCCTTCCAGATAACAACAAAGAATCTACACAGGTATCTCGGTGTGCCGAAGTATCTTCCTGAAGAGGAGATGGAGAAGGATGAAGTTGGTGTTTCAACCGGCCTTGCTTGGACAGAGGCAGGTGGCGATATAATCTATGTGGAGGCCACAACAATGAAGGGCAAGGGCAGCCTCACTCTCACCGGACAGCTTGGAGATATTATGAAGGAGTCTGCACAGGCAGCATTAAGTTATGTGCGTTCAAGGTCAAAGACCCTTGGGATAAGAGATGACGTATTCTCAAAGACAGACCTGCATATACATGTGCCTGCTGGTGCAATACCAAAGGATGGACCTTCCGCTGGAATAACAATGGCCACTGCCATAGCATCTGCTCTCACAGGAAGAGCAGCGAACAAGAATGTCGCGATGACAGGCGAGGTCACGCTTAGAGGCAGGGTCTTGCCAATAGGCGGCCTGAAGGAGAAGGCACTTGCTGCAAAGAGGATGGGGATAAGGAAGGTGATTGTTCCAAAGAGAAACAAGAAAGATCTTGAGGATATTCCGAAGTATGTGAAAAAAGATATGGAGTTCATATTTGTCGATACAATGGATGATGTGCTTAAAGTTGCACTGAAAAAAGTCAATAGCCGTCAGTCAAAAAAGACAGGCAATAGTCATAAATCAGAAAACAAAGGCAAAAAACCTGTGAGGAAAAGAGATTGATTATATATCTCAAACTATCGACTATCGACTATCGACTATCGACTGCTATATGAAGCTCTCTCAGATAGGGGAGCTTTCCCTTTTAAAAGAAATAAGGCAGAGATTCCACGTCAGGTCAAAGGATATTATCGTCGGCATAGGCGATGATACAGCAGTAATAAGCCCTCAAAATAAGAACCTTCTGATAACCACTGACATGATGGTTGAAGGAGTTCATTTTGACCTCGGTTTTGTCACTCCTTACCAGCTCGGCTTCAAGCTCGTATCAGTGAATGTGAGTGACATATACGCCATGGGTGGAAGGCCAAGGCATCTTCTGCTTGATATTGCTGTGAATAAGAATACAGACGAGGCTGTCATTAATAGGTTCTTTGATGGAGCACAGGAGGCGATGAGGTTATACGGTGTATCCCTTGTTGGAGGAGACCTTTCTTCATCGAAAAAGGGAATGGTTGTCTCCGCAACACTCATTGGATATGCGGAAAGCCCTGTAAAACGTTCAGGTGCGAGATCTGGTGACAGGCTCTATGTAACAGGCAATCTTGGAGATTCTGCATGCGGCCTTGAGCTACTTAAAAGAATAAAAAAACCTGTCTCCCTCGAGAACTCTGAACGCCTAACTCTTAACTCTAAACTTTCAGAATGGGGGTTATCCTGGAATGTGGTTGAACCGTTGCTCAGGAGGCATCTCATGCCCGAGGCAAGGTCTCCAAAACAATTTGCGCGATATGCGACATCGATGATTGATTTAAGTGATGGGCTGTTCATTGATTTATCCAGACTCTGCGATGAAAGTAATGTTGGTGCAAGGATATATATTGAGTGGATACCTGTCTCATGCCAGATGAGAAAAGCATCATCTGCTTTAGGGCTGGATATATTCAAGCTTGCCACATCTGGAGGCGAAGATTACGAGCTGCTTTTTACAGCACCTGCTGACAAAAAAATAAATGCGATATGTATAGGAGAAGTCACGAAATCAGACAGGGTGATTGTTGATAAGTCTGGCAGAGAAATGGCTTTTTTACCGGAAGGATACCAGCACTTTGGCGTTCAGAGATAAATTCAGAGGGATTTTAAGCATTAAGGATTCACCCCACAGGATAGCACTGGCCTTTGCGGTTGGTGTCTTTATAGGCATGTCTCCGCTTTTGGGTATTCATACCGTGCTTGGGATTATAGCAGCGTGGCTTTTCAGACTGAATAAACTCGTAACCATTGCTGGCGTATATATCACAAATCCATGGACCATCGTTCCGATATATACATTCAGCACCTATGTCGGGGCAAAGTGTCTTGGTGTGAGCAAGATAACCCCGATGGTAGACTGGTCCCATATCACCTTCAGCCATCTGATGAATGAACTGAGACCACTCCTCATGCCTTTTATCGTGGGAACAATGCTTATTGGTCTTCTATCTTCTATCCTCAGCTATATCATCATCTACAGGGCAGCAAAGAGGGCTCATGAGTAAGGTATCTCTGGTTAGTCTCGGCTGCCCCAAAAATCTTGTTGACTCTAATAACCTCATCCGGAAACTCAGCAGTGAGGGGTTTTTGTATTCATCTAATAACGAAGATGCTGATATCCTCCTTGTGAATACATGCGGTTTTATAGAGGATGCAAAAAAGGAGTCCATAGAAGAAATACTAAGGCTCCTGACCTTCAAGACAGATGGCAAGAAACTCCTTGTCTTCGGCTGTCTTGCAAAGAGATATATGGATGAAATCACCAGAGAGATTCCAGAGATTGATGCGATATGGGGTATTGGTGATGAAGACAAGATAGTCGAATACTGCAAAGCAGCGATTAACAGTCATAAGTCAATAGTCAAGAGTGAAAATAAAAGACTGACGACTGACGACTATCGACTGTTGACTAATCCTTATTCCTATCTCAAGGTCTCTGACGGCTGCGATAGGGGATGCACATACTGCGTTATACCATCCATCAGGGGCCCCTACAGGAGTGTCGATCCTGACAATGTCCTGAAGGATGCAGAGAGGCTTATAAAATCAGGCGCAAAGGAGCTGATACTTGTTGGTCAGGATACTACTGGTTATGGCAAAGATCTCAAGGGTTATGACCTGAGGTCTTTGCTAAAAGACCTATCATCAATCAGTGGTGATTTCTGGATACGTCTTTTATATATGTATCCTACCTCAATTAATGAACCACTCCTTGAACTTATTGCAGAACAAGATAAAGTATGCAAGTACCTTGATATTCCTTTACAGCACTCTGAAGATAAAATCCTCAGGCTCATGGGAAGAGGGGGGAATAGGAAGTGGCATGTAGGGCTTATAAGTAAAATAAGGAATGCAGTTCCTGAAATAGCACTAAGGACAACTTTTATTGTCGGTTTTCCAGGAGAGGCAGAAGAAGACTTTAGCGGATTGAAGGACTTTGTTCAGGGAATGAGATTCGAGAGGCTCGGTGTATTCAAATATTCGAAAGAGGAAGGAACACCTGCTGCAAATATGAAAGGCCATGTTTCAGAGAAGATAAAGAAAAAGAGGTTTGATGAGATTATGAGAATTCAATCTCAGATTTCACTTGAGAAGAACAAGACACTCCTCGGGAGAAAATTCAGGGCACTTATTGATGAGACGGATGACGCTGTTGCAGTTGCACGGCTCTATTCCCAGGCACCTGAGATAGATGGAGTTGTCTTTGTGGAGGGCGAAGGATTTAAAAAGGGTGATTTTGTTGATATTGAGATAAAAGAGGTATACGACTATGACCTGAAAGGTATTATAATCGAGTGAAAAAGCTCCCGTATCTCCACATACTGCTCTTCATATTTACCCTTTTTTCCACACTTGTGGCAGGTGCCCTTCAAAAGGGTATAAACCTTCTGAAAGAACCAGGAAGGATTCATGAAGGTCTTCCATTTTCTTTAACCTTAATGACCATCCTGATGAGCCATGAACTTTCCCATTATTTCGCATCAAAGAAGCATCACACAAAGGCAACCCTGCCTTATTTCATCCCTGCACCATCGATAATAGGGACATTCGGGGCATTCATCAAGATGAAGTCTCCGATAATAACAAGGAAGGCACTTGTGGATATAGGCGCATCAGGACCGATTGCAGGGTTCATTATTTCCGTCTTAGCATCAATAATCGGGCTCAGCTACTCAAAAGTTATTTCGCTCACACATACAGAAGGTGCCCTCGGTCTTGGAGATTCTATCTTGTTCTCTCTCCTATCTCGCCTTATCCTTGGCGTAACACCAGACTCATACGACATCCTGTTACATCCGGTCGCCTTTGCTGGATGGATTGGGCTCTTTGTGACATCCCTCAATCTCCTGCCCATTGGCCAGCTTGATGGTGGACACATAGCTTATGCCTTGCTTGGAGAAAGGCACAGGTATGTCTCGAAGGTCCTTGTTGGTGTTCTCCTGTTATTAGGTTTATTTTTCTGGGAAGGGTGGGCTTTATGGGCGCTTCTGATGCTGATTCTTGGACTGAGACATCCACCTGTGCTTTATTGGGAGATACCGTTGGATCCAAAAAAAAGGTTTATTGGATGGCTTGCGTTAATAATATTTGTTCTTACTTTTATTCCTGCACCGTTTAAGATTATGTAGAAAATTATATGTCCTTGATTTTTGTGGATGATTTCATTAAAAATATCTTAAAAGGTGCTGCATGGATTTTTGAATTCAGAATTTTACAAATTCCACAAATTGTAGAGATCGAGAAAAAGGAGACCTGCTCATGAAAATAATTCTCAAAGAGGACGTAAAGAATCTCGGCAGAATGGGTGATATTGTGAATGTTGCTGAAGGTTATGCAAGGAATTTTTTGATACCAAGGAAGCTTGCTGTTGAGGCAAACACAAAGAGCATAAAGGCTCTTGAACATGAGAAGAAGATAATACAGGAGAAGGCAAAAAAGATTAAGAATGCAGACCAGGAACTATCAGACAGGATATCATCCATGACCCTCACCATAAGGGCAAAGGCAGGCGAGGAGGATAAACTCTTTGGTTCAATAACCACAATGGACATTGCAGAGGCCCTTAAAAATGAAGACATTAATATTGATAGGAAAAAGATAGCCCTTGATGAACCCATAAAGAGGCTCGGTTCTTATACTGTCAGCGTCAGGATTCGCCCTGAGATAGCGGCACAGTTAAACATTCAAGTAATCGCAGAATGAAGGATATAGATTTAGCACTGGACAGGCTGCCTCCACAGAATATTGAGGCAGAGCAGTCTGTTCTCGGTGCGATCCTGCTTGAAAACGAGGCCCTCCCAAAGGCCATCGAGATTCTCTCGCCTGAAGACTTTTACAAGGAATCCCATAGAAAGATATTCAATACCATGATAGATCTGTTTGAGAAGAATGAACCCATTGATCTCATAACCGTCACAGATGATCTAAAAAAGAAGAATGAAATTGATGCTGTAGGCGGCGTCTCGTATCTTTCGGCTCTTGTGAGCCAGGTACCAACAGCAGCAAATATAAAATACCACTCAAAGATAGTTCGTGAGAGGGCGCTCCTCAGGTTTCTCATAAGGTCTGCCACAGAGATTGCAAGCAGGGTATACGAGGATAACCTCGATGCGGATGAGCTTGTGGACTATGCAGAAAAGACAATATTCGATATATCTGACAAACGCATAAAGACGTCATTTGTGACCCTGAAAGAGGTGATAAAGGGCAGCTTCGAGATGATAGAGCACCTCTATGACAAGAAGGAGGCAATAACAGGCGTGCCCTCAGGCTTCAGGGACATGGATGAGCTTACCTCGGGTTTTCAGCCTGGAGACCTCGTTGTTATAGGAGGAAGGCCGTCTATGGGAAAGACAGCCCTCAGCCTGAACATTGCACAGCATGTTGGGCTTGAGATGAGAGAGCCTATCGCCATCTTCAGCCTCGAGATGTCAAAGGAACAGCTTGCCTTGAGAATGCTATGCGCAGAGGCTATGGTAGACTCCAACAGCGTAAGAAAGGGGTTTATAAAGAAGGAAGACTGGCATAAGCTCACCAATGCTGCAGGGAAACTCGCAGAGGCACCAATCTTCATCGATGATTCTTCAAGCACAACAGTCCTTGAGATGAGGGCAAAGACAAGGCGTCTGAAGATGGAACAGGGAGGGCTGAGCCTTGTAATTGTTGACTATCTTCAGCTTATGAGAGGGAGAGGTAATTTTGAGAGGAGGGAGCAGGAGATATCAGAGATATCACGCTCTCTAAAGGCGCTTGCAAAAGAATTAAGAGTTCCTGTTATTGCCCTGAGCCAGTTGAACAGAGGTGTAGAGAGCAGGCACGACAAGAGGCCGTCCCTTGCTGACCTGAGAGAGTCAGGCGCAATAGAGCAGGACGCAGATGTTATTATTTTTCTCTACAGGGATGAGGTCTACAATAAAGACAACCATGCGAACAAAGGCAAGGCAGAGGTTATCATTGCAAAACAGAGGAATGGCCCCACTGCCACTGTTAATTTAACATTCCTTTCAAACTGTACGAGATTCACAGATTTCACTGATAGGAGCTATCAGGATGCAGAGGAGGTCTTTTAAAGGGATGAAGGAGGAGAGGATATGAGAAGGATGCCTGCTGTTGCAGGTCAGTTCTATCACGGCACTGCAACAAAGCTTAATCAACAGGTTGAACAATATATAGATAAAGACCTGATAAAAGAGCACGCAATTGGTATCCTTTCGCCCCATGCAGGTCTTGTATACTCAGGTTCTGTTGCAGGTGCAGTGTATTCCACCATAGAATTCCCCCGAACCTTTTTGCTCATAGGGCCTAATCATACAGGGCTTGGAGCAAGGATATCTCTGATGGCGTCTGGAGAATGGGAGATACCTACAGGCGTTTTTGCGATAGATGAGAAACTGGCTCACAGGATAGCCACAAATGTGCCAATAGTTTCAAGGGACACACATGCCCATATGTTCGAGCATTCCCTTGAGGTCCAGCTTCCATTCATAGCCTATTTTTCGACTGAACCAAAGATTGTGCCGATAACAATCATGTCAGCTTCCATCGAGGAATGCAGGCTACTTGGAGAAGGCATTGCAAAATCAATAAGAGAGGTTAACTATCCGGTTGTTATAGTTGCAAGCTCTGATATGAGCCACTATGTCCCTGATGATGTTGCAAGACAGAAGGACAGGATGGCGATAGACAGGGTCACAGCCTTCGACGCTGAAGGGCTGTATGAGATCGTAGGAAAAGAGAGTATTTCTATGTGCGGCTATCTGCCAGCGGTGGTAATGCTGTTTGCAACAAAGGCCCTCGGCGCTGTTGAGGCAAGGCTTGTGAAGTACTCTACCTCTGCCGAGGTCAGCGGTGATTATGACCATGTTGTTGGTTATGCTGGCATGATTATTAAGTGAAGCTCCGAGCAAGCTCGGAGCTTCCATGTAAGGAAAATTTTTTATTTAGATAGCTGACTTTCATCCCCGACTAAACGTCGGGGCTTTCAGTCAGCATCCATGTAAGAAAGGAATTAGAGGTGCATAATGGCAGGACATTCCAAGTGGGCACAGATAAAGCATAAGAAGGCTCATGTTGATGCAAAGAAGGGAAAACTCTTCTCGAAGATTGTAAAAGAGATTGCTATTGCTGCAAGGCTCGGCGGTGGAGACCCTGATGGGAATCCGAGGCTCAGGGCAGTAATGGATAAAGCTAAAGAAGCCAATATGCCTTCTGACAACATTAAGAGGGCGATCATGAAGGGTACAGGCGAACTGCCTGGTGCCGCCTATGAGGAGTGGATATACGAGGGTTATGGGCCTGGGGGGGTTGCTATCCTCATTGAAGTACTTACAGACAATAAGAACAGGACTGTTTCCGAGATAAGACACCTGATGTCAAAGAACGGTGGGAACATGGGAGAGGCAGGTTGTGTTGCCTGGATGTTCGATAAGAAGGGATATATCCTCGTAGATAAAACCAGGGTAGATGAAGACACACTTATGTTGGTTGCCCTTGATGCAGGTGCTGAGGATATAAAAAATGACCCGAAAGAGGACAACTACGAGATAATCACTGCGCCAGAGGAGATGAATAAAATAAAGGCCGCAGTTGAAGCGGCAAAAATTCCTGTCTCCCTTGCTGAGATAACAATGATTCCAAAGAGCTATGTTCCCCTCGATGAGAAGGCTGCTGAGCAGATGATGAAGCTGGTGGATGTCCTTGAGGACCACGATGACGTGCAGAATGTATATGCAAACTTTGATATGCCTGATGAGATGATGGCAAAAGTCGGCAGGTGAGTATAAGCCCAAAAGATGTAGCCTTGGATTCAAAATTTCTTCAATGCGATGTATTTATTATATAAACCTAAATTGAGCGATTCTTGTGTCAGGTAATGCTTTTAGACAGGCGAGACGCCTGTCCTACTACTGTAATTGAATCACCCAACAGGTAGGACAGCCGTCTCGGCTGTCCTTGAATTGCATTAAAAATCGCTTAACTTAGGTTGAAATATCAAGGCTGAAAGTTCTATTATAAATAATGGTTACCTCCATTCGCGCTACCTTTAAAAGAAGATTCTTTGCAGGGCTGATTATATCAATCCCTGCAATAATTACTATCTTAGTAATAGTCTGGTTCTTCAAGTTTGTGGATGGACTCCTTGGCCCGCTTCTGGACAATATTCTCGGCTACCATGTGGCAGGTCTCGGATTCATCTCGGCGATAGTCATCGTGTTTATTGTTGGCATAGTCGCAGCAAATGTAGTTGGAAGAAAGGTAATAGAACTTTTTGAAAAGATTTTCCTCAAGATACCTGTATTCAAGGGAATCTACACAGCAATAAAACAGCTTGTGGATGCATTCTCTCCTGAGAACAAGAGTTCATTTAAGAAATTTGTTATAGTCGAATACCCAAGGCCAGGCGCATATGCATTCGGTTTCCTTACAAAGGAGTGCACGGTAAAGGCAGAGAAAAGCGGTCGTGAGTCATGCCTCAGGGCAGTTTACATCCCTACGAATAACCTTTATCTTGGCGAGATAATTCTGTTCGGAGAGGGAGATGTGTTTTACACAGACATCTCGATAGAAGACGGCATAAAGATAATCCTGTCAGGGGGCATTGCAGCGCCATCAAGGATATTAGAGGCGAAGGAATGAAGTTAGCATGCGTTATCCTTGCTGCTGGTCTTGGCAAGAGGATGAACTCCTCTCTGCCAAAGGTCATGCATAAGATATATGATAAACCAATGATTCAATACGTCCTCGATTCAGTTTCAAAGCTAAGGCCTGAGAGGACAGTTATTGTGGTTGGGGAGCATCACGAAGAGATAGAGGGTTCCATAAGAGGCTCTGCCGTCTCATTCGCCCTGCAGAGAGAGGCAAAAGGCACAGGGGACGCCCTTTCAAAGGCAAAGGCAGCCTTGAAGGACTTTGACGGCACGGTGCTTGTGCTGAACGGCGATACCCCACTGGTCACTCCAGAGACGTTGAAGAGGTTCTTGAGGCTGCATCATAAACAGAGGAATGCCGTTTCCCTTATTTCTTTTATCGCAGATGACCCTAAAGCCTATGGAAGAATTTTGAGGGATAGCTTAGGAAGGATTTCCTCAATCGTAGAGGATAGGGATGCTACAGAAGGGCAGAAAAATATAAAGGAAGTAAACAGCGGTGTCTATGCTATAGAACAGGCGGCATTGGGCCTTCTCAAGGATATACCCCTTAATCCTTCAAAAGGAGAATATTATCTCACAGAGGTCATCAGCATAGCAAAAAACAGGGGCTATAAGGTGAATTCATACTGTATCGGCTCTGAAAATGAGCTGATGGGAGTCAATACTAAGTCTGAGCTGTTAAAGGCACATCTGGCGATGAGAAAGAGGATAGTCAATGGATGGATAGAAAAAGGTATAACCTTTATTGATCCTGATTCTGCTTTTGTATATCCCGATGTCAGGATAGGAGGGGATACAATTATTTACCCGAGTGTCTATCTTGAGGGAAAGACAAGGGTTGGTAAAGGATGCGTTATATATCCGAATGTGCACATCATCGACAGCGAGATTGGCGATGGTGTATTGATCAAGGACTCCACAGTTATTGAAGGGGCAATCGTCAGGTCAAAGGCAGTGATAGGACCCTTCGCACATCTCAGGCATGGATGTGATATCGGCTCTGAGTCAAAGATAGGAAACTTTGTGGAAGTCAAAAAGTCGGTTATAGGTCAGGGCACAAAGGCATCGCATCTCAGTTACATCGGCGATGCCCTTATAGGGAAAGGTGTTAACATAGGTGCAGGCACAATAACCTGTAATTATGATGGCAAAGAAAAACGCAGAACTACCATCGATGACAATGTATTTATAGGTAGCGACACCCAGCTTGTTGCACCCGTGAGGGTTGGTAAGGGTGCCTATGTCGGTGCAGGCTCTACAATTACAAAGGATGTTCCCCCGATGTCTCTGGCATTAAGCAGGGCAGAGCAGAAACATATAGAGGGATGGGCACTTAAAAAACAGTTCAAGGTTCAAAGTTTAAAGTTGAAAGTTAAAAACAGAAAGGATAGATAGATGACTGTTTCTTTTAACTATTCACTAATCACTGTTCACTATTTACTCGTTTGATATGTGCGGGATAATAGGTTATACAGGTAAAAAAAATGCAGTCTCAGTGATACTTGAAGGTCTCAAGCGCCTTGAATACAGGGGGTATGATTCTTCAGGGATCGCATTCTTTCATGATAAAGGCATAGAGGTGAGGAGATGCACCGGGAAGATCAAAGACCTTGGTGCCCTTCTTGAGGCTGATAAACCATTCAGCCATACTGCAATCGGCCATACGAGGTGGGCAACACATGGAAGGCCGTCTGAGGAGAACGCCCATCCACACAGGTCAGACGGGATAGTGCTTGTGCATAATGGAATTATAGAGAATTATCTTCCGCTGAAGAGGAGACTTATCGATGAAGGATACAAATTCACATCAGAGACAGATACAGAGGTTCTATGTCACCTGATAGAAAAATATTCAAAGGATTATCCACTCGAGGATGCTGTGAGAGAAGCCCTCAAAGAAGTGAGAGGGGCATATGCTTTCGCGGTGATAAACGAGAGAGAGCCGGGAAAGGTTGTCGGCGTGAAGAAGGACAGCCCACTTGTTGTTGGGCTTGGTAATGGAGAGTTTTTCCTTGCATCAGATGTCCCTGCCTTCCTCAATTATTCAAGGGATGTAATATTCCTCGATGAGGGAGAGATGGTGGTTATGACAGACGATGGTGTAATAGTAACGACCCTCGATGGCTCGCCAATTCAGAAAGAAGTCAAATCTGTTTCCTGGAGTCCATCAATGGCAGAGAAGGGCGGCTACAGGCACTTCATGCTCAAGGAGATATATGAGCAACCCAGGGCCATCGCAGATACCCTGAGGGGAAGAATCTATCCTGAGAGCGGTGAGGTGAATCTGGATGAGTTTGGTATAAACGAGAAGGACTTAGAGGAGATAGATAAGGTTTTTATTGTTGCCTGTGGTACATCGTGGCATGCGGCCCTTGTGGGAAAATATATGATAGAGGAATTTGCAAGAGTCCCTGTTGATGTGGATATCGCATCAGAGTTCAGGTATAGAAATCCGATATTAAGGCATGGCAATCTGCTTATAGCAATAACACAATCAGGGGAGACTGCTGACACACTTGCTGCCCAGAGAGAGGCAAAAAGGCTTGGGGCAAAGGTTCTGAGCATCTGTAATGTGGTCGGGAGCACATCAACAAGAGAGGCCGATGCTGTCTTTTATACACACTCAGGACCGGAGATAGGTGTTGCATCCACAAAGGCATTCACGACCCAGATAATCGGGTTGTATCTATTTGCAGTTGCCCTCGGAAGACTTAAAGGGACCATAAGGGATGATTTAGTAAAAGAACTTATAAGAGAACTCCTTCTTCTTCCAGGGATGGTCGAGAAGGTACTCGCGACTGATGAAGAGGTTGGAAGGATTGCAAAGGAGCTATTCAAGGCTGATGATTTCCTGTATCTCGGAAGGGGCATAAATTATCCGATCGCTCTGGAGGGCGCACTTAAGCTGAAAGAGATATCTTACATCCATGCCGAGGGTTATCCTGCAGGTGAGATGAAGCATGGTCCTATAGCGCTTATTGATGAGGAACTTCCAGTTGTATTTCTGGCACCAAAGGGCAGACTCTATGAGAAGGTCATCTCTAATATAGAAGAAGTGAGGAGCAGGGGTGGCAAGGTTATATCAATAACAAACGAAGGTGACACAGAGGTTTGCACTCTTTCAGACCACTGCATCTTTGTTCCGGAGACCAATCCTTTTCTCTCGACAATCCTGATGACCGTCCCATTACAGCTCTTTGCTTACCATACAGGGGTATTAAAGGGGTGCGATGTTGATCAGCCAAGGAACCTTGCCAAGAGTGTTACAGTTGAATAAAAAGTTAAGAGTCATTCCGAAAAATAGATATTTCAGCCTAAATTGAGCGATTCTTGTGTCAGGTAATGCTTTTAGACAGGCGAGACGCCTG
>DYHX01000004.1 GCA_020723925.1 Nitrospira japonica | reverse complement strand
TAAAAATTCAAAGTTAATTTTCCCGCTGAAAAATAGACATAGAAATTCTTTAAAAACCATAATCCTACCTGTGTTTGATGTGTCTATGTCTTGGTTTCCTAACATTAATTTTTCATAAGTTTGGAGTTTAGAGTTTATAACTTTTTTAACTCTTTAACTCCTTTGAAACTACAATGATTGGAAAATGATAGCCGAAAAAGCTATAATCTTTACACATCTGGCATAATGCCGTAGCTTAAATCAAACATTGTTGCCAGGGTACTTCATCTCAAGGAGGATACATGGCAAAACATGCCGGGGCATATCGCGGTGATAAGCGAAGAAAGGAACTTGCCCGCCAGAAAAAGCAGGAGGAGAAGAGACAGCGCAGGTTTAGCAGGGAGAAACCGTCTGAAACATCAGATATTGAAGATATAGCTACCGATGATAAAAAACTCCCACATGAGAAGACAGAACAATGAAAATGTATTAGAAATTTTTGAAACCAACGAGGCCAGCTTACAGTCTGGCTATAAATGTTGCTTTTCTTTGCCATTTAAAACTAGAATATAAAAGGATATACTTGCTCGCAGTGTCCTGCCTTTGGCATTGTCTGAGTTTTTCAAAAATTAAAACAAAAGAATTTAGAGGTTTCATGAAGCGTGAGGATTTAAGAAATATTGCGATTATTGCCCATGTTGACCATGGAAAAACCACCCTTGTTGACGGACTGCTCAAACAGTCTGGCATATTCCGTTCGAATGAGAATATCCAGGAAAGAGTCATGGACAACATCGACCTTGAGCGTGAGCGCGGCATCACCATCATGGCAAAAAACACTGCTGTTGGATACAACGGCGTGAAGATCAATATTGTTGACACACCCGGTCATGCTGACTTCGGTGGAGAGGTCGAGAGAATATTGAAGATGGTGGATGGAGTGCTCCTGCTCGTTGATGCATCAGAAGGTCCCTTACCACAGACAAGGTTTGTCCTCAAAAAGGCCCTTGAGCTAAAACTTCCACCAATCCTTGTGATAAACAAGATAGACAGACCGGATGCAAGGATTCAGGAGGTTCTTAACGAGGTCTACGATCTATTCATAGACCTTGATGCAACAGAGGAGCAGCTCGAATTTCCAATTGTCTATACCAATGCAAAACAGGGCATCGCAAAGCTGAATATAGACGATGACTCTAAGGACTTAGGGACCCTCTTTGAGTTGATACTTAAAACAATCCCTGCACCTGATGGAGATAAAGATGGCGTGCTCCAGTTCCTCGTCACAAATATCGACTACAACGACTATGTTGGAAGGCTTGCTATAGGAAGAATATTTTCAGGCTCTGTGAAAATTGGCGACTGGGTTTCTATGGTGAATGGAAAAGGTGAGGCGATAAAGACGAAGGTTACATCCCTCTATGGATTTCAGGGGCTTGAAAGAGTAGATATGAAAGAGGCGTCAGTTGGGGACATCGTTGCACTTGCAGGAATCGAGGGTATCAACATCGGTGATACGATTACAGATGTTGAAAACCCGAAACCACTTCCAAGGATTGCAGTTGATGAGCCTACAATCTCAATGGTCTTCTCTGTAAACACATCCCCATTTGCAGGCAAGGAAGGGAAATACGTCACATCAAGGAATCTCAGAGAAAGGCTCGAAAAAGAACTTCTATATAACGTCAGCATAAGAGTTGATTTTGATAACACAGACTCCTTCAAGGTGATGGGTCGCGGGGAGCTTCAGCTTGCAATACTTATAGAGATGATGCGGAGAGAGGGCTATGAACTCTCTGTCTCGATGCCAGAGACTATAACAAAAACAATCAATGCTGCTCTGCATGAACCAATGGAGCACCTTGTCATAGATGTACCTGAGGCGTATGTTGGAGTTGTAGCACAGCAGATCGGCATGAGAAAGGGCAAGATGCAGAAGATGCAGAACAATGGCCACGGCCGAGTAAGACTTGAATTCAGAATCCCGTCGAGGGGACTCATTGGCTTCCGCTCCCAGTTTTTAACAGACACGAGAGGAACCGGGCTTTTAAACCATATATTCGATGGATATGAACCCTGGCATGGCCTAATGTCGAAGCGCTCAACAGGCGCCCTTGTTGCTGACAGGGCTGGAAAGGCAACGACCTACGCCCTCTATCACCTTCAGCCGAGGGGGATACTCTTTATAAAAGAGAATACTCCAGTTTATGAAGGGACGATCATCGGAGAGAACTCAAGGGAGAGCGATATTGATGTGAATGTAACTAAAGAAAAAAAGCTCACAAACATGCGCGCATCAGGCGCTGACGAGGCATTGCAGCTTATTCCTCCGAGGATATTGAGTCTTGAGCAGGCAATAGAGTTTATAAAAGAGGATGAGCTTGTTGAGGTAACGCCTCAGTCAATTCGTGTCAGAAAGAAAATCCTTGAAGCAAACAAAAGGCCAAAGAATAAAGAGAAATAGCCTCTTCTGCGAATGATATGCCAGCTCCTGTCCTCATTACTGCTCACCTTGTTCTCTTCTTTTACAACTCTAAGCCCTTTATACCACATTATTATAGACAGCATTGCAAATTCCTCGCTAAAAAGGGCGAAATAAACCTTGACCTTACAACAGGCTCTATGCAATACTACCCATGAAGTTTTGGAAGTTTTGTTGTAATAGGGGTCGCAAAGACTTTGTGGCTTTGCGGCCTTTCTTATGGCTTGATGTTCCGTAATCTTCGATTTTTTAGTAAGGAGGTGTAGCAGCATGGCAAAAGGAACCGTTAAGTGGTTCAATGAGTCCAAGGGGTTTGGATTCATCACCAATGAAGACGGCGGAGACGTTTTTGTTCACTATACTGCCATTCAGGACAATGGATTCAAGTCCCTTGCTGAAGGCCAGGCAGTGAGCTTCGATGTTGTTGAAGGCCCAAAAGGCTCAAAGGCAGCAAACGTAGTAAAACTGTAATCCGAACCTTCGTAGGCCCCGATGAGAATCGGGGCCTATTATTTAGCATCCAGATTTGCTATTAAATGGATAGCGAGTGTATTCCCCGCAGCTTGCTGCAGGGAATCTTCAATTTTATGGCTCTTCATGGAATTTTCTGGAAACGATGTAACAGCACCTTTTAGTGTAGAACGCAGGTTAAAGCCTGCGGCTGCTTTTTCCCTTCATCAGCCTTTCATACTTCTCGATGCCAACACATTCCTTTGCTGCAGGGCACCATTCAAGGCATGTAGGCTTCATCTCCCTGGATATGGTCTTACCGCATCCCTTGCATGCAGTCTCCACCTCATCTGTCCATATCTCTGACACAGTGCCGCACCAGATGCACCTTAAGTCCTCTGGATAAGGACTTCTAATCTCTTTGCTTCCTGGACAACTCTCTTTCACAGTTTTATTTTAACAAGTATGGTCTTTTAAAGGTATGAGATAAATCATAAAGTAATATTTTTAGCAATGACCTTTAACTCAAGTCTTCTTAGAAAGGCAGATTTTTTTCAATTCCTGGGTTAATTTTTTAATATCATTGAGATTCTTCCTCAGGACACCATATACAATGGCATCATCAATTCTGTCATAGCTATGTACAATGATATTTCCCATGCCAATCATTTTATCTATAAGGGCTATAAAATTAGCCGGGAAAAGACCATTTTCTTCAAGAATAAGAAAAACCTCCCTGTTGCTTCCAGGTTCCTTCAGCTTTTTTTCTGCTATTAGCATCTTGCCGATATCAATAAAAGCCTCTACTGCTTTTTGTATATTACGCTCTGCAGCGTCTTTATCCTTCCATGAATTTCTGTATTTATCGAGGCTTGGATTTTCTCTTTTTATCTCTGAAAGTTTTTTAATACATTCTTCTATTAACTCAAACTTTCTGAAGTATATCTCCATATTTCCTCTTCCTTAAAAAGCTCAAGTACGGCATGAAATCAAAGTATTCACCTTTTATAGCATTTTCAAAATCAAGTCTCTCTAATCTGTCCTTTTCATATAAAAGGATACCTTCAGTGATGACCTTATATTGAAGCTGTAAAGATATATATTTAGCCCTCATATCAAGAATGCTTACCTCCTGCTGGATGCCGATTCTTTTTAAAAGAGATGTAAAAATTCCTTCTACTTTTGATATCAATTCCAATCTGTCTAATTCATTTACACCATGAATTGAAAGTATGGCAATATCTATGTCACTATCGGCTCTAAGTGAGCCATTTACAAAAGAGCCGTAGAGATATATTGCTGATAGGGTATCGGGCATTAAAACACACCTGAGATTTACTTTTAAGATATTAATCATATCCTGTTGTTTCATAGTTAAATTATAGGTGCTTGTTATTATTAGTGCAAGTTACTGTAAATAAAAACTATTCCCATCTTTTAAACAGTTCATGCTCTATGCCAAAACTATCCAGTATCTTTCCTACTATAAAATTCACAATATCATCCACATTTTTTGGCTGATGATAAAAGGCAGGAATAGGGGGCGCTATCTTTACGCCAAGCCGTGCGAGCTTCAGCATGTTTTCGAGGTGTATTGTGCTGAATGGCATTTCACGGGGAGAAAGGAGAAACGGTCTTCCTTCTTTTATAGAGACATCAGCAGCCCTTTCGATGAGATTGTTCGCATAGCCGTTGGCAATACCTGAAAGGGTCTTCATAGAACAAGGCACCACAAGCATCCCGTCGGTTTTGAAAGAGCCGCTTGACATGGGAGCAGCGAGATTAGTCTCTTTATAAAAAAATAGCCTTTTGGTTTTGAACTGCTTTCTTATCTTCTCCTCTGTATCTGTTCTCCAGTCAAGGTCAGTCTCATACTTCATTATTGAAAACGACTGGGACGACATAACAAGATGAACCTCTGCCACCTTCAGAAGTTCTTCAAGAACCCTTATACCGAATATTGAGCCGCTTGCACCTGTTATGGCAAGAATGTATTTTTTCATAGTCTTATTGTACTTCCTTAAGAATGCTATAAAAAATCTTCTTCATCTTTGGTTAATCCAGTGTAAGGGCGACCCGCCTGGTCGCCCTTACTGCTTTATATTCTCCTTTTGACATGGTTATACTATTATACAGGAAATATAATCTGTAAATGAGGTTTAAATGATCCCATTTCCCAATATAGACCCTATTATTATTAAAATTGGTCCACTATCCGTCAGGTGGTACGGTGTCATGTACCTCATCGGCTTTGCTGCATCATATCTTCTTGTTAAATACCAGATAAAGAAAAAGAAGATAGCTGTAGGGATGAAAGACATTGACTCCCTCTATTCATTTCTTATATTTGGTCTCATCATAGGCGCCAGACTTGGCTATGTCATATTTTATAATCTCAGTGATTATCTTAGAAACCCACTCGAAATATTCGCTGTCTGGCATGGGGGGATGTCATTTCACGGTGGATTAATTGGTGCTGTAGCAGCAGGAGTGATATTTTCAGTGAAAAAGAGGCTGGATTTCTGGGTTCTTTCCGACATTGTTATTGTTACTGCACCCATCGGGCTTGGACTTGGCAGGCTTGGTAATTTTATAAATGGAGAACTTTACGGCAGGGTTACGGATATTCCATGGGGCATGGTTTTTCCTGACGGAGGTCATCTGCCACGCCACCCATCACAGCTTTATGAGTTTTTGCTTGAAGGCGTCACCCTCTTTGCTGTTCTCTGGTTTCTCAAGGATAGAGATTTAAAGACAGGCATAATTACCTCACTGTTTCTTATTTTATATGGCCTGTTCAGGTTTGTTGTCGAGTTATTTAGAGAACCAGACCCACAGCTCGGGCTTATCCTCAGTTCTTTCACAATGGGACAGATGCTGAGTGCAGTTATGATCTTGTTTGGCGTGGGAATTCTGTTTTATAAAAGTAAGAAAGCGATATAAAAATATCAGTTGTCATCTTGCAACTACGCAGGTCAGAATTATTCTTGACTAAGCACATAAAGAACCTCTTTGATGAAGGACTGAGGCATGTGGAGGAAAAATAGTGATCCACCCTGTTCTCGTAGTAGAAGACGATAGAAAGATTGCCAGGGTCGTGAAGGTATATCTTGAAGAAGCAGGCTTCAGGGTAGTTCATGCTGGGAAGGGCAAGGATGCAATAGAGTCTGCATTAAAGGAGATGCCACTCCTCGTAATACTCGATTTGATGTTACCCGACATGAGTGGAGAGGAGGTAATCCAGGAACTAAAAGAGATAGGCGACTTTCCAATAATCATGCTCACAGCAAAATCATCTGAAGAGGAAAGGGTTGCAGGCTTTGCCCTCGGAGCGGATGATTATGTTGTCAAGCCCTTCAGCCCAAGGGAATTAGTTTACAGGGTTAAGGCGGTTTTAAAAAGGGTACAGAAGACGGACCTTAAAGGAACAGAGACTATGAGCTTCAATAATGGGCTTTTAATAATAGATGGTCAGAGCTATCAGGTAAAAAAGAAAGGGCGTTTAGTAAATCTTACACCAACTGAATTCAAGGTTCTCTTTTCCCTTACATCCACACCTAACAAGGTCTTCACAAGGGATGAACTTGTGGAAAAGGCCCTTGGCTATCAATTTGAAGGGTATGAGAGGAGTATTGATGCCCACATAAAAAATATTAGACAAAAGATTGAGGATGACCCCAAAAGTCCGACATTTATACATACCATTTATGGCGTAGGTTATAGATTCTCAGGCAAAAAAGATGATTAAAAGTCTCTGGATAAAGTTCCTTATACTGCTTCTTGCCATCTCTTTTATTGCACTTTCATCAGCATTATTTTTAAGGGAATTGATGATAAAGGATTTCAGGGAATACTTAGAAGGTGAGATGGAAGACAGAGTCTATTGGGTGATGGCAGACCTCGAAGGCACATATGAAAAGTATTCCGGTTGGATAGAGGATGTCATCAGCGAAGATACTATCTGGGCATTGATGCTGGGTCTTGAGATAAAGATCAAAGATACGGAAGGCAATGTCGTAATGGATACGGAAAAGGCTATTAGCACACTTTCACCATTAGTAAAGCGCAGAGTTATGGCAGTCTCGAATTTTACGAAATCAGAAAATCCAAGCTCATTTCAGCCCTATCCTCTGTTCTTAAAAGGAAAGGAAATAGGCGCGCTTGAGGTTAGGTTTTTACGGCCGAGAAAAGAAAGCATTTTTATAGAACGCTCGAACAGGTTTCTGGTGCTTTCTCTTTTTGCGTTAGGAGGCCTTGCCATTGTTCTCAGCATTATTTTTTCAAGAAAGTTAACTAACCCCATCAAGAGACTCGCCTCTGCTGCAAAGGCCGTGAGTGAAGGAAATCTGAAAAGCAGGGTCAAAATTTCGGATAACGACGAAATAGGAAAACTCTCGGAAACATTCAATATGATGGCAAAAAATCTTGAAGTACAGGAATCACTCAGAAAAAAACTTATCGCCAATGTCGCTCATGAGTTGCGGACTCCGATCAGCGCCATGAGAGGCGAGATTGAAGGAATGATAGACGGCCTGATTACCATGGATAAAGAACAACTCCAGTCTTTATATGAAGAGACAGGGAGGCTTAAAAATATCCTTGACGGGATTGATGAACTTTCACAGGCGCAGGCAAGCGCCTTATCTCTAAGCAAGCAGCACGTTGAACTTAAACAATTTTTGAAAAATATCATGGAAAGATTCGGCAAACTTTTTCTGGATAAAGGTGTAAATCTCGAGTTTCAATGTGATGACGGGCTGTCAGTTAACGCCGACCCCGACAGGCTCAGCCAGATTGTGATAAACCTTTTAAGCAATGCCCTGAAAGCCGCAGATAAAAACGGCAGTGTCTGGATAAATGCAGGCAGAAGAAATTCGGAGGTGTTCATAGAGGTCGCTGATACAGGACACGGGATAAAAAAAGAAGACATCCCTTTCATTTTCGAAAGATTTTATAAAGCGCATCCCGGCGGACTCGGTCTCGGACTTACGATTGCAAAAGAGCTTGCGGAAGCGCATGACGGAAGGATAGAGGTAAAGAGCGAATACGAGAAGGGAAGTATTTTTACGGTATATATTCCGATAGAATGACCTTTAATATAAGGCAGGATATAGTATTCTCGCTCATTCTCGGTCGCCAAGCCGACCTCCGAGGTATTTTACCTCTCTATTATCAGCATTTTTAAGCAAAGGAATATCGGCAAAATAAAACCGCTTAAATACTATATCCTGCCTTATATGTGATCTTTACAATTATTCATAATTCATTCGCTGCCACTTCACAATCCTTTGATATGCTTTAGTCATGAAATCAGAGGAGAAAGGAGGTGAAGGAGAGTGAAGAGATTAATGGTAATAGGTTTGATGGTAGCAGTGGCAGTGGTCTTTGCCAGTGGTGCCTATGCATGGTGGGGCGGTTATGGAATGGGTTATGGGACAAGTGCAAATGTAGAGACAGTGAAGAAGTTCCAGAAAGAGACCCTGAGTTTAAGGGACGAACTTATGACAAAGAACCTCGAACTGCAGAATGAGTATAACAAACCTGTCCCTGATACTAACCGTATTGGCACACTTCAAAAGGAGATCATAGACCTCCAGACGAAGATTCAGACAATTGCTGACAAATACGGACTTCCTGCAGGTGGCCCGATGGGCGGCATGATGGGACGCGGCATGACGGGGACTGGAATGATGGGTCCTGGCATGGGCATGTGCCCTATGGGCCGGTGGTAGTAAATGGGTGGGGGAAACTGTGTTTCCCCCACGAACCCCCCTTTCCTTACTAAAAGGGGATTTTGTTAGGGGGACGTACCCCTTGTGTGCTAAAGGTGTTTTGCAGATGATGAAAAATTTACTACTATTGATAATCTTTCTCACAACCTTCGTTGTTTTACCTGATTCCGATGTTCAGGCAATGAACGGGTGGGGCGGAAAAACTCCATACGGAGATTACTGCCCTATGTGGGGGTGGTATGGGGCAAGGAAGGCAGTGAGAACAGCAGAGGAGGCAAAAAAGATTCTTCAGGAATACTTTTCACAATACGGAGATGTAAAGATAGGCAATATCAAGGAAAGAAAGTGGTTCTTTAAGGCAGAGATTAAAGATAAGAATAATGATCTGATAGATGTAGTGATAGTGGATAAAAGGACAGGCAGGATAAGGTCAATATATTAGATTAGGAGGTGAGTATGATACATAATTGGATGTGGGGAGATTGGATGTATGGATACGGTATGGGCTGGGGATGGTTTGGCCCTATACTGATGATAGTCTTCTGGGTGCTGGTGATAGCAGGGATAGTGTACATTGTTAAAGTCCTTGCTGGCGGGAGAAGCCTCCCTTCTGCTCAAGGAGAAACACCCCTTGATATCTTGAAAAAGAGATATGCCAGGGGCGAGATAGATGCAGAGGAGTTTGCGAGGAGAAAGCGGGATTTAGAGACTTAAATGAAGGAGAATAAAAAAGAAGAGACCTTTGAAGGCAAATGGTATGCCCATCCACCAATGCGTAATGCCCTGATTTCTGGCTTACTAACAGGTGTCGCATTCGGGCTTGCCCATCTCGGTTTAATTCCATCCATCGTTGAAATTGTCATCTATGCTATTGCAATCCTCTTGGGTGGTTATCACTGGAGCAGAGAAGGTATAGAGGAGTTTATTGAAGAAAAGGAAATTGGCATAGAGATACTCATGATGGCTGCTACGGTTGGTTCGGCAATACTTGGCATGTGGGATGAGGCAGCCTTTTTAGTATTCCTTTATGGCACTGCAGAGGGTCTTGAGGAATACACCTATGCTAAGACAAGGTATTCCATAAGAAAACTCCTTGACCTCGCACCAAAGGAGGCAAGAGTCATTCGGAATGGGAAAGAAATGACAATCCCTGCAGAGGAGATAAGGGTTGGAGACATCTTCATCGTAAAACCGGGTGAGTCTATCCCGACAGACGGGATTATCTTGAAAGGAAGTTCCAGTATAAATGAGGCGCCTGTGACAGGCGAGTCCATCCCAGTTGAGAAAAAGGAAGGAATGAAGGTCTTTGCTGCAACCATAAATAAAGAGGGAGCGATGGAGATAAAGGCAATCGCAACTTTTAAAGACAACACACTTGCAAAGATGATACATCTGGTTGAGGAGGCACAGGAACAGAAGGGAAAGACCCAGCTATTCATAGAAAGGTTTGGCAGGAGATACAGCCCTCTGGTCCTTTTGGGTGCGATTCTCCTGATTGTCATCCCTCCCCTTTTCGGATTATCCCTCTCCCATTGGGCAACAAGGGCTGTTGTCCTTTTAGTGGCAGCAGCACCATGTGCACTTGTCATGTCAACACCAGTTGCCATAGCAGCAGGCATTGGAAGGGCTGGTTTAACAGGTGTGCTTATTAAAGGAGGGATTCATCTTGAGAATCTTGGAAGAATCAAGACTATTGCCTTTGATAAGACAGGAACCCTTACAAAAGGCAAACCAATAGTGACCGATGTTATAGCATTGAATGGGAATAAATCAGATGTGATGGTTTTAGCCTACAGCGTGGAGAGGTTCTCTGAGCATCCATTAGCTCAAGCGATTGTTGAAAAGGCAGAAGGAATGAGCATAAGACCTCAAGATGCAACTGACTTCAGCGCCCTCATAGGAGCAGGAGCAAAGGCAAAGATTGGAGACAAGACAATCTATGTGGGAAAACCAGAGCTATTTGAGAAATTTGGCTATGTTAATAGACATACTTCCACAATCCAGAAATTGATGGATGATGGTAAGACAGTAGTTCTGGTTGGGACTGAGGAAGGGATTTACGGAATTATCGCCATAAGGGATGAGATAAGACCACAGGCAAGGGATGTTATCGCCGAACTTCACAAGATGGGTATTAAGGTCGTTATGCTCTCAGGGGATAATGCAATTACTGCAAAGGCTATAGCCAAGGAATTGGGTATAGATGATGTGAGGGCAGAGCTTGAGCCTGAAGACAAGATTAAAGCCGTAGAGGAACTTGAAAAAAAGTATGGCTCAGTTGCCATGATTGGAGACGGTATAAACGACGCCCCTGCCCTTGCAATGGCCACTGTTGGAATAGCCATGGGGACTGCAGGGACAGATGCAGCCATAGAAGCAGCCAATGTCGCCCTTATGGCAGATGATCTAACAAAGGTCCCCTATGCAATAAATCTCGGCAAGAGGGCCAGAAGGATAAGCAGTCAGAATATTGTCTTTTCGCTTTTAATACTGGCAGTCCTCATACCCGCTGCCCTTATAGGAATTATGAGCGTTGCCTTTGCTGTCTTTGTTCACGAAGCCTCAGAGCTTCTTGCTGTAGCAAATGGCCTCCGTGTAGGAAGGAGTTGATTTATGCACCAAAAATTCATCTGACAGCAGTCTTAACTTCTGTGTGTTTTAGATTGTTAGAATATTATTGTGTAACGCGAGGTTGATTAATGATGAAACTCTCTCTTTTATATATACTGATGTGTTTAATGATGCTGTTCCCGACTGTCACTCATGGGCAGGTAAGGACACTCAATATCCTCTATACAGGTGGTGTGGTGGGTGAACTTGAGCCATGCGGGTGCTCTCCAAAGACTGATTTTGGAGGTGTTGCCAGGCGAGCTGGTTATATTGCTGAACACCGAAAAGGGCTTTCTCCTTATATCCTTATAGATGCAGGAAATTTTCTTGGTAAGGATACCCCTCAGGGGAGGCTCAAGGCAGAGGCAATGCTGAAAGCCCTCAGCATCATGAAATATGATGTAGTGGCAGTTTCAAAAAACGAGAAGGAATTCCCTTATAACTTTCTCTCAGCCCTTTTGAAGAAATATAAACTGCCTGTTATTTCTGATATGACGAAAAATAGACAGTCGGTTTCTATAAGGCGTGATGGTATTGAGGTAAACCTGAGTACAGACCCAAAGAATTTTCAAGAGGGGAAACTAAATATCCTCCTGTCTGATATGCCCATCGCTGAGGTTAAAGGTTTGGAGAAATGGGATGTCATAATACTCTCATCAGGAGAAACCCTTGAGGAACCTCTAATCCCCCCTCACCCCCCTTTGATAAAGGGGGGTAAGGGGGGATTGCATGGAACGGTCATTGTAGCAGGTTATCCAAAAGGGGAACGATTGGGTATCCTGACCCTTCAGATCGACAATAAAGGGAGGTTGTTAAACTTCAAACATAGATGGCATGTTCTTGGCAGAGATATAAAAGAAGATATAAATATCCGAAAAATTTTAAAGGACTATGATGCTATGGTTGCCAAGCTTTTAAAAGACGACTACAAGCCGCCAGTAGAAGTCTCTTATCTCGGTGTTTCTAAATGTTCTGAGTGTCATCAGCTCTTTGTGGAGAATTGGATGAAGACCCGACATGCAAGTGCATGGGCTACACTCGAACGTGCAGGCAAGGCAAATGACCCAGAGTGCATAAAGTGTCACACTATAGGCTTTGGTGAGAAAGGTGGTTTTTACAGTACTAAAACAACACCAATGCTGGCAGGTGTTCAGTGTGAGGCATGTCATGGGCCAGGCAGGGATCACCTCTCGGACTTTTCCAGACCTATGCAGCCTGTGACAGAGTCTGTCTGTTTAGAATGCCATACAAAAATCACAAGTCCTGATTTCAATTACCCAGTCTATCTGGAGAAGATTAGACATAAATAATTGTAAGACAGAGGAGGAATGAGATGAGCTTTAAAAAAATGTTTTTAGTGTTAATGTTATTAGTTGCGGCGTTTTCACCTTTATCTGTAGAAGCGGAAACTTCCATCAAAGGTATCTATACCCAATTATCAGGGCATCAATTCAAGTCTGATGGTAAGACAGTTGAGGTAATAGAATTTATGAGTTTCTACTGCGACGGTTGTTATTCCTTTGAAAAGTCAATACCAATCATCAAAGGAAACTTTCCAAAAAAGATTAAGTGGAAGACCATTCTAATCTACTGGGGAAAGGGTTCTCCAAAGCCAGGAGAGGCATATCTCCTTGCAGAGGAGGCTGGCAAGGGAGAACAGATGAAGAAAGCTATCTTTAATGCCCACTTTATTGAAAAAAAGGACATTGGTGATGTGAAAGTGCTTGAGGAGATAGGGGAAAAGATAGGGCTTGGTTTTGATTTTAGCAAAAAACTCAGGTCAGGAGATAAAGCCAAAGATGTCCAGAAGGCGCTGGATATGGCTGGTGCGTATGGCGTTGATGAAACCCCTACCTTAATCATCGCTGGTAATATTATGACAAATCCCCATGCCTTTGATCATAACATTGATGCCTTTAGGGAGAATATTATCACGATTCTGAAAAGCATACTCAAATAAATGGGGCTTATTGAGAAGTGGCTTAAGTGACTTCTTATGAAGATATGAAATGAAGGGCTGAGGCATGTTGTTGAGATAGAGATGTATTAAAAGTTCAACCTCAGTCCAAGGTTCCATATTAAAACCAATAAAAGCAATAGAATAAGTTCCAGAATGGAAATCTTGACAATAATGATGGCAATCTTTCTTTCGGAGAGAGTCATTTTTAACCACACCCTATCCATAAACCATTTTAAGAATTTCTTCCATAAAGTCTTGCCCTTAGCAAGTTTTAAATATTCCCCTATGCTTCTTAGCCAGAAATGGAGCTCGCTCTGGGTTCCCTTTAAGATAGCCTCATCCTCGCACTCAAGCAAGAACTGCTGCGTTAATTGAATCCCCTCACCTTCCTGTTTAATGACAAAGACTATTTCTTTTAATATCCCGTTTTCAACTTTAAACGAAATCTTTGTATTTTTTAAAAACTCTGACACTTCTATGTCATGTGTCTCCACTACCTCTTTTCCGTAATATTCAATTGTTGCTTCGTATCTGCTACCATCCCTTACCCATCCCTCTGCCAGCTCCTCTGAAAGACACTTGAGTTCCTTCAGACTCCAGTAAGGAGAAAGCCTTAGTATTACATTCAGGTCTGATAAGACTTTAAATGCTAACTCATCTGAGACAGGGAGATTGATTCTTTCTGATATATATTGCATCGAGTCTATTTTACATCATCTCACACCTTAAACCACCCCGCCATTGAATTTAATTCAGCAGCGAGTCTTGAAAGGTCTTCTGATGCACGCTTTATTTCGCCGATAGAGCTGCTTAATTGTCTTGTTATAGCAGCAATATTCTCCATATTGTGTGAGACCTCTTCAGAGGTTGAAGACTGTTCCTCTGTGGCTGCTGCAATCCTCTGCACCATGTCAGCAACCTGCTCTACATATGTGGCTATTTCGTCTATTGATTTTAAGGTGTTCTTTACATGGTCAAGCACCCTTCCAATAGAATTCCTCTCCTCTTTCATAAAATTCACAGATTCTGAAACCTCTGTCTGCATTGTCCTTACAGTGTTTGCAATATCATCTGTGGCAACTGTTGTCCTTTCTGCTAACTGCCTGACATTATCAGCTACAACTGCAAAGCCCCTTCCCTGTTCACCTGCCCTTGCTGCTTCAATAGCAGCATTTAAGGCAAGAAGATTGGTCTGGTCTGCAATTTCTTTTATCAGGATTATAATATTGTTTATCTCTGTGGACTTGTGGCCAAGGGATTCTACCTTTTCAGCAGACTCCTTAACCATATCTGCAAACTTAATTAATTCCCTTGCAGTAATATCCATCGCCTCTTTGCCCTGCAATGCTATCTTTTTCATTCTCTGTGCAGCATCTGCTGTGTCAGATGCATTTTTTGCCACATCTATGGTTGTCTGTGACATCTCTGTCATTGCTGTTGCTGATTGTTCAGTCTGCATGGTTTGTTCATGTGAACCTTTATCCAGTGAAGTGGCAGTGGCAGATAATTCCTCTGAACTGCTTGCAAGGCTTCCTGTAGATGTCCTTATCTTTCCGACTATTTCTCTCAGGTTCGTTACCATTTTTGCCATTGATGACTGAACTATGCCAACTTCATCTCCTGTATGTGTACTTATCGCACATGTAAGGTCTCCATTGGCAACTTCATCGGAGACTCTCACGAGCTGGTTTAAAGGCCTTGCTATTGACCTGTAAACCCATATGCCAAAGGCAATCCCAAAAATAACTGCTCCTATGCTTATTGCTGCTATAAGTATTGTGCTGAACCTGACCATTTTGTTTACAGTTCCAATAGCCTTCTCCTGCTCGCCCTGGGCAGTCGTTACGGTTTCCTTACCCTTTGCTGCCTGCTTCAAAACAATCTCTCTCAATCTTCCAGTTGCCTGTAATGCCTTTTCCTTCATGTTAATCTGATGGCGGATCTTTGCGATTATGCCGTCCTTTGCAAGCAGTAATCCCTTCATTGTCTGAAGAGAACCTTCTACATCAGAAAGTATTTTAATCTCGTCCTTTGCATCTAATTTTTTGAGGGACTTTCCCAGGGACTTTATGCGTAGGTCTATTTTCTCAAACATCTTTTTGATTTCTGATTCCACATTGCCCACCTCTTTTATAGAATCCAATGTGAAAAGCCTTGTTGTTAATACATTAACAGACAGGGCCATTGAAATAAATTGGGAACTGCGAATCAAAGTTGTGGTGGCAATGTCTGCATCAGCCATGAGACTGCTTTGCCTAATAGTATCTATACCTTTCGCCTCTGACAGCAATGTCTCAAAGGCGGCAACACGATTCATTTTCAGACTCTCTATCTTTGTGTCCAGAAGATTTAATCTGTCAGATGCCTCCTTTAACTTCATGGTAATTCCTTTATTTGCTGCCCCAGCATCTTCTTCAGCATGCAGTCTTCCCTCTGTTATCTCAAAAAGCTCTTTTGCTATGCGGTTTAATTCACTGTGAGTCTCCATCTTCGCACCTCCTGATAGAGACTCCAATGTATCCTGTGTATTTTTAACCTCTGATAGAGACCTTTCAGCCTCAGTGCGATATGCCTTATATTCCTCCATATTCCTTGAAGCACTTACCTTAACGAGATCTGCTGTAGTCCCCTGTATTGCCCTCTGAAACTCAACAGTCCTTATCTGGAAGGGGGTGCTCCGTTCTGTGAGATAAAACAATTTGTCTTTAACAAATCCCATCCCTATAATGCTTGTGGCAACAACAGCACCAATGATTACAAGGACAGTAACAACATTCAATGTCAACTTGTTCTTTATTGTCATATTTTTCACCCCTTTATTTGCGCTTTCTTTTTATTTATTGGACATACCACGGCGCTGTTTCTACGCACAATAATTTTTCTTCTTTCATTGCTGTCACCATATTTTTCAAATCAGGTCCCCAAAAAGGTTTACGAGTTTTTGGGTGAGAATGACAATGTAAAGAGGTGCTATAAACACTACAGTAGAATGTCATGAGTTTAATTTTTAGTTGGTTTTAACTGTAGGGGCATGGTTACCATACCCCTACAGCGAATACATAGACTTCTTACTTCTTGCCCTCTACTGTGGGGTAGTCCTTCTTTATCCAGTCAGGAATACCGTCTCTATACCAATAGATATTCTTAAATCCAAGGTGTTTAAGGAGCAGTATTGCTCCTGGCGATCTCCAGCATTTTACACCGTTACAATATTGAACAAGTATATCATCCTTTTTATACTTGTCAGCCAGCTTGGGATCCTTAATAAGCTCATCCACAGTAAGCAATACAGCACCTACAATATGCTCCTTGTCGTAGTCAGCCTTGAGCCTGTTGTCCATTAGTACGAACTTCTTCTTCTCATCCATCCACTTCTTAAGCTCATCGCCTTTTATCTCCTTAATCCCGGGGATAGAAGCAGGCATGTCCTTTTTGTCGTTTCCAGCAGCCTTAAGCACCTCTAATTCCTTTAAGAGGGCATCAGGCCATTCAGCGGCAGATGCAAGGTTATAAAAACCCACAACTGCAAATGCGAAGCACAGCAAAGCTATTGCCAGTTTCTTAAACATCTTCTCCTCCTTTTAAATAGTGAATGGTCGTTAGTGAATAGTTAAAGACAAGTATATTTGTTCACTATTCACTGTTCACTGTCTCCAAAACCTTTGTCCTACTAAGTTCTACCTCACCCCCTTCCCGCATAATCGTTGAAGCATTATTTGCCACCAAAACAGGACATGGTGCAAGTTTTATGAGTTTTTTCAAGGAGATCCGAGCCTTGTATTCCTCTGACCTCCCGGTGCTACTGGCTCCAATAACAATAATATCCACATGGCTGTCCTTTGCTTCCTCTGCTATAACCTCTGCTGGTTCTCCCACTTTGATGGCTGTACTCACTTCCATCCCATTTGCATGTTGTTTAAAGGCTTCTAAGACCTCTTTTGCCCTGAGGTTAAACTCAGATTCTGCATATCTGTAAAACTCCATCCTCGCATGGGAAGAATGAAGCCATTCAATGCCAACAAGTGAGCTCCAGTCTCTATGTATTACATAAAGACCATGCAACTCTGCGCCTAATGCTCTTGCCAGCCCAATACCATATATCTCAGCCTTCTTAGCACCCTCTGTCCCATGAGTAGCTACCAGTATTCTTTTAAACATGTTGTTTACTTCAATGTGATAATCACTAATATCGCCAGTGTAAAGGCGATTATCAGCGCTGTCAGGTCTTCCCTTCTTTCTGAAGCAAAGACACTGAGTGCACGCTCCTCCATCTCTTTTTGTTCTGCTGCTGTTGCTTTCTCTTCAGCCATCTTAAGCACCTCCTGTTAAATGGTTCCCTTAATAAGTAACCAGCATACAAAGAATGACAGAACCGCCTTTGTAACCCCTGCAATTACCCCTATTACAGCCGCCTTTCCACCTGCCTGGCGAATGGTCTGCCATGTAATCTGCATCCCGAGACCAATAAGTCCGAATGCAAAGAACCACATCATATATTCCCTCATGGTCTTTACTGTCTTTGGAGTTGCCTGAACCTTTTTGTCAGCATCTTTGAAAATCTTCTTGAGGTCTTTATCCTCGGTAAAATCAGACGCCTTGAGAACGAGGTCTGTCTGTGCAGTGCTTGTAATCTGCCTGTCAGCTACAAGCTTTTCGAGTGCTGACTTAACCTCAGGATTCGTGACCTGCCCTGATTCAATAAATGCCTGAATCTTCTTCAGGTCCCTTGTCCTCAACTCCTTTTTCTCGTCGGGTTTAAAGTTGTAAAAGTGTTTTCCATGCAGTTCATAGTTTCTTGGTGTGAATACTCCTGTTGTGCTGAAGGCAAACATGAGGATGAACCCGAGAACAAAGAGTGGAAACTTATCTATAAGAACCTTGCGTATGCTAACCTTGCCTACCTCTGCTTCTTCCTCCCCCCTTGCAAACCAGACTGCAAGCAAGATAACGATGAACGGAAGGAACAGTATTCGAGTGATATTGAAGATTTCAGCAACCTTCAATGTCTCTATGGTCTTTGGGTCAAAAATCAGGGCTGCTGCTGCAACCTGTGCAGAATTCAATATGCCTGTGCCTGCCCACGCGCCAAACTGAAGCTCATTCATGCCCACCAATCTGCCTATGGTTGGAAATGTGAATAGCCCTACCACACCAACTAAAAGCAGCATGCCTATGGAGTAAGCCATATCAATGCCACGGGCCTTCACTACAGGCGATGCTGCCACTGCTGCAGATACGCCGCATACTCCCAGGCCAGCAGAAAGCACGCCGGTGAGTGGTTTTGGAGTCTTCATTATCTGGCCGAGCCAGAGGACAAATATCACAGTGCCCATAACAAAGACCGCAACCATTATGATACTTAGCGAGCCCATATACCTCAGCTCTGTCAGGCTGTACATGGCACCAAGGGTGATAACCCCCATCTTCATGGATAATCGTGCAGTCTTAACCCCGGCCTGCATCCAACCCGGAACCCCAATGGTATTAACCCAGATAATACCAATAACAATACCGAGCAGGATATAATTCAGACCAAACATCGCTGCAAAGTCAAAACCAAGCGTCTTCTCTGCGTTCTTACCCCAGATCTTGAATATCGGCTCCAGGTAATACCGGGTGAGAAAGGAAAGGAGAATAATGGTACCGATACCAGCCATAGGGCCACGCACCAGCTTGTCAAATTTTGACTTCATAGCAGGCACAGCAAGGTTCCACAAACCAAAGAATGTAACTATTATCCCTGCCCATAATCCCACACCAACTTGAGTGCTTACTGTTTTGGTTGTCTTAAGATAAGTCGCTAAGTCTATCAGTAACCCGGGGGTTACTGCTGCATCCTGACGCTTAAGAATCAAGGCGTAAATGAGCAGGATAAGTCCTATAATCAGCGCTGCAGGCGACCTTTTTACTCCATTCATGTCTTACCTCCTTTACTTTATTTTAGTTTTAGTTACAGGACAAAGCTTATTACCACTGCCAATACGAGGAATATTCCTGCAAGTATCAAAACCTGTTTCATATATCTCCTCACCTCCTGATGTTTTGACTTTAGCTTTAATAAAATTCCCCATCTTTGTTACCCGTTTATTTCACGATAAGTACCTCGCATGGCGCGTGGTCAACTACCTTGGAAGATACACTGCCAAGGAGGAATTTTTTTGCACCGTGGCGGCCATGAGAGCCTACAACAATCATATCGACCTTTTCATTTTGGGCAACATCAATAATCGCTTCGGCAGGACTCCCAAACTTCACCTCAGTCATTACCTCAAGACCGCTCTTTGTAAGGTCCTCCTTAACCCTTGCCATGTGTCTCTTAGCCTCTTCAGTCATGGCGTTATAGAGGCTCCTGCACTCGTCATCGCTGAGTTCTGTCATGCAGAGGTCGGGTACAACAGAAAGCACAACAAGGGAAGCATTCGTCTTCGATGCCAGATCTGCTGCCCTCTTTAAAGCCAAATCTGCCTGTTCTGAGCCATCATGGGCTACCAATATCTTCATATTCTCTCCTTTCTCCGTAAAAGTCAGCAAAAGTAAAGTCTTTGTTTCACTTTATCTTTCTCTTTCTTAAATTGAGCGATTCTTTAATCATAAATCCATTTTTGACAGGCGAGACGCCTGTCCTACTGATTTCAACGATGTCACCCATCGGGTAGGACAGCCGTCTCGGCTGTCATAAGTTTACATTGAAAATCGCTCAACTTAGGTCTTTATCTTTATAAAGTGTATGTGCAAGCGAAAACTTCGTACTTACACTTCCACTTACACATAAGTTGCTATTACAGTTGACTATCTAAAGAAATGGCGGGTTAACCAGGAATGCATAGCAGGACGTGCGGTTAACAACGAGATTTAACATGTCTATTCTACTTTAGCAAAGGGCATGCCATCGAAGCCCCTCTCCTTATAATACATTGTATTTAAAAGGATTTTTTAGTTTTCTCTCCCAAAACAGATTAAAACGTAGTTAGTACAAAATGCAACACCAAGTTTGCATGCGGGGCTCAAAACAATAGGTAACGGTATTAAAATAAGGGAAAATCAACTGCAACCTCGGATAATCGTGGTGCAGCCTCAGATTTGCACCAAGCCTTTCTACCCTACCTCTCAATCCCCAACCTGTCGAGGTCTTCATTCGAGCCGATCAGGACAAGTACGTCCCCTTCCTGAATCGTATCCGTTGCCATTGGATTGACATTCCATGTCTCCCCCATCTCCCCCTCTTTGCTGACCCTCCTCTTTATGGCTATAAGATTAACACCATATTTGCTCCTGAGTTGGCTCTCCTTCAGGGTTTTGCCGACAAAGCCCTTTGGAGCTGGCAGTTCAATAATACTGTATTCCTGTGAGAGCTCGAGCTGCTCAAGGATATTCGGCCTTATGAGGCTGTGAGCAACCCTCACAGCCATATCTCGCTCTGGATAGACCACTTTGTTAACGCCCAGGTTCTCGAGCACTTTACCATGAAGCCGCGTAACAGCTTTCGCCACCACATATTTAATTCCCATCTCCTTCAGTGTCATGACAACAAGTATACTTGCCTCTATATTCTCGCCAATACTGACCACTGCAACATCCACATTCTGAACACCGACAGAGCGCAGCGCCCTCTCATCCATGGCATCGAGCTGCACAGCATGGGTAACAAAGTCAGCCACCGATTTAACCTTTTCTTCTTCCCTGTCGATTGCGATAACCTCGCAGTCACACTCTGATAGGGTTTCTGCGACAGAAAACCCAAACCTGCCGAGTCCTATAACAGCATACTGATTCTTCATCCTATAACAACCCTCCCTTCTGGGTATCTGAACCTCTCCTCCTTGCGCCTGACAACAGCAAACGCAAGTGTGAGGGGACCAAGCCTGCCTACAAACATAGTGAAACTTATTAATAACTTGCCCATTGGCGTGAAAATCGCTGAAAGACTCCTCACACCCCCGTCTCCCACAGATAATCCCACCGTACCAAATGCAGATGTAACCTCAAACATTGTGGAGAGATACTTTGTATCCTCTGTCCTGATTATATACAGGGTGATAAAAATAATGAAAAGCAATGCAAGCGTTATAAGCAAGAAGGATTTTGATACGGTATCAGCCGGTATTCTCCTTTTGAAGAGTATTGTGTCACGCATACCTCGTATGGTTGACCACAGGCTCATAAGGACTATTGCAAAGGTCGATGTCTTTACACCTCCACCGGTACCACCGGGAGATGCGCCAATGAACATAAGGATTATAGCGAGGAAGAGTGTCTCTATCCTTAACGACGAATAATCCACTGTGTTGAAGCCTGCTGTCCTTGGAGTTACTGCAGAGAAATAAGATACAAGAAGCTTCTCCTTGAACGACAACTGGTCGAATGTGTGCGGGTTCGAGGTCTCAAATATGAATATAAGAACTGAAGCCAGCACTATCAGGATAGCTGTTGTGGTAAGCACTATCTTTGTGTGCTGCGACAGCTTCGTAACCTCTTTCCTCTGGAATCTGTACAGGTCGCTTATGACGATGAAGCCTATGCCGCCAATTATTATCAATGTGGTTATAACAAGGTTCACTGTTATGTCACCCCTGTACTTTATGAGGTTGTCAGAGAAGAGGCTGAACCCCGCGTTGTTGAACGCAGAGACTGAATGGAAGAGTCCATAGAAAAATGCATCCCTCAGATCATAGTCCCGCATAAACCTGAAGGTTAGAATAATCGTTCCTATGAGTTCAAAAAGTAATGTAAATTTTAAAACCCCCTTCGTAAACTTAACAATTCCTTCTATGCTTATAACATTCAATGCTTCCCTCATTATCAATCTCTCCCCGAGTCCTATCTTCTTACCTATGAGCAGAGAGATTATTGTGGCTGATGTCATATAGCCAAGACCACCAAACTGTATCAGGAGCAATATCACTATCTGACCGAAGAGTGTAAAGTCATTCGGTATATCCTTCACTATCAGCCCGGTAACACAGACAGCCGAGGTAGCAGTAAAAATGGCATCGACTGCTGAAATGCCCTTTGTTGTTGCAACGGGAAGCATAAGGAGTGCAGTCCCTACAAGTATAAAAGAAAGGAATCCAAGAACCAGAATCTGTGGTGGACTTAGCCTTTTCCTCATAGTTCTAAATTTTATAAAATCTCGCTGAACTTAACAATAAAATTCCACACCCGCATCTGTCATTCGCACCCAAAAAAGTCTACGACTTTTTGGGAACCCATTGCAAGGCGTCCTGAGCCTGTCGAAGGGCCGAAGCAATCTCTATTTTGGACACTAATCTTAAATAAGATAATCCAGCAGTGTGAACACAAATACCGTCATACTTATATATCCGTTCATATTGAAAAACGCCATATCGAGATTGCTCAGGTCATCAACCCTTACAAGGGAATGCTCATAGATGAATAGCATCGCAACTATACCCATACCAATCCAGTAAAACAGGCCAAGATCAAAAATGAAACCAGTAAATATAAGCAAGCCCCATGCAATAAAATGAAGCAACCTCGAAAGAATAAATGCCTTTTTGATTCCAAACCTCTGTGGGATTGAGTGAAGGCCGTAAGCACTGTCAAACTCGATGTCCTGCAGGGCATAAAGGGTATCAAAACCAGCAAGCCAGAATACTACTGCAAATGCCAGGGGAAGTAGCTCTAAATCAAATGTACCCCTCACAGCAACCCATGCACCAAGGGGAGCAGCAGAAAGAGAAAGTCCAAGGACAAAATGGGATGCCCATGTGAACCTCTTTGTATATGAATAGATAAAAAGGATAGCTATTGCTAATGGTGACAGTTTCAGACAGAGGGAATTAAGATTATAAGCAGCAATAACCAATACCATAAAAGAAACCATAACGAAGAGCACAGCAGCCTTCACCTTTACCATCCCTTTTGGAATCTCCCGATTTCTTGTCCTCGGATTTTCTGCATCAATCCTTCTATCGATAATCCTGTTCAGTCCCATCGCACCTGATCTTGCACTGACCATAGCAACTGTAATCCAGAATATCTGCCTCAGAGATGGCAGCCCGGAGGCAGCGATAACAGCGCCTGTAAATGCAAAAGGAAGGGCAAAAATTGAATGGGAGAATTTTATCATCCTCAGGTATAAGATAATCTTATCTATGAATCTTTTATTCCACATAGTAGGATCCGATGATAATATAATTGAAATATGATAGGTTAATCCAGTTTCGACCATGGTTCAAAAATTTTGACTTTAGGGTTACTTGACAATTATAATTTTGATGCATTAGCATTGTAAGAAAAGTGCAGAGTTTATAAACTCTGCACTTTAGAGAAAGGAGGAGAAGGATATGAGTTTAAGTCGCCGGGATTTTTTGAAGCTCGCAACTGTTGCTGCTGGCGGCACAGCTATAAGTGTTCCGATATTCAAGTCCGTCATGGCAATGGGCAAAAAACCAGAAACGGTTGCATCTAACATTCCAACATTCTGTGAGATATGTTTCTGGAATTGTGGTGAAATAGCGAGGGTAGAAAATGGAAAAGTAGTGAAGCTTGAGGGCAACCCCACAGACCCATCAAGTAGAGGGAAGCTCTGTGCAAGAGGTAATGCAGGAATGGGTTCTCTCTATGACCCTGACAGACTGAAGCATCCGATGTTGAATGTAGGCAAAAGGGGAGAACCAAAATGGAAGAAAGTAAGCTGGGATGAGGCCCTCGGCTTTATTGCTGAGAAAATGACGAAGATAAAAGCGACTTACGGCCCAGAGGCAGTTGCCCTGATATCACACGGCACAGGTGGAAGCTTCTGGAAATACCTCTTAAAGGCATATGGTAGCCAAAATTCTACAGCACCGTCTTTTGCGCAATGCCGCGGACCGAGGGATATAGGATACACGCTCACATTTGGCGCTGGCCCTGGCTCTCCTGAACAGATAGACCTTGCTAACAGCAAATTTATAGTCCTCATAGGCGCCCACCTCGGAGAAAACGCTCACAACAGTCAGGTGCAGGATTTTGTTGAAGGCATTGCAAGGGGTGCAAAATTGGTTGTTGTTGACCCGAGGTTCTCGACCGCTGCTGGAAAGGCTACATGGTGGCTGCCTATTAAACCCGGTACAGATATAGCATTACTCCTTGCATGGATAAACATAATCGTTCAAGAGAAACTTTATGACAAAGAGTACATAAACAAATATGCCATTGGGCTTAAGGAACTCAAAGAAGAGGTAAAAACATACACACCAGAATGGGCATCAAAAGAGACAGAAATCCCAGCAGATATTATAGTTGAGACCGTGAGGGAGATGTCGAGATACAAACCGAGTGTTGTAGTGCACCCCGGAAGGCATACTGCATGGTATGGAGATGACACACAGCGGTCAAGGGCAATGGCTATACTCACAGCACTCATGGGTTCATGGGGAAGAGAGGGTGGTTATTATTTCCCTACCAAGGTGGCAGGCATACCAGAATATCCCAATCTGCCGTCTCCACCAGAGCCCCAGAGACTCAAACTCAGTGGTGATTGGCCATACGCAGTAGAGGCAACGACAACATCTCTGAGAAAGACAACTATAACAGGTAAGCCTTACCCTGTTAAGGGATGGATTGCCTATGATTGTCATATACTTAAGACCCTTCCAAACCAAAAGGAGACCATTGAGGCTATAAAAAACCTCGACCTCATGGTGGTTGTGGATGTCTTACCATACGCGCATATTGATTGGGCAGATGTAATCCTACCAGAGTGTACATACCTCGAAAGATATGATGACCTGAAGGTGGGCAAAGGTAAGGTGCTGAGCGTTACCATAAGACAGCCTGTTGTTCAACCGATGTATGAAAGCAAACCTTCATGGTGGATGGTGAGAGAGCTGGGAATCAAGCTCGGACTTGAGGCATATTTCCCCTATAAAGATATAGAAGAATACCTTAAGGCAAGGCTCGATGCCAAAAGTATAAGGTTTGAAGAGCTTAAAGAAAAAGGCACAATAACATTCCCTGACACTGCAAACCCATTCATCACATCAGGTAATGAACCTGAGTTTGATACAGATTCGGGAAAGATAGAACTCTATTCAAAAGCCCTTAAAGAACAGGGTTTTGACCCTGTGCCGAAATACAAACGACCTGAGATGCCGCCAGAAGGTTACTTCAGACTTCTATATGGAAGGAGCCCTCTACACACCTTTTCGAGAACTGTGAACAATCAATGGCTATGGGAATTATATAAAGAGAACGAGCTCTGGATAAATGCAAAGAGGGCAAAAGCCCTCGGTTTTAAAAATGGCGAATATGTTGTTCTTATCAATCAGGATGGTGCAAGGTCTAACAGAATAAAACTCAAGGCCACAGAGAGGATAAGGGAAGACTGTGTGTATATGGTTCATGGCTTTGGTCACAATTCGAAAGAGACGAAAAAGGCTTACAAAAAAGGTGCTGACGACCAGTCCCTTATCACAAGATACGCAATTGACCCTCTCATGGGTGGAACTGGTATGAGGGTTAACTTTGTAAAGATAATCAAGGAGGCATAGATGCCAAGATACGCAATGGTAATTGACCAGAGGAGATGTATCGGATGCATGGCATGCGTCGTTGCCTGCAAAAGGGAAAACAATGTCCCTGAGGAACATTACAGAACAAGGGTTGTTGAGATAGTTGAAGGCACGTTCCCGAAGGTTCGCATGGAACTCAGGCCAGAGCTATGCAACCACTGCAAAAATGCGCCCTGCGTCTATAACTGCCCGACAGGTGCATCATACAAAAAAGAAGACGGCATAGTTCTGGTGAACAAGAAAAGATGTGTCGGATGCAAGGCATGCATAGCAGCATGTCCCTATGATGCAAGGTTTATAGACCCGAGAAACGGTGCTGCCCACAAGTGCACTTTCTGTGAGCACAGGATAAAAGAGGGTAAAGAGCCTGCCTGTGTTACAACATGTTTATCAAGGGCAAGGATATTTGGAGACCTCGACGACCCTCAGAGCATCGTAAGTAAAATATGTGCGGAAAAACATCTAAGAATATTAATAGCTGAGGCAGGGACAAAGCCATCTGTATATTATCTCTCCCTGCAGCCATTAACATAGGAGGCATATATGAAAGAGATTGCTATAACAGGGGCAAATGCCATAACCTATCCCCATCTTGAAATATGGAACTGGGCCATATCCATTTATCTCTTCCTCGGCGGTATGGTAGCTGGACTTATGGTGCTTGGAGCCATATCACAGTTCCGTCCGAGTTCGACAACAGATGCAGGAAGGCCATTTGTATGCTATTTGGCCCCTGTTTTGTCACCGATACTCCTCTCCATAGGTATGTTCTTTATTTTCCTTGACCTGTCAAGGAAACTCAATGCCTTCTGGTTCTATCTGAATTTCAATATCATGTCTCCCATGTCATGGGGTGCATGGGGTGTTGGACTGATAATTCCACTCAGTACGCTCTGGGCCCTTGCATCAATCCCTGAAGAGCACAGACACTATCTCAGGTGGCCCAAACTCCATGATTTTTCATTCAAGATATCAGCCTACAGGAACAAGTTAGCAGGAGTAAACCTTGCACTCGGAATCTTTCTTGGCATTTATACAGGCGTGCTTCTGAGCGGCTATGTTGCACGACCTTTATGGAATAGTGCAGTGCTTCCATTATTCTTTCTTAACTCTGGTCTCGTGAGCGGGTCTGCCATGATAATCCTTATTGCGAGAAACTATCAGGAAAAACTCTATTTCACAAAGCTGAATATTTGGCTTACCACCGCAGAGATCGTTCTTGTGCTTCTCTTTTATTACAGCCATCTCACATCTACCGCACCACATAGAGAGGCGCTTATTCCATTTTTTACTGCTGTATTGTTTGCGGGCATCATCTTCCCTATTGCCTTAGAATTACCCGTAATAACAGCGAGGAGACCTGCACCACTCAGGGTTCATCTAATTGCTGTATTAATACTTTTGGGAAACCTTGCCATAAGGGTTGCCTTTGTTTATGTGGGACAGTTGAGCAGTTTAAGCGATATTGCAAGGAGATAATAAAAAAGAACAGATTACCAGGGCCAGGACATAGTCCTGGCCCAACTCCATCGAGCCATACCCTATAAAATTCTCACCTGTTCCACTTTCAGATATAATTACCTTAAAATGACACAATCAAGGATATTTGCAGGGATTTTTCTATTCTCATCCTCAGCACTTTCGTATGAGATAACCTTAACAAGGATATTCTCCATCTCCCTCTGGTATCACTTTGCATTCATGGTCATAAGCATCGCTATGCTCGGCATTGGCGCAAGCGGGACAGTTCTTTCCATATATCCAAAGCTCAAAGACCCATCAAAAATTGGTATCTATGGATTATTCCTCGGCGCAGGCATAGGGCTAAGTTATATCTTATCGAACCAGATACCCTTTGACCCTGTAAGGCTCTCGTGGGATAGAATACAGCTTCTTTATATCTGCTTCTACTATATAGTGCTCTCCATGCCATTCTTCTTTTTCGGACTATGTATCGCAACTGCATTTTCCTTCATAAGCGAAAAATCAGGACTGCTCTATGGTTCAGACCTTCTCGGTGCTGGCATTGGTTCAATAGCTATCTTATGTTTGATGAGCATAATTGGTCCTGAGAAGGCTGTCTTCTTTGCATCATCGATAGCATTAACAGGTGCATTTATCATCGGAGGATGGAAGACAAAGATTACCTCAGCATTTCTGATTGTGATAGGTATCACTCTTTTGATCATGCCAGGCCTTATCCATCCGAGGATGTCTCCGTATAAAGGGCTTCAGGTTGCTTTAAGATACCCCGGTGCAGAGCACATGAAGACCTATAACAGCCCATTCTCACGCATAGATACATTCAAGAGCCCTGCTGTGAGGTTTGCGCCAGGTCTCAGCCTTAAATACCTTGATGCGCTTCCAGGGCAGATAGGGATTTCTATAGACGGAGGTGAGATAAACGCCATTACCCATGCTGACAATAAAGAATCACTCGGGTTCCTCAGATACCTTCCATCTGCCCTTCCTTACGAGAGAGGCAAAAATGATGATGTCTTAATCCTTGAGCCAAGGGGAGGCCTGGAGGCATTGTTAGCTGAGTATTATGGCTCAAAAAATATTTATAAGGTCGACTCCAATCCTCTTGTCATCAAGGTTATAAGGGATGATTTTATGGACTTTTCCTATGGTATTTATAGCAAAGATACCTGGTATGGCATTGGGAGATCATGGCTTAAATCAAGAGACAGGCAATTTGACATCATTGACATCCCGCTGATGGGGACATCACCATCAGGCTCGTTTGGGATATCAGAGGACTACAGGTTTACTGTCGAGGCATTTAAAGAATATGTGAGCCATTTAAAAGATAGCGGGATCTTAAGCATAAACCTCTTTATCCTTCCTCCTCCGAGAATAGAGCTGAGACTTTTAAATACACTCGCCACATCAATGGAGGAGATGGGTATAAAAGATATAAAGGAAAATATTGTTGCAATCAGAAGCTGGGGGACAATATGCATCCTTGCTAAAAGGTCTCCATTTTCTTCTGGAGAGATAGAGACTATCAAGAGATTCTCGAAGGATAGACGGTTTGACCTTATATACTATCCAGGGATACAGGAAGAAGAGACAAATATCTATGTAAGAATGCCTTCAACCGAATACTTCAAGGCATTTAAAAGCATCCTTACCCCTGAAACATGGCAATCATTCCAACGCGACTATATCCTTGATATAAGACCAGTGCGCGATGAAAACCCTTTCTTCCACTATTATCTCAGGCTTAAAAATATTAAAGCAATTTACGAGGTTATGGGTAGGAAGTGGCAGTATTTTATAGAAGAGGGGTATCTCCTTCCAGCCGTTTTTATACAGGTATTGTTTTTAAGCCTTATCCTCATACTTCTCCCGGCTTTTTCGAGAAAGCGTGGGAATAATATTTCAAGGGTCATTACTCTTCCCTACTTTGCCTTTCTCGGCCTTGGGTTTATGTTTGTGGAGATTTCCTTAATCCAGAAGATGATCCTTCCTCTCGAAAACCCATCCTATGCTGTTGCAGCAGTCCTCACATCAATCCTCATAAGCTCAGGCATAGGAAGCCTGTTAAGTCATAGGTTTTCAAGACTGAGGGGTTCATCTATACCCCTTGCAATCTCATTCCTTATTATTTCCTACAGCCTCCTCCTACCGTCCATCTCAAACGTCATCTCCCAATACTCAATGCCATTTAAGATTGCATCTGTATTCACCATCCTCATGCCCATTGGCCTCCTTATGGGAATCCCATTCCCTCTTGGCCTGAAAATCCTTGGAGAGAGGAATCCCTACCTCATCCCGTGGGCATGGGCAATCAACGGCTGCCTCTCAGTTCTTGCGCCTATTCTCGCCATTATGCTCGCTATGGCAGTGGGCTTCAAGATAGTCCTCTGGATAGGGGCAGGGGCATACATGCTGGCCTTTGTTACCTTTCCTATCTCCCCTTCTGCACCTCTCCGACCATAGGCACAAATGCAACCGAGGTTATCTGCTCTAAATCAAGCTCTCCTTTTGTCTTTGTTGCGAGTGTCAAGGTCTGATAATAAACAGTGCTTCCGAGCGGGATGATTAACCTCCCGCCCTCTCTTAACTGTTTTATTAATGGTGGTGGGATGTGATTTGCAGAGGCGGTTATGATAATAGCATCGAAAGGGGCATACTCTTCCCATCCAAAATATCCATCGGCATATTTAACCTTTACATTTTTGTATCCCATGTCTTTAAGTCTCTTTTCAGCCTTCTCTGCGAGACCCCTTCTAATCTCTATCGTATAAACATCTTTTACAATCTCTGCAAGGACTGCTGCCTGATATCCTGAGCCAGTGCCTACCTCTAAAACCTTATCAGTCGGCCTTAGCCTCAATACCTCTGTCATCAGGGCAACGACATAGGGCTGGGATATGGTCTGCCCTTCACCTATTGGGAGAGGATAATCCTCATACGCCCTGCCCCTGAGGTATTCATCAACAAAGAGGTGCCGCGGCACTTTTCCTATCACTTCGAGCACCTTTTTGTCCCTGATGCCCCTACCCTTTATATCTTTCTCCACCATCATCTGACGCCTATTCTTGTAGATATCCTCAGAGTAAGCAGAGACAGCAGATATGACTATTATGGCTGAGAGAAGGATATAAAGGAATTTCTTTGGTGCCATAATTAAATTATTCCCATAAGGAATATGACTCCGACTTTTCACTTTTAACTCTTAACTCTTGTGAGAATTATACCCCAAAAGAGCATCAGAATATATGAGCTTGTTGCCGAACTATCCTTTTCGCTTTCTGCAGAGACTTTTTGACAAATCCATGGCTCGTTACAGGCAATTTCAAAACTCGCCCTTCGGGCTCAAACAGGAAAAGCGACTACCTTGCAAGGTATGGCGGAGAAGAATTTATTCTGGTTCTCCCTGATACAAAATTCTCCAATGCTGTAGAACTGGCTGAAAAGCTCAGGAGAAAAATTGAGAACTACAAAATAAATCTGGGCGATAAAACAATTAATATAACTGCAAGCTTTGGGGTTGCTGGTTTAAGAAACGGCTCAGATAGCTGCAGGGTTTTACAGGAAGCCGATAAAATGCTTTACAAAGCCAAAGCTAATGGAAGAAATAATGTGATGCCCAACTTAAGATTATGCACTACCAATGTTGCTGCCCTCCATGGGGCTCTGTGCTACTACCATACCCGCTGAGTAGATGATAAATTCAACATTACTCATCACGATTTAAGTTTGAATCTCGAACTCTTCTGCGAAGAATCCCCTAATATAGCAAGCTATTTTTCGGAATCCCATACATTTTGAAAAAGTGACCTGCCTTAAGTTATATTAAAAAGTTATTGTTAGCAGTTTTAGAACCTGATATGCAGAACTATATAATCATAAAGGGTGCGAGAGAGCACAACCTCAAGAATTTTGATTTATCCATCCCAAGGGAGAAGATAACCGTCATCACAGGCCCTTCTGGCTCCGGAAAGTCTTCCCTTGCCATCGACACAATCTATGCAGAGGGACAGAGGCGATATGTGGAAAGCCTCTCTGCCTATGCAAGACAGTTCCTCGAACAGCTCCAGAAGCCTGACGTTGACTATATTGAGGGACTGTCGCCATCTATTGCCATTGACCAGAAGACTGTAACAAAGAGCCCACGCTCCACCCTCGGCACAATAACAGAGATTTACGATTACATGCGCGTTCTGTACACGAGGGTAGGAAAACCTTACTGCTATAACTGCGGTTCTGCTATAGCAACTCAGGAGGCACAGAGCATAATCGACTCTGTCATGTCCCTTCCACAGAGAACCCGCCTCCAAATCCTTGCACCAATTGTCAGAGACAGGAAGGGTGAATACAAGAAAGAGTTGCAGGAGATGCGGAGAGACGGTTTTGTGAGGGCGAGGATAGATGGCAAGATGACGGATCTCACGCAGGAGATAGTTCTCAAGAAGCAGATGAGACATACCATCGAGATTGTGATAGACAGGCTCATTATAAAACCAGGGGTCGAAAGGCAGATAAAAAATGCCATCAACACATCCCTTAGATATGCAGATATAGTCGTGATAAATCTCATAGATGAAAAAAGGGATATCCTGTTCAGCAAGACCATGGCATGCCCAAATTGTGGTATAAGCTATCCAGAGATAAATCCGAGGTTCTTCTCCTTCAACAGCAAGCATGGCGCATGTCCAAGATGTAACGGACTCGGCTTCGAGAATGTTGAAGAGGATTCTACCGAGCTTGAGGAATACAGATATTGCAGGCTATGCAATGGATTGAGATTGAGAAAAGAGGCCCTGAGCATAAAAATACAGGATATAAACATAGGTGAATTCGGGAGGATGTCTGTCAGGGATGCCTTGCTCTTTATCAATAATTTAAGACTCACAGAGAGAGAACAGATAATTGCATTTCGTGTTCTTAAGGAGGTCAGGGACAGGCTCTCATTCCTTGGAAAGGTCGGACTTAGTTACCTTACGCTTGACAGGCCGTCACTCACACTCTCAGGTGGTGAGGCACAGAGGATAAGGCTTGCAACACAGATGGGCTCATCACTCACAGGTGTCCTCTATGTCCTTGATGAGCCGAGCATAGGTCTTCACCCGAGGGACTGCAAAAAACTCCTTGAAAGTCTTTCATCCATAAGAGATGCTGGCAACACGGTCATTGTTGTCGAGCACGATGAGGAGACAATAAGGTGGGCTGACCATGTGGTTGATATGGGGCCTGGCGCTGGTCGCAGGGGCGGATGGGTTGTTGCAGAAGGGACACCATACGAAATCGAGGGCAATGAGAATTCATTAACAGGCAAATACCTGAAGGGCGAGCTTAGCATTGCTGTGCCATATAAAAGAAGACAGCCAAAGGACTTTATAGAGATCATCGGTGCATCCGAATTCAATCTAAAAAATATAAATGTGAAGATACCACTCGGCTCTTTCACATGCATAACAGGCGTATCAGGTTCCGGAAAGAGCACACTCATCTTCGAGATACTCTACAAAGCCCTTGCAAAGAGCATATATGGAAGCAGGCTTATCCCTGGAAGATATAGGGAAATCATTGGCATGGACAGGATTGACCGTGTGATATGTGTTGACCAATCTCCGCTGGGCCGTACACCGAGGTCTAATCCTGCAACCTATACAGGGGTGTTCACATTCATAAGAGAACTGTTTTCTCAACTTTTAGATTCAAGAGTAAGAGGATATTCTCCATCGAGGTTCAGCTTTAACCTCTCTGGTGGAAGATGCGAGGCATGTCACGGTAATGGGCTGAAAAAAGTAGAAATGCATTTTCTCCCTGATGTCTATATCCCTTGCGATACGTGCAAGGGAAAGAGGTACAACAAAGAAACCCTTGAGATAAGCTACAAGGGAAAAAATATAGGTGAGGTACTTGGGATGAGAGTCTCAGAGGCCCTTCAGTTCTTCGGCGCAATACCCCCCATAAGGCAGAAGCTCGAAATACTTGAGGATGTGGGACTTGGCTACTTACAGCTCGGTCAGCCAGCAACAACCCTTTCAGGAGGCGAGGCGCAGAGGGTGAGGCTTTCAAGGGAACTTGGGAAGAAATCTACAGGCAATACCCTTTACATCCTTGATGAACCGACAACAGGGCTCCACTTCGTTGACATACAGAAGCTCCTCGACGTTATTAACAGCCTTGTCGATTTAGGAAATACAGTTCTGGTTATAGAACACAATCTCGATGTGGTAAAATCAGCAGACTATATAATCGACCTCGGTCCTGAGGGCGGAGAGGGAGGAGGAAGGGTTACGGCTTCAGGCACGCCAGAGGAGGTCAGCAGAAATCTTAATTCGTATACAGGAAGATTTCTCAGGGATAAATTATCGGGCTTGAGCCTTGCGAGGATAGCATGAGAGAAAAGTTTAAAGTTAAAAGTTCAAAGTTCAAAGTTTTAGTCTTTATTTTTCTACTGTTCACTGTCTCTGCCTGCACACCTCAGAAAGAAAAAATATACCGTAAAAGCAAGATCCTCATGGACACGCTTATAACGATAAGCGTTGTCTCTGATTCAAAAAATGAGTCAGAGATGGCAATTGATTCAGCATTTGATGAGATACATAAAATAGAAAAACTGATTAACTTCTGGTCTGATGATAGCGAGATAGCAGCCATAAGCAAAAACGCTGGAGTGTCAGAGGTGAAGGTTTCCCCTGTTACGCTTGATATTATAGAAAAGGCTATATTTGTCTCTGAGAAGACTAATGGTGCCTTTGACGCAACAATAGGGCCTTTAGTCAGGTTGTGGGATTTTAATAAGAAGATAATGCCTGATGACAGGGCTATTAAAGAAAAGATTCATCTTGTGGATTATAAAGTCATGGTTATCGATAAAGAGAGGTCAACCGCATTTCTGAAAAGAAAGGGCATGTCCTTTGACACTGGTGGGATTGCAAAGGGTTATGCTGCAGACAGGGCAGTAGATGTATTAAAAAAGTACGGAATAACATCCGGCCTTGTCTCTGTTGCAGGAGATATAAAGGCATTTGGCCTGAAGTCTGATGGAAAACCATGGAAGGTAGGTATAAGGAATCCGAGGGCCAAAGGTGAAAAGGATGAGATTATGGCAACCATAGAGTTGAAGGATATGGCAATATCAACATCTGGAGACTATGAGAGATACTTCATATTAAATGATAAACGCTATCACCACCTCCTTGACCCAAAGACAGGTTACCCTGCTGATACATGCCAGAGCGTGAGCGTAATAGCAAAAGACGGGGTATTTACAGATGCATTCTCAACAGGTGTATTTATACTCGGACATGAGAAAGGCATGAAACTGCTTGAGGAAATGGGCTTTGATGGAATAATTGTTAACAGGGATGGCAAAATATATACAACACGTGGACTGAGGGGAAAGATTGAGATTAAGAGAGACGCTTAATGGGACAACAATCGCAGATAGGCTTTTGCTTATTGTGCTCATACTTGTATCTTTTCTTGGATTTATATTCGTAAAAGATGTCCTTTCCCAGGGAACAGATGTGAGGATAGAAGTTAATGGAAAACTTGCCTATAAATTGCCTATCGACATTGACAGAACTGTTTCGGTGAAGGGTGCGATTGGCAGTATAACAGTCGAAATTAAGGACAAAAAGGTTCGCATAAAAGAATCTCCATGCCAGAATAAGATATGCATTCATCATGGATGGATAGACAAAGGTGCAGTTGTGTGTCTTCCAAACAGGGTTATGGTAATTATAGGAAGCCCTGAAGAAAACCGTAATAAGACTGTTGATGCAACTACAGGATAAATACCGTATCGCCCTGCTCTCTGCCTATGCACTTGCACTCCATGGCTTTGAGAGTCTCATCCCTCTGCCTATTCCATGGCTCAGGCTGGGTCTCGCAAACATAATTACATTGACAACACTTGTGCTCTATGGATTCAAGGCAGCCATGATGGTGACGCTGATAAGGGTAATCCTTGCGTCCATATTCACAGGCACATTTCTTGGCCCTGGATTCATATTGAGCTTCGGCGGCGGAGTTTCGAGCACACTTGCAATGGGACTAATCTTTTCTACTGTCCCAAGACTATTTGGTCCTGTTGGCCTCAGCCTGGTAGGTGCCTTATTCCATAACCTGGCTCAGCTTTCCCTTGCTTATGTATTATTCATACAGCGGATAGAGCCTGTATTGATAGTCAGCCCTGTGATACTTTTAATCGGCACGTTGACAGGTGGTGTCAATGGCATTGTCTCGGACTTCTTAATCAAAAATCTGTTGAAAAAACCAGATGAGAAAATTCAGAATGTTATATAAAAGACGATGCTAATCGCAAGGCGTAAGGGGTAAGGGGATTGACAAAATGAAGATAATTTGTCCTGTTTGTAAAAAAACTACCACATGGGAGGAAAACCCGTGGAGACCTTTCTGCTCTGAGAGATGCAAGCTCATTGACCTTGGAAAGTGGGCATCTGAGGAATACAGGATTGCCGGGGAAAAAGAAGAGAAAAAGGAAAAAGATGAAGAGAGGGAAGATAAAAATAAATAATGAATAGGAGGCAGTTATGGTGAAAATTACAGTTGCCGGGGCAACAGGGAGGATGGGGAGCAGGATTACTGCACTTTTAAAAGAATACGAGGGTCTCAGACTCACAGGCGCCTTTGAAAAAAAAGGCCATAAAGATGTGGGTAAAGATATAGGGAGTCTTGTTGGCATTGGTGAAATAGGAATCAGGCTTGAGGATGCCCTCGAAAATGTGATAGATGACTCAGATGTAATCATCGATTTCACCCACACGAATTCTTCCATCGAACATCTGAGGATTGCCGCCGCTAAAGGCAAGGCAATGGTTATTGGTACGACTGGCTTCTCAAAGGATGATATAAAAGAGATAGAAGCTCTCTGCAAGAATATTCCATGCGTGCTTGCACCTAATATGAGTGTGGGTGTCAATCTGCTCTTAAAGGTATTACAAGATGTGGCGAGGGTTCTCGGTGACGACTATGACATAGAAATTATCGAGGTGCACCACAGACTAAAAAAGGATGCCCCAAGCGGAACTGCATTAAAGATGGCTCAGGTTGTTGCAGCTGCAATAAACAGAAACCTCGACGAGGTTGCTGTTTATGCAAGGAAGGGTATGATTGGTGAGCGCACAAAGAAGGAGATAGGAATCCAGACTGTTCGAGCTGGAGACATTGTCGGAGAGCACACAGTCCTATTCGGCGGCCTCGGAGAAAGAATCGAGATCACACATAAGGCATCAAGCAGGGACACCTTTGCACGTGGCGCTTTAAGGGCAGTCCTCTGGCTTTCAGGAAAACCAGCAGGGCTTTATGATATGCAGGATGTATTGGGATTAAAGTGACGCGTAATGGTGATCCGTGATGCGAAATTGGAAGGGTCATGTGAATCAAATAGGGTCAAAGAATAGAATAGAGAATAGATAGAAAAAGAATAGGAATAATAGGAATAGGGGTCAGAATAGTCAGAATAGGTCATCAGAATAGGTCAAATAGGAATAGGAATAGGAATAGGAATAGGGGTCAGGTCTTGAAATATCAGATTTTAGTCTCCACCCCATTTATTTTCTTGCTTACTGTAGTATAGTGAATACCTAAATAATCTGCAATCTCTTTTAGTGTGTAACCAAATTTCATGTGAGCATTGTATATTTCTTTATTCCTTCTGTTTTTGTCCTTTGTTTTTTCCTCTTCGAATATCTCTGAAAGCAGAGGTCTGCCAGCATATCTCTGAAGTCTTGGTACCTCTTTTATATCCTCTTTCTCTGTTATTAAACCTTTGATTTTCTCAATAAACCCTTCTCCACCAAGTAATATCTGCCCTTGAAGTTCCCCCCATGGAAAGGCTTCTTTAATCCCTGCTATGACAAACTCTTTATATCGCCTTTCTGCCTTTGTCTTTTTACTGCCAAACTGACCAAGTATCCAGTCAACTATAAGATAGGCAGGTGCTTTCTTTATCCCTGCTGTGGCTGAATAACTGCTCCATTGCCATTCTTCAGGTAATTCCACAATCCTTGCCCTCACCGGATTTAACACCACATATCGGCAAAGCTCAAGAAGATAACTCTCCTTCTCTACTATTATTGCTTTATATCTTCCCTGAAATATATGTCCAACCTTCTTGTGTCTTCTGTTGTATGTCTGGGTATACACTCCGTTAAGCTGTCTCATGCCTTTTGATAGATTAGCTTCAGGAGTCTCTATCATAAGATGATAATGATTGTCCATCAGACAGTAGGCATGACACAACCAGTTGAATCTCTTTACTACTGAGCCTAATACTTCAAGAAAAACTGCTCTGTCTTTATCATCGTAGTATATCTTGTTCTTTGCATTGCCCCTTGAAGTTATATGATATAGTGCTCCTTGATATTCTATCCTTAAAGGTCTTGCCATTAGTTATCACTGTATCAGAATCTTCTCTTATATTTCAAGACCTGACCCCATATGACTATGGATGAGGGCTGTGCTTGTGGATGAGGATAAAAAAGTTATGAGGACTATAGTGTTCATCCTCGTTCCCCTGCTGGCAGGTCTTATTACATATGCAAGGGTAAGGCCAGCCTTTGAACCTCCAGTATCAGCAAGGATTGTGCATCCTGAGCCCCCAACAGAGATAGATTTCAGGGGCAAAACTATCAGGATATTAGGACTTGAAAATCCTTTAAGAAAGGATGCTGCAAACCTTTTGAAACACATAGAGGATGGCAAGAAGATATATTATCAAAGCTGTTTTTACTGCCACGGAGATGACCTTGATGGCAAAGGACATTTTGCGCAGGCATTTAATCCGCTTCCGCTGCCATTCAGAGGTACCGATACGATTGCGCAGTTACCTGAGTCCTTTGTGTTCTGGCGTATAGCAAAGGGGTGGAGAGGTCTTCCAACAGGTTCAAACCCATGGGATTCGTCAATGCCTGCATTTGAGGACTTTCTGACAGAAGATGAGATATGGAAGGCCAGCCTGTTTATTTATAATGCCTCAGGAAATAAGCCGAGGACATGGTAAGGAGGATTTTGCAATGAGGATTCTCATAACCCTTGTTTTATTGTTATTATTGCCCGTTAATGCATTTTCTGAAGATAAAGGGAAGAAGCTTTATGAAGAGTGGTGCGCCCAGTGTCATGGATATAAAGGTGATGCTGATGCCTACTCCAGTGACTTTACATTTCCAAGACCGAGGGATCTTGCATTCGGTGTCTATAAATTTCGCTCAACACCAACAGGCGACCCTCCTGCTGACAAGGATTTGATACAGTCCATAAGAAAGGGAAATCCAGGGACATCTATGCCTGCATGGGAGAGATTCAGCGATGGTGAGGTCGTGGCAATCGTTGACTACATAAAGAAATTTTCCCCTGATGTCTTTGCCGTTAAGCCAGGACCAATAAAGATTGGAAAGGCACCTTCTGCGAGTGATGCAATCATAAAAAAAGGAAAGGAACTGTTTAAGGTTGCAAAATGTTTTGAATGTCATGGCGAAGCAGGCAGGGGTAACGGCGAGAAAGGTTGGGAAGCTAAATTTAAGGATGACTGGGGTCAGAGAATATACCCTGCTAATTATACACATACTTGGGAATTGAGGAATGGCTCAACCGTTGAGGATATATACAGGACAATAACTGTTGGGCTGAGCGGTACACCTATGACCTCATATCAGGACTCCCTTTCTGATGATGATAGGTGGGCACTGGCACAGTTTATAAAATCTCTACAACTGAAAAGGAGACTCGGCATAGCATTACGGATAAAGAGGGTGGATGCTATTCCTTCTTCGACGGATGATAGAGCATGGGAAAAGGGTGATTATATCGATATGCCGATGGCCGGGCAGATAATATTTGAGCCACGCCATTTTACACCCACGATAACGAATGTAAGGGTAAGGGGAATCTATTCAGGCTCTGAGGTTGCAATGATGCTTGAGTGGACCGATAAAAGGCCTAACAAGGGTGATGATGGTTTGTCTCCAGACGCAGCGCACATACAGTTTCCTTCTAAAATCCTTACAGGTAGTGAAAAGCCTTATTTTTTTATGGGAGATGGGAAAAGGGCTGTTAATATCTGGCAGTGGAAAGCATCAGATAATCTCGGTGTTGAACTCAATGCTAAGGGGCCAATAGAGGAGCTGATAACACAGCAAGAAAAACAGGATGTGAAGATTACTGCAACATATAACGATGGATTATACAGGGTTATATTTAAAAGGTCTATAGATACGAAGGATAAGGACGATATTGTCTTTGAAGTTGGCAGATTCGTTCCATTTTCAGTCACCCTCTATGATGGGCAGAACAATGAGGAGAAAAACAAAGGGGTAGTGTCAGCATGGTATTACATCATGCTGGAGCCGCCAACCCCATTGAAGGTATATATCCTCCCCCCTGTAGTCTCATTTGCAGTTTTTGGTCTTGGCATGGTATTGCATAGAAGGCTGAAGAGGAAAAAATAATAGAGGTTCATATTTTTATGAAACTAAGGATGCTGATTATAATTATCTTTTTCCTTGCTGGATGCACTAAGGAGTCAGCAACAAAACCTCCTCCGGTTGAGTTTAATAGAGAACATGCCTGCAGGGTCTGCGGAATGATTATAGTGGACTTCCCTGGTGCAAAGGCACAGATACATTACAAGAAGGGAAGGGGTGATGTATTCTGCAGCACCCTGGACATGTTTCTGTTCTATCTTCAGCCTGACAGGCCCGTGGATATAGTGGCCATTTATGTGAATGATATGGGGAAGGCTGATATGGAGCGGCCTCATGGGCACTGGATAGACGCAAAGAACGCATTTTATGTCCATGGAGGAGATATAATGGGACCTATGGGGGAGGCGTTGGTTCCGTTTTCCGATATGAAAGACGCTGCAGTTTATATAAAGAAGCACGGCGGCAGGATAATCAGGTTTGATGAAGTAACAATGAACATCCTTAAGCCGAATATGCAATCTTAAACTGGAGGCATGACATTGAGATGAGCAAGAGAGAGATTAAGATAAACAAGATACTCCTCGCCTTTGACAACAGCGATATTTCGATGGTTGCATCAGAGGCAACATTGAAACTTGCCAGAACCCTCGGCTCAGAAGTTGTTGGCCTTCATGCATACAATGCCTCCATGCATGATGGGGCATTCCATATAATGGAACCCACGCTCCCATCGCGGTATCAAAAGGAAGAAATCCTGCAAAAGCAAAGGGAAGTGCATAATACCCTGATCAATGTCGGGATGGAAAAGATTTCTTTATCCTATCTGAGCCCTCTCGAGGAGACATTCAGGGCGGCGAATATAAATTTCAAGGCAATGGTGAAAGAGGGAAAGAATTTCAGAAGCCTTATGGAACTCGCACATGAAGAAGGGGGAGACCTCATGGTCATGGGTGCGTGGGGTTTTAGTGAAAATGCACCTGGTTTTATCGGCAGCGTCTGCTTGAGGACATTGCATCACCTTGATATGGACATGCTCATTGTAAAAGGGCCTCTAAATTTCAAAGGGGGGAAATTTATTGTTGGCCTTGACGGAAGCCCATCATCTCTGAGGGCATTGGGGATGGCCGCAATCTTAGCAGAAAAATACTCTGCAGAGCTTCACCTCATATATGTTTTCGATTCTAAACTACACAAAGATGTCTTTAGCAAGTTGAAAGACTCTGTGATAAACAGTGGTGGGAGGTTTTCATTTAATTCAAAGGAGCAGCAGAAGATACACGATTTATTCATAGATAAGGGACTTATGAAGGTAGGAGATATGATAATCGCGAGGGCTGCACAAGAGGTGCTGGATGGCAATAACGGGTATACGAAAAAGGTTTTTGAGGGGCTTCCATTCAGGGAGATGTGTGACTACGCATCAAAGGTCAGTGCTGACCTTATCTTTGCTGGCAAGACAGGGAGGCATTTTGTTGAGGGGATGGACCTCGGTTCTGTAGCGGAGAATGTTGTGAGGTTTTCGCCATGCAGTGTATTTGTAACAAGACACGAGGTGTACAGAGGATGGGTACTATAAAAGAGTGAACAGTGATGAGTGAATATAGGCCATATTTAGTTTCATGGAATCTTACGAAGAGATGTAATCTTTTATGTCCTCACTGCTATATAGAATCAGTGAACAGCCATAAAGGTAATCGGGCGTCAGGAGTCGGGAGTCAGGAGTCTCCAAGCTCCGAACTCCGAACTCTGAACTCCGAACTTTCAAGGGAAGAGGCAAGGTTTGTCATAGATGAACTATCCTATCTAAATGCCCAACTTATGCTTATCTTGAGCGGAGGCGAACCCATGTTGAGGGATGATATATTCGATATAGTGGAATATGCAAGTCAGGCAGGGTTCATCACTGTTCTGGGTTCCAATGGCACACTCCTTACAAGAGAAAATCTGAGGATGTTAAAGGATGCAGGATTAAAGGGCCTCGGTGTGAGCATTGATTCCATAAATAGAAGCTACCATGATTCCTTCCGAGGGCTTGATGGTGCATGGGAGCTATCTATGAGTGCCTTGAGGTCAGCAAAAGAGGTAGGCATTGAGATTCAAATGGATGTTACCCTGACAGATCATAACTGGAAATGGATAGATGACTTTGTAGAGATTGGAGTACGCCTGGGTGCAAGGGCGGTTAATTTCTTTTTCCTCGTCTGCACCGGGAGGGCAATGAGGACTGATATATCTACAAAAAATTATGATGCGGCAATAAGGCACATAGTAAAAATATCGGTGAAGGAAAGAAGGCTTATGATAAAGGCTAAGTGTGCCCCTCACATATATAGATTCCTCTACGAAGAAGGCTACAGCATCCCTGAAGGGACAAGGGGCTGTCTTGCTGGAATTAACTACATGAGGATAGACCCAGAGGGCAATATAACACCATGCCCTTATATGCCAGTTACAGTGGGCAACATAAAAGAGAAATCTTTGACATCTATATGGGAAGATTCACCATATTTGAAGTTATTGCGCGGGGGGGCTTACAAAGGCAGGTGTGGCATCTGCGAATATATTGAGATATGCGGTGGCTGCAGGGCAAGGGCATTAACAGTGAAAGGAAACTTCATGGAGGAAGACCCGTTCTGTAATTACAATCCAGAGGGCGGTGAGAGGGTTGTCCTCAAAAAAATCTTTCGAGGACAACTCCAATGGACTGATGAGGCAAAGGAAAGGATTAAAAAGGTTCCATTCTTTATGCAGGGGATAATAACAAAGATAATAGAGGCAAAAGCAGAGGAGAGGGGAATGAATCTAATTACATCAGAACTTATAGATGAGTTGAAAGAACGTGGTTATCCAGAGAGGAGGGGTTAGATAAGATGAAAGAGCGCGTGACATTAAATACAATTCCAGCACAGTTCCTTGAATGGCTTGTGTCAGCAAGAATGCGTTTTCTCAATGACATGAAAGAGGGAAAACCACTTAAGTATTTCTCTGCCCATCTACCTGTAATGGCCACATGGAGGGAAGGTGAGTCATTTCCTGTTAATATGACTGTTAAGGGCATCGGCCTTCTACCCAAAAAAGAGTCCCTTGAGTATTATACAGATGTTTTTGAGGGTGTCCTTGCAGGGGTCAGGACAATGCCATGGAATGAAAGCATGCATAAGAGGGTGGAAGTCATAGGTAGACTTTATAGCAACATAGAAAATTTTGACTCAACTATTCTTGGTGGACTGGAGATTTTTGAAGGAAAGGCTCTCGATAACTTGAGAGGAAATTCATACACAAGCCTTCTTTATGTGGGCATGGCGAGTAAATACAATGGGATACAATACATAAGTTTTCAGGTCAACGGTAAGGTAGAAATACTCGGCAAAGAGAACCCTTACTATAAATTCCTTCTTGCATCAAGGAGACTTTTTGAGTTTGATAAGTTCCACCTTTACCAGCCTGATTATCCATTTGGCTATCTTATAAATGTCCTTGAGGTGAGAGACAAATCACCGTGGTCAAGGACATCAAAACAGCCTGATGCAGGAGACTTAACTTAGATGAAAATACATTTAATATGGATGCTGGTTTTATCCATAATGCTGATTTTTACCAGCAACTTAGAGGCGGATGCTTCTGACCCTAAAATTAGAAATGCGGTAGTAACCATCTATACCACTGATCCTCATGCTGAACAGCTTTACCAGGGCACTGGCTTTGTTGTAGACCAGAGCGGTATAATTGTTACAAACTTTCATGTGGTATTCCAGAAGCATAGAGATAAAAATAGCCCTCTTCTTGTTATGTTGGAAGATGGAGCATTTTTTGCACGGATCCTCTCTTTTGACATAAAGAATGATATTGCTTTATTAAAGGTAGAAGCAAGAAAGTTTCGGACAATAGAACTTGATGAAAGGCATAGTTTGACACAGGGAGAGGCGATTACGGTTATAGGAAGCCCTTCAAGCCATGAATTAACAGTATCTAATGGCAATATAAGCAATATCTTTGGTATGAATGAACTTATCCAGATTACCGCGCCTGTTGCCTATGGGAGCAGTGGTAGTCCTGTATTGAATTCAAAAGGTAAGGCTATAGGAATCGTGACCTTTTTTATAGAGGATGGGAAAAACCTTAATTTTGCCCTCCATATCCGACATGTGGCAAGGCTTCTTGAAAAAACTAAGAAGCGGCAAGCTAATTAATATTGCATTGAGTGATAAATGAAAGGTTATAAGCTGGTGATAACCTTTATATGCCTTTTGTTTATAGCGTCCCTTACTGCCATTTTAATTGATCGGCATTTATGGAAGAATCTTGAGGCGGATAAGATAAGGACATTTCAACGCTATGTATGTGGATTGGGACTTGGGGCATCTGTCAGCCCTGACTGGGGTTTTATAAGCTATGATACGAGGGTTGATTCAGTAGATGAAACAAATCTATGGCCCATACCATGTGGTTATAGTTATTCCCCTGACAGGGGGTTATCTGTTAGTGACATCAAAGAGGTCACAATAAACACAGAAGCAGTAAAATAAAAATATAATTTTCAAGGAGGCAGTATGAACAAAAGAAATGCATTTAAATTTTTTGTATTTTTGTTTTTATGTCAGCTCTTTCTATTCAAAGGTATAATTTTTGCTGAAAATTTTAATATAGAACACCCCATCAAAAATCCGCAAAAATATACTGATAAAGAAAAATGTGATAATTGTGGCATGGACAGGAATAAGTGGGCAAGAACGAGACACGAGTTTCAAACCTCAAAGGGGAGATCCTACACATGCTCGATACACTGCGTTGCAGTGATGAGCATGAAATTGAAAGAGGAACCTAAAAATGTGAAAGTAGCAGAATACCTCCATCCAGAAAAGATGCTTGATGCAGATAAGACTTTTTATGTCATAGGCTCCAGTGCGCCAGGGACAATGACCCAAAAAAGCAAGATTGCCTTTTTCTCAAAAGAAGAGGCTGAGAAATTTGCTGCTAAATATGGTGGCGCTGTGTCCAGCTTTGAGGGCGCATTATCCGAGGCAAAAAAAGAGATTCAAGGTCATAAACATATGGACAGGACAGGTAACATGCACGACCATGGTAGCAGTGGGCATCACTAAAAAGCCGCACAATTTTTAGGAAAAAGGGATGACAAGACTCTATTGAGACATCTCAATATCTTTTTCGCTGCTACAGGAAATGTTATAAGACATAAACTCAGGAGTATGGTTGTGGTGTTCTGTCTTATAGCAATTCTGTTTCCGTTCATATCGGCTATCGCAATTCTGGAGGGCGTTAAGGTCCAGTCTCGTGTATCGGTAAACGAAGGGGCAGACATCTATGTGACTATGGATATGTACGGCAGAAACGGTGTGATCCCACTTGAGATGGCTGAAGGAATAAAGAAAATAGATGGTGTTATAAAGGCCGTCCCGAGGGTCATTAGTAGAATCTATATTGGAAGCAGGTTAGCAGTCCTGCTTGGCATCCCAATTGATGAACCACCATCATCTCTAAGTTTTATAAAAGGGTCGATACCCCAAAGAGGGGAGATAGTCATTGGAAAAAGGATGGCAGAGGACCTCAACATGGACATCGGCAACAATCTGAGCATCGGGGTAAGAGTGATAGCAATTATTGACCATCGCCCTTACATCATAAAAAAGCTGTATCGTATATCCGGGATATTCGACTCAGAATCAAGCATCTGGACATCTGGCCTTGTGATGATGAACATTGACGATGCTATCTCGACGTTCGAGATGGATGGTTTTGTAACAGATATTGCTGTGTATGTCAGGCCAGGCTATGAGGTATCAGTAAGTGAGAATCTTCAGAAGATGAATTCATTCTTCAGGATACAGACGAAAGATCTTGTGAAGACATACGTTGAAAGGGGATTTAATACAAAGGGTGGCATCTTTGTTGCCCTTTACACCGTTGCCTTTGCCCTTGCAATTCCTGCCATTCTTGTATCATCAGGCTTCGGACTCTCGGATAGGAGAAAAGAGATAGGCATATTGAAGGCCACGGGATGGCAGACACATGAGGTGCTGGAGATGGTCTTCTTTGAGAGTATCATCCTTGCTCTGATAAGTGCTCCGGCCGCGTTTATTCTTTCCTTTGTCTGGATAAAGTTATTCAACGGTCTTTTCATTGCCCAGATCTTTATTGCAGAGATAGGGAGTATGCCACCCTTTCCTGTTCCGTCGAGGTTTATGCCGCTGCCTTTTATACTCTCTTTTTTCTTTGCGTTGATATTGACAATGGTGGGAAGCATCTACTCCACATGGAGAGCAGCCATTATCCCACCAGCTGAGGCAATGAGATGATAGACACAGAACACAGAACTCAGAACACAGAACTCAGAAGTCAGGATAATGAATTAATCAGGTGTGATGGGATATGGAAAATCTATAATGAGGCTAAACCCCATGAGGTTCGGGCGCTTGTGGATGTGAGTTTTGTGGTAGAAAAGGGTTCCTTCACGATTTTTAATGGTCCATCAGGCTCAGGGAAGACTACTCTTATAAGTATTATCGGCGCTATCGACAGGCCGAGCAGAGGCAGGGCATATCTGGATGGAAAGGATATAACAGATTTTTCCGATGTAACATTGTCGTTACTGAGGAGAAAAAGGATAGGGTTTGTCTTTCAAAACTTTAATCTTGTTCCACGACTCTCTGCATGGGAGAATGTCTCCGCTCCCCTTATCCCTCAGGGCATAAGGGAAAAAGATAGAAAGTATAGGGCGATGCAACTTTTGGATAAGATTGGGCTGTCAGATAGGGTGCATCATGCCCCGGAGGAATTGAGTGGAGGAGAACAACAAAGGGTTGCAATTGCAAGGGCATTGGTAAACAACCCTGACATAATCATCCTCGATGAGCCCACATCAAATATAGATGTAGAGGCCGCCTCTCTGCTTATAGATATCCTTAAAGGTTTAAAGGCAGAGGGTAAGACTATCCTCATATCTTCGCATGATGAGGGTTTATTCGTAAATGCTGATATAATCTTTGAGATAAGGCATGGCCATTTAGCTGGCTCATGGGTTCCTTTAGTGCATAGATGATACTCAACGCATATACCATAGTAATGCTCTTTATAGCTATACTTACAGGCACTCTTGCGATTCCCCTCGGTGTTCTCTCCTTCAGAATGTATCAGAGGTGGGGAAAGACCCTCTACGATGATGAAAGAACTGCTATTGAGAACAGGTCATATCTTCTGCTGCACATGGCTACAGTTATGCTTTTTGTGAAGTTACTCTCGTGGCCGATCTTTTATGCAACCCTTCAAAGCTATGTTCCCAATATCCAAGGGGTAATGTGCATCTTTGGTATTACACAGCTTCACCCCTATCTCAGTAGCATTGTTCAGATTTTTAAACCCGTAGTCTTTTTCTCTATCTGTGGCTGGCTTCTCTTAAACCGCCTTGACAGAGGAACAGAGACCGCTCCTCTTTTTAAGAGAAAATTTCTGTTTCTTTCTGTTGTGAGTATCCTGGCATTTGTGGACAGCGCAGGTGACCTTATATACTTTACGACCTTTAATATCAAAGCTTTTGTTGCATGCTGTACCACTTTCTTTGACATTCCAGAAAGGGCGACAGCTATGCTTCCTATTTCTATCCTCGGTGAAGGTTATGAGCGTTATATGCTCCCCCTTTATTACCTTTCAAACATCTTATTAATTGCCTTTATGGGCATATCCTATCCTCGCCTTACGCCTCACGCTCTACGCCTCACGATAATTGGTGTGGTTCTTGCCTTATTAAACGCAGTAATTACCACTTTTGCCATATTCGAGGTTGTTGCACCAAAGATCATGAATCTTCCATATCACCACTGCATTTATTGTATGTGGCAGTATGTGCCAGATACCACATTTATGTCAGCCCTATTTGTCATTGGCACATTTTCACCAGGATGGGCGCTTTTACTTAATTTAATGGGCAAGCACAAAGAGACCGCTGTAACCCTAAAGGAATATCTAAGGAATCTCTATTTTCTTTGTATCGTAGCGATAGGCACATCCTTAGTCATGGTCACGATACATCTTTTATTTAAAGGATGAATCTGTGTTATGAGTAAGAAAAAAATTATTATAGCCGCAATTATACTCATTGTTTCCATTGTTCTGGCATTGGCTACTGCTATCTATCGAAGCCAGAAGGCTTTTAGATGCGACTATGACGGCACAAGGATTATACCCATCTATGAGGTAGATATAATGCTGAAGGAGGGTAAGTTTATGAGGTTTTGCTCTATCTATTGCGCGAGGGCATGGTTTCAGGGGAATGCATCGAGGGTTGATGCAGTACTGGTCACAGATGAGATTACTGGAGAAAAGCTCGATGCAGACATTGCCTTTTTTGTTGAGAGTGATGTGGTAACTGTTAAGGCTACCCAGAACAGAATCCATGTATTCAAAGATAAGACACATGCCCTATCCCATGCGAGGCAGTATAACGGAAAACTTGTGGATAACCCTTTCAAGTTAGCAAATGCCCGAATCCAGCGATACCCGCAGTAGGTATGGCAGGATTCATAATCTTTAGAATCGACAAAATATCATAAAGATATTTTTAGGCTGATTGATTTGTTTGGCTTTTTGATGATAAAGTTGTTTAACTTGAGTATTCCCTGTAGGGGAGATAATTGATCTTAGATACCCGGCAGCTTGCTGCAGGTTCTTCATTTATAACTCTTATCGCTGGATTGAGCAAACAGATGAATAGAATAATGAGTGGTTGGGTGGATAAAAAGACTTACTACTGTTTACTTGCCATTTGTTACCTGTTACTCGCTACTTGTTTCCTGAACGGTTGTGATTCAAAGGCGAAGCAGCAGAAGGTGAAGATTGGAGATAAGGCCCCAGAATTTGTCCTTTATGATATTGAGGGCAGCCAACAGAGACTTAGTGATCATGGAGGACGGATTGTTGTTATCAGATTCTGGGCAGACTGGTGTCCATCCTGCAAAGAGGAGATGCCCACGTTAGACAGGGTCTACAGGGAAAAGAGAGAAAGTGGTTTAGCTATACTTGCTATAAATGTGAAACAACCAAAAGTTATCGCAGAGGAGTTTGCAAAAAACCTCAAGCTTACATATCCTATCCTCATTGATGAAGACGCCAAAGTGGCCAAGACCTATGGAGTCATGGGCCTTCCTACAACCTTCATTGTTGATAAGGCGGGTATAGTAAGGGAAAAGATATTGGGCGAACTTGATGAACCAGCCATAAGAAAACTTCTCGGGGCGGCCTGATGAATATCCCTTCAGAGGAAGATAAAATCAGGGCAAATACATACAGAGTCATTGCCGGTCTTTTCTTAAAGGAACCTGATGAAGAGTTCCTTAAGGCAGTTAAAGAAGATTTTGAGATGGACTTTAAGGAAACCCCTGAAGAAATAGCAATTGATTTTGCGAGGATATTCGTTGGTCCAGGAAAACATCTTCTGCCTTATGAGTCCCTATACAACTTTCCTATTGGTGAGAAATCAGGGCTATGGGGCAAGACTACTGATGAGGTCCATGCATTCTATGAATCATCGGGGCTTATGCTTGATGAAGAGATAAATCTTATTCCTGACCATATTGCGGTTGAACTTCTCTTCATGAGCTATCTCGTAGAGGGTGGAAAGTTGGAGCTTCAGAAGAGGTTTATGGATGAACATATTATGAAGTGGATACCTGAATATTGCAATGAGGCATCAAGTTTTGCAAATACAATCTTCTACAAAGAGATTGCTGAAATAACAAGGGATTTCCTCCTTTCAGAATACGAAGAATTACATGGAAAGGGCTTGTGAAGATGGGAGAAAAACCATTACTTAAACAGCTTCTTCAGGCCAGCACAGTGGGACTTTATCTTGTCATTTCTACCTTTGTCGGTCTTGCGATAGGATATTTCCTTGATTCAATCTTCAACACCTCACCATGGCTTACGATTATCTTTCTCATATTTGGTATAATTGCAGGATTTCGTGAACTCCTGAGAATGGCAAGGAAACAGAACAATGGAGATAATAAAAAGGGTTTATAAACAGGCTGTATTCATAATCTTGCCCCTGGCACTACTTTCTGCCTTTATAGACTGGGGGGGCGGGGGTGGTAAAATGCCACTCAGTATTATTGTTGGTGGCGCAATTGGTCTTGCTAACCTTAAAGGGCTTGTATGGGGCATTGAGAGCCTTCTCGGAACATATAAAGCAAGCACAAAGCTCGTATTCTTGAGCCTCCTTAGACTCTTCATACTGTTTGCGATTATCATCATCCTTGCAGCGCTCAGACTTGTAAACCTGTTTGGCCTCATCTTAGGGATGACAATTGTCTTCGCACTTCTTATAAAAGAAGGGCTTAAAAATGCGAAACGTGAGACGTGAAGCGCCTTGCCTCATTACTTCTAACGTCTCACGTTTATCCATGTCGTATCATTTATTATTTGTGGGTTAAGTCCGAAAAGTAGACATAGAAGGCAGGCAGGGCAGGGTTCACCCCGCACTACATCCGTAGTGCGG
>DYHX01000042.1 GCA_020723925.1 Nitrospira japonica | reverse complement strand
GGATAGGACATTTCTACTTTGGCATTTTAGGACATTATCATTTTGGTGTTACACAAGCAGGTAAGAGGGTTGAATTTTTTTTATTTCATAGGTTATTCTATCACACTTAATATCCTTCTCTGGAGGCATTTTCGTGGCAAAAAAATATGTCTATTTCTTTGGTAATGGCAAGGCAGATGGAAAGGGAGATATGAAAGACCTCCTCGGCGGAAAAGGCGCAGGCCTTGCAGAGATGACAAATCTTGATATCCCGGTCCCTGCAGGGTTTACCATCACAACAGAGGCCTGCAATGAATACTTCAGGAATAAAAAGAAATATCCTCCTGGCATGTGGGGGCAGGTCATTGAAAATCTCAAGAAGGTTGAAAAGACTATGGGTATGAAGTTTGGTGATGCAGAAAATCCACTCCTTGTTTCTGTTCGCTCTGGTGCAAAATACTCTATGCCTGGCATGATGGATACAGTCCTGAACCTTGGACTGAATGAGACCACGCTGAACGCCCTTATAAAGAAAACCGGTAACGAACGTTTTGCATATGATGCCTACAGGAGATTTATAACCATGTTTGGAAGTATAGTCATGGGCATTGACAGGCAGAAATTTGAGAGGGCCATCGAGAATATGAAGGAACGCAAGGGTGTGCACCATGACACAGACCTTACAGCAGAGGATCTCAAGTCGCTTGTTATAGAGTTCAAGCAGATATACAAAAAGGAGACAAAGTCTGAATTTCCAACAGACCCCCCTGAGCAGCTCAAGCTTGCAATAAATGCAGTTTTTGGTTCCTGGTTCGGTGATAGAGCCGTAAAATACAGAAAGCTCCACGGGATACCGGACAATCTTGGAACAGCAAGCAATATCCAGACCATGGTATTTGGTAATATGGGCGAGACCTCTGGCACAGGAGTTGCCTTCACACGGAACCCTTCTACAGGGGAGAAAAAGTTCTTTGGCGAGTGCCTTACAAACGCACAGGGCGAGGACGTTGTTGCTGGAATAAGAACTCCACTTCCTGTATCAAAGCTTAAGGAGAAGATGCCAAAGCCATACAACGAGCTCATGGGGATTTACAATAAACTGGAGAAACATTATAAAGATGTGCTTGATATAGAGTTTACCATACAGGAAGGTAAACTCTATATGCTTCAGACAAGGGTAGGTAAAAGAACAGCTGCTGCTGCATTAAAGATTGCTGTCGATATGGTTAAAGAAAAGCTTATTGATAAAAAGACCGCGGTCCTCAGGGTCGACCCCGAACAGCTTGACCAGCTGCTCCACCCGATGATCGATCCGAAGGCAAAGGTTCAGGTTATAGCAAAGGGACTTCCTGCATCGCCAGGCGCTGCTGTAGGAAAGGTTGTATTTACAGCGGATGATGCGGAAAAGGCTGCAGAAAATGGGGGGAAGGTAATCCTCGTGCGGACAGAGACATCGCCAGAAGACATTGGAGGCATGCATGCCGCACAGGGCATACTCACCGCAAGGGGTGGAATGACATCCCACGCGGCTGTTGTTGCCCGCGGCATGGGAAAGTGCTGTGTGGCAGGATGCGGAGCTCTGAATATAAATGAGGTTCAGAGATACTTCACAGTGGGAGGGCTTACTATTAAAGAGGGAGATTATATAACCCTTAACGGCACAACTGGTGAGGTTATTCTCGGCGAGGTTCCACTTGTGAAACCAAAGCTCACCGGCGATTTTGGAGTATTTATGAATTGGGTCGATGAGTTCAGAAAGCTTGGTGTGAGGGCAAACGCAGACACACCAAAGGATGCAAGGATCGCAAGGGAGTTTGGTGCAGAGGGGATTGGACTCTGTCGCACAGAGCATATGTTCTTTGAGGGTGATAGGATAAAGGCCGTCCGCGAGATGATTCTTGCAGATGACACGGATGGGAGAAAGAGGGCACTCGAAAAGCTCCTCCCTATGCAGAAAGGCGACTTCATCGGCATATTCAAGGAGATGAAAGGGTTTCCTGTTACGATCAGGCTCCTTGATCCGCCACTGCATGAATTTCTTCCACACACAGACGATGAACTCAGAGAGCTCGCAAACGAGATGGATGTGCCTTTTGAAAAACTGAAGACGAAGAATAAATCCCTGCATGAGTTTAACCCGATGCTTGGTCACAGGGGATGCAGACTCGGCATAACATATCCAGAGATTTATGAGATGCAGGTTCAGGCGATCATGGAGGCTGCATGTGAACTTTCAAAGAAGAAGATAAAAGTAATACCTGAGATAATGATACCTCTTGTCGGACATGTGAACGAGTTAAAGATGATGAGGGAACTCACAACCAGGGTTGCAGAAGAGGTTCAGAATAAATATAAGACAAAGGTCCGGTATACAGTTGGCACCATGATAGAACTTCCACGCGCAGCCATAACCTCTGATGAGATTGCAACACAGGCTGACTTCTACTCATTCGGCACAAATGACCTCACACAGACCACTTATGGTCTATCAAGGGATGATGCTGGAAGGTTCCTGCCCTTCTATGTTGAGAAGGGGATACTTGAAGACGACCCATTTATATCTATTGACCACAACGGCGTGGGGGCGCTTATGCGCTATGCTATTGAGAAGGGCCGCTCTATGAAGAAGAACCTCAAGATGGGTATCTGCGGTGAGCACGGTGGTGACCCCAGATCAGTGGAGTTCTGCCACAGGGCTGGGCTCAATTATGTGAGCTGTTCACCTTACAGGGTCTCGATTGCGCGGCTTGCAGCAGCACAGGCGTTATTGAAAGAGAAGGGCAAGAAGGATATAAGCAGGGCGACTGTTTAATAACGGCCTCTGACCTTTAACCTCAAACATCTTCAACCTGATTCCCGATGAAAAATGGGAAAACTCCGATGGCTAATATCCTTTACAGAACCAGAGTTTGTGTGCTATTGTTAATAACATTTTAGGATAGAAGGGTGGTGATTTAATGGCTCTTACTAAGGAAAGAAAGCAGACGCTTATCGGCGAATACAAGGTTCATGATAAAGATACGGGCTCTCCAGAGGTCCAGATAGCCATCCTGAGCAAAAGGATAGACTATCTCACGGAGCATTTCAGGACCCATAAGAATGACCATCATTCACGGCGAGGGCTGCTGAAGCTTGTTGGACAGAGGAGAAAATTACTTGACTATCTCAAAACCTCAAACAGGGAGCGCTACGAAAAGGTGATCGAACGCTTAGGGCTCAGGAAGTAGGAGAAAATTGCTAATGTCTAATGTAGAGATTGAAGTTAGAGGAAAGAGGCTATCTATCGAGACAGGTGAGATGGCCAAACAATCAGACGGGGCCGTGGTTGTCAGGTACGGTGATACGGTTGTGCTTGCAACTGCAGTCGCAGAAAAGAAGATAAGGGAAGGACTCGATTTCTTCCCACTGACTATTGATTATCAGGAGAAGGCTTACGCGGCAGGAAAGATCCCCGGAGGATTTTTCAAGAGAGAAGGCAGGCCAAGCGAAAAGGAGGTTCTTACATCACGCCTCATAGACCGTCCCATCCGCCCGCTTTTCTCAAAAGGATTCTATTCAGAGACACAGGGGATTGTCTCGGTCTTATCGTATGGTGAAGAAAATATAGCAGATGTCCTCGGAATAATCGGTATGTCAGCGGCACTTATGATCTCTGATATCCCTTTTAATGGCCCTGTTGCTGCGGTTAAGGTCGGAAGGATTGATGGCAGCCTGATTATTAACCCTGATTTATCGGAATCAGAAAGGCTTGATCTGAATCTCGTTGTTGCCGGAACTGAGGATGCAGTCTTGATGGTTGAGGGCGGAGCATCCGAGGTTTCAGAGGCAGTAATGCTCGAGGCCATAGACTATGCCCATTCAGAGATAAAGCGCATCACAGCTATCCAGAAGGAATTAAGGGACCTTGCTGGAAAACAAAAGAGGCCTCTGTCACCTGTTCAGGTGAATGAAGAACTCAAAAATGCTGTAAGTGACTATGTACTTGACAGGATGAAGGATGCTGTAAAGATTCCGGGAAAGCAGAGGAGGCAGGATACACTCGACCTTCTCTTGAAGGAGGCGATCCAGCATCTAAATACCGGAGAAAAGGACGTTGGTAAAGAGATCGCTGATACATTCTTTGAGCTTGAAAAAGACCTTGTAAGAAGGATGATTATAGAGGATGGTATCAGAGCCGATGGGAGGAGACCAGATGAGATAAGACAGATTATCTGCAAGCTGGGCATGCTTCCAAGAACCCACGGTTCAGCCCTTTTTGTCAGGGGCGAGACACAGGCCTTGGTTGTAACTACCCTCGGGACCTCGGATGACGAGCAGAAGATAGATGCCCTTGAAGGTGAGGCGTATAAGTCATTTATGCTCCATTACAATTTTCCGCCATTCAGTGTTGGAGAGGTAAAATTCCTTCGTTCACCTGGTAGGCGAGAGATCGGACACGGCGCCCTTGCTGAGAGGGCATTGAAGTCTGTTATCCCCCAAAAAGAAGTTTTCCCGTATACTATAAGGATTGTATCCGATATCCTTGAATCCAATGGCTCATCTTCCATGGCAAGCGTATGTGGTGCGACCCTGGCACTCATGGACGCTGGCGTACCGATAAAGGCACCTGTTGCAGGCATAGCCATGGGATTAATCCACGAGGGCGACAGGACTGTTGTCCTTACAGACATCCTCGGACTTGAAGACCACCTTGGTGATATGGACTTCAAGGTTACTGGAACAGAAGAGGGCATCACAGCCTTTCAGATGGACGTGAAGATCGGTGGTGTGAGCAGGGATATTATGGAAAGCGCCCTTGAGCAGGCAAGACAGGGAAGACTCTTTATACTCAACAAGATGAAAGAAGTGATACCAGCTCCGAGAGAGAAACTCGCCCCACATGCTCCGAGGATTTATACGATGCAGATAAAGCAGGAGAAGATCCGTGAGGTGATAGGCACAGGAGGCAAAATAATAAGGGGGATAGTAGAGCAGACAGGTGTTAAGATAAATATTGATGACAGCGGTCTGATAAACATCGCATCCGCTGATGAGGCATCTGCCCAGAAGGCGATCGAGATAATCCAGGGGATTGTGGCAGAAGCAGAACTCGGTAAGATTTATCTCGGTAAGGTCAAAAGGACTGTTGACTTTGGTGCCTTTGTCGAGATAATGCCGGGTGTTGAGGGCCTGCTTCATATATCCCAGATAGCAGACAGAAGGGTAGCCAAGGTTACGGATGAGATAAAGGAAGGAGACGAGATTCTCGTAAAGGTGATCGAGATAGATAGGATGGGTAGGATACGGTTAAGCAGGAAAGAGGCCATGAGGGAGAGGGAAGCATCAAAGATTTAAAATTTAAGATAAAAATAATAATTCCTTGCATTAAGATTCCCTGCAGCAAGCTGCAGGGAATCTTCAATTTTTCACCCCACACCAACGTGGTGTGGGGTTCACCATATCTGCATCTTTCAATTGCATTATTTAGTTTAAACCGAAAATTAGACATAGAAGAGGATAGGGCGGTGAATTATGTTCAAAAAAGGGCATCTTGAGAATGGAACACCTGTTGTTATGGAGCAGATTAAAAATGTCCGCTCGGTTGCCCTTGGTATATGGGTTAAGGTTGGTTCGAGGGATGAACCGCCAGAAAAAAATGGTATATCACATTTCCTCGAACACATGTTTTTCAAGGGTACAAAGAAACGTTCTGCAAGGGATATTGCAGTTGATATAGATTCCCTTGGAGGCGACCTGAATGCCTTTACATCAAGGGAAAACACGACATTCTATGTTAAGGTCCTTGATGAATACCTTGATAAGGGGGCAGAGCTTCTTACAGATATATTCCTCCATTCAACTTTTCCTGAAGATGACATCGAGAAAGAGAAGGGAATTATAAAAGAAGAGATAAAGATGGTTGAGGATACGCCGGACGACCACATACATGACCTCTTCAATCAGGCAATATGGGGACATGAGGGCATAGGACAGCCAGTTTTAGGCAGAAGGGAGACAATTAAATCCTTTTCGAGAGACGATCTCATCAGCCATATAAGAAAATACTACGGTACAAAGGACACGGTCATAGCATGCGCGGGAAATTTTGAACCAGATAGACTTCTTAACATACTGAATCATGGTCTTGGCGGTCTAAGAAGGGGCTCAGAGCCGAAGAAAGGAGCACCACCTGTATTTACCGGAAAGATTGCAGTCCACAGCAAAGAGCTTTCAGAGGTTCATATATGCCTTGGTGTTCAGGGAATCCCGCAGGCAAGTGATGCCAGGTATGTATTATTTGTCCTGAATACAATTCTCGGTGCTGGCGTGAGTTCAAGATTGTTTCAGGAGATAAGGGAGAAGAGGGGGCTGGCATACTCGATATATTCCTTTATATCATCTTACCTTGATACAGGCCTATGGGCTGTTTATGCTGGCACAGGGAGGAAAAGGGTGACTGAGGTTATAGAACTTGTTCTGAAAGAGTTCTCGGGACTGGCTGATACACTCACAGACGTTGAGCTCCAGAGGGCAAAGGACCAGCTTAAGGGCAATCTTATCCTTGGCCTTGAATCAACAAGCAGCAGGATGCAGAACATAGCAAGGCAGGAGATATACTACGGCAGATATTATTCGCCCCATGAGATAATGAAAGAGATAGATGCTGTAAGTCTCAAGCAGGCAAAAGAACTCTCTGAGAGGCTGGTCAGAAAAGATGCCATTGCCCTTACAGTCCTCGGCCCTACCAATGAGAAGGACCTGAGGGGAATTCTGATTAAATCCTGAATTCTAAACAAATTCAAAACAAGTCATTTAGAATTTAAGTTTAGAATTTTTACCATAGCTGCAATTATCTCTACCGCCTCTTTAATCTCTTCTTCTGTATTATCTTTTCCGACGCTGAGTCTCAGGGATGACATGGCATCAACATCAGACAGTCCCATGGCTTTAAGCACAGGGGATGGTTTTCTCTGGCCGGCATGGCATGCAGAGCCAGATGATGCAGCTACTTTATCTTTAATACTCTCAAGTAAATCTGTTGAATCGATGCCATGGATACAGATATTCAGGGTGTTTGGTAATCTCAGGGTTTCGTGACCGTTGAGCCTTATACCGTCTATTTTTTCCGTGAGCCCTCTGAAAAGCATTTCGCAAAGTTTTGTTGCATGGGCAACCCTGTTCCTGATATTCATCTTTGCAAGTTCGCATGCCTTACCCAGGCCGACAATTCCATGGACGTTCTCCGTGCCGGGTCTGAGCCCCCTTTCATGTCCAGCGCCAAACAGGATAGGGCTAAGCTCCAGTCCATCCCTCAGATACAGTGCACCTATGCCCTTTGGCCCATAAAATTTATGAGAGACAATGGTCATCATATCAGCTTTGACCTGAGATACATTAACTGGCATCTTCCCTGTTGATTGGGCTGCGTCAATATGGAATGGGATCCCTCTCTCTCCTGCGATCGCCCCTATCTCCCCTACAGACTGGAGCACTCCTGTCTCATTATTTGCATGCATTATGGTTATGAGGATTGTGTCTTTCTTTATGGATTTTTTAAACTCATCTATAACGACCATACCTGCAGAATCAACTGGAAGATATGTGACCTGAAACCCCCTTGATTCGAGGTATCTGCATGGGTTTAAAACAGATGGATGCTCTATAACCGATGTTATTATGTGGCCCCTTTTAGGTCTTTCTGCAATACCGATTATTGCAAGGTTGTTTGATTCTGTTCCGCCTGATGTGAAATAAATCTCTGCTGATTTGCATCCGATGAGTTCAGAGATGAGCATCCTTGATTTTTCGATGACATCTCTTGCCCTCTGGCCTATGCTGTGAGTGCTCGATGGGTTTCCGAAATCTCTCTTCAGAGAAGAGAGGATTGCATCAGAGACCTCGGGGTCAACAGGTGTCGTGGCATTATTGTCAAGGTATATCATAAGTAGACCCAAAAGATGCAGACATGGATTCAAAATTTCTTCAATGCGACATATTTATTATCTAAGTTGAGCGATTTATTATACAAACCCATGACAGCCGAGACGGCTGTCCTACCCTATGGGTGATGTCGTTAAACAGTAGGACAGGCGTCTCGCCTGTCAAAGAGTGATTTATAATCAAAGAATCGCTCAATTTAGGTATTATATAAAGTTTATTTTGGCGCTTGCACTAAAATATGTAATCTTTTACCCCACACCTGTAAACCCGTGGTGTGGGGTTTACAAACTTAAATGTACTTAAGGTGTCGCTACGAATAAATTTTTCACCCCACACCAACGTGGTGTGGGGTTCACCACATCTGCATCTTTCAATTGCATTTTTGGGTAAGCGATATTCCCCCGTTCAATTTTCCATTTTATCATGACATATCTCTGTGGACAACATTAATATCGATAGGATGATCTTTTATAAGGGCTGCAATTTTTTCGACTATTGCAGGTGACCGATGTTTCCCTCCTGTACATCCGATACCGATTGTCAGGTAGGTTTTTCCTTCGCTCATGTAAAGCGGTATGAGAAAGTTGAGGAGTCCTGTTATCCTCTCCATGAATTCCTCTGACTGTGGTTTTCTAAAGATAAATTTCTGAACAGCCATGTCAGTGCCTTTAAGCTCTTTGAGCTCAGGCACGAAGTTCGGGTTTGGAATGAACCTCGCATCAAAGAGCAGGTCAATGTTTTGAGGTATTCCGAATTTGTATCCGAAAGATATAAGCGTAACGGTCATGGCATTGGTATTTGCATGACCGCTGTATAACGAAATTATGAGATGCCGTAACTGGTGCGGCGTGTATGATGATGTGTCTATAATCCTGTCTGTCTCTTTCCTGAGAGGTAGAAGCATTTCTTTCTCTATGCCGATGGCTTTTTCTATATCACTTTCGCCTGATGGAGTAAGGGGGTGAGGCCTCCTCGTTTCTTTAAACCTCCTCAGGAGTATATCCTTTTCTGCATCGAGAAATACAATCTCTACGTTATATTTTCTCCTCAACGGCAAGAGAACAGAATCAATCTCAGCAAGAAATCCCTTTTCTCTTATATCAATGCCTATCCCGATCTTTGTAATATCAGTATTTTTCGCTGTTGTGGATACGAAGGAATCGATCAGTGTGACAGGGAGGTTGTCAACACAGAAGAAGCCGCTGTCTTCAAGTGCCCTCAGTGCAACAGTCTTACCCGATCCCGAGAGCCCGGTTATTATGACTATAGTCGGTTTCACTTCTCGTTACTTCATTTCACTGGTTCGATAAGTCCAAAGTTTCCGTCCTTCCTTCGGTATATGACGTTTATATCACCGCTCGTGTCATTTGTGAAGACAAAGAAATTTTTATCGAGGAGTTCCATCTGCATCACTGCCTCGTCAGGACTCATTGGTTTCATATCGAAGCGCTTTCTCTTTATAATCCTGCCTGTCTCCGCTACTGGTGTTTTCACTATAGCTTCTGCAGTCTTTCCCTCGCCTTTCCTGTGCGAGACAAGTTTCTCTTTATATTTCTTCACCTGCCTCTCAAGTTTTTCAACAACCTCATCTATCGAGGAATATATCTCACCGGTAACTCCTTCGGCCTGTATCATTACGCCGTTAGCCTTGAGGAGCACCTCTGCCTTATGCCTGTATTTCTCGATGCTGAGGGTCACTATGGCTTCAGTGATGTTAGAAAGATACCGGTCGAATTTTCTAATCTTCTCCTCTGCATAACTCTTCAGTGCAGAAGTTACTTCAAGATGTCTTCCATTGACGATTATGTTCATGTGTCCTCCTTTACTCGAATTTCCTTCTCTGGCTCTGAGACGGGATATTGAGTTCTGCTCTATATTTTGCAACAGTCCTCCTTGCTATTGTTATATTATTGCTCTTGAGGAGCTCAACAATGCGCTGGTCGCTTAACGGTTCCTTTGGATTTTCTTCAGAGACTATCTTCTTTATCAGGTCTTTGACAGAGGTGGAAGATATTTCTCCCATGTCACCATGAAGGGCACTGCTGAAGAAGAATCTGAAGTTGAACACTCCATGACTGCATGAGAGATATTTGTTTGATGTAACTCTGCTGATAGTGCTCTCGTGCATATTTAGGTCAAGTGCAACATCTTTTAGGTTCAACGGCTTTAAGTGCTGGATGTCCTTATCAAAAAAATCTCTCTGGAAATTGAGTATGCTTTCGGTGACCCTGTAGATTGTCTTGTTCCTCTGGTCGAGGCTCTTCAGAAACCAGACAGCAGAGCGGAGTTTCTCTTCGAGGAACTGTTTGTCCTCTTTTGCAAAAGAGTTTTTGTGGAGTAAAAGTTTCTTGTAATAGCTGTTAATCCTGAGCTTTGGTAGACCCTCATCATTCAGGATTATCTGATACCCCGCTTCTGTTTTTATAATAAAGACATCAGGGACAACATAAACAATGTTTGCGCCTGAAAAGTTCCTTGCAGGTTTTGGCTCCAAGCCCTCAATAACCTTAACAGCTACCATTATATCATCTATCGGAGAGTTATACTGCCGTGCTATCTGCTGGTACTTCTTTTTCTCAAGGTCTCCAATGTTGTTTATCACTATTTTCTCTATAAGGCTTCCTGATAGGTTCAGTAACCTGAGCTGCAACAGCAGGCATTCTCTGAGGTTTCTTGCAGCGATTCCAGGTGGGTCAAACCCCTGAACAAGTTCGATGGCATTTCTTACGGCATTAATATCAGCATTTGCGGATTCGACAATCTCTTCATCCGTAACCCTGAGATATCCATTTTCGTCTATATTGCCGATTACGATTTCTCCAATCTGCCTTATGTTTTCTGACGCATCTGATAGCCTCAACTGCCAGAGCAGGTGTTCGTAGAGGTCAGCACCCTTATTCACAAACTGCTCAAATGACTGGGGGGTATTGGTACCGGGTGTGAAGTATCCGAGGTCCCTTCCGTCGCTGCTCCTCTCCTCAAAGTATTCATCAACACTGAATCCGCCTAAAGCGGACATTAGTTTCTCAAGCGGGGCCTCTGCATCGTCAGGTTCTTCTTCGACCTCCATGGACTCCACTTCTTCTTTTGTGATCTCCTCTTCCATCTCCAGGAATGGATTTTCAACAAGTTCTTGCGTTAATGCCTGAGAAAGTTCGAGCTGGGGTATCTGCAGGAGTTTTATCGCCTGCTGAAGCTGTGGCGTCAGCATAAGCTTTTGAGAGAGTTTTAGCTCTAATCTGTTTTCGAGTGCCATTAAAGTCTGAATTCCTCTCCTAAATAAGCCTCTTTTACCTTCGTGTTAGCAATGAGCTTCTCTGGCGTCCCCTCTTCAAGTATTTCACCATTACTTATTATGTACGCCCTGTCTATTATCGAAAGGGTGTCCCTTACGTTGTGGTCTGTTATCAGTATGCCAAGCCCTTTTGATTTTAAATAGTTCAGCATCTTTTTGAGCTCTATTATCGCAATCGGGTCTATGCCGGCAAAAGGCTCGTCAAAGAGTATGAATGTCGGGTTCATGGCTATTGCCCTTGCTATCTCTGTCCTCCTTCGCTCGCCGCCCGAGAGTCTGTAGCCATTTCTGGATGAAAACTCCCTCAGATTAAATTCATCAAGGAGGTGCTCTACCTCGACATCTATCTCGGTGTCAGGATACCCCTTTATCTCAAGCACTGCCCTCAGGTTATCTCTCACAGTCAGTTTTCTGAATATGGATGGTTCCTGCGGCAGATAGCTTATCCCCTTACGCGCCCTCTGATACATCGGAAACTGTCCGATGTCCTCACTGTCAAGAAGGATGCTGCCCTTTTCAGGCCTTATCATCCCGACAATCATATAGAAGGTTGTGGTCTTGCCAGCTCCATTAGGGCCGAGAAGGCCAACAATCTCACCAGTCGTTACGTATAAATCAAGGTCTTTAACAACATATCTCTTGCCATAACTTTTTGAAAGACCTTTTGCCTCAAGGATATGCATTATTTGCCCTTTTTGTTCTCTAAAAATACCTTGCTGTTCTCCACAATAGAGCGGTCTTCCTTCATCAGATAAATCATCTTTGTGCCTGTAACAACGTTGCCTTTTTCTACTGCCATGGGCTCACCTGTGAAGATTATCTTCTCGTCTTCAGCAAAATATGTTGCTGCCTTTGATGTAACAACCCTTTCTCCCTTGATGAGCTTTACTCTGCCCTCTGCATCGATTCTGGTTACCTTGCCTGTATCTCCAGCATAGTAGACAAGCATCTTGTCTGAGTGCAAGGTCATATTCTCTGTCTTTGCAACAACAGAGCCCTCGAATAGGGCTGTATGGGCCTTGTTGTCGGCTGTGAGGGTTGCGGAGGTTATTACTATAGACCCCTTTGTATCCAGCGCCTTATCTTCAGCAAGAGAGGACAGCGGCCAGAAGACAGAACACAGAAAAAGTAAAACCAATAAGCTATATGAGACAGCCTTTCCTATATTTTTAAGGATAGAAGATTGCTTTGACATTTTTCAGAAGCCTCACTTTCTGTCCTGGAGTCACCCTCATGCCATTCCCTTCCACCATGAACTTTTTTCCATACATCTGGATGCTGCCATCTGTTACAAGCTCTCCTGTGGAGGATTTCCAGCCTAATGATTCTGCGGTGATTACATAGTCCTTTGTGTGAGCCTTTATATTGCCTTCTAATGTCAGGTTTTTATTGTCCAGATTGTAGAGTCCCCTGTCAGCCTTAAGTATCAGGTTCTCTTTGGTGAGATTGATTGTAACCCTGTCCATATGGGCGACAGTTTCGCTCTGAGAGAGGTCAGCCCTCTGCGAGCGCAGTGTCCAACTGTTTTGCCCATCTTTTTTATGAACAATCCTGAGCCCCTCGATATAAGAATTGGTTCTGAATGGTATGCTATCTCTTGTTTCTCTTTCCTCGTTGAGCATCAGATAGAGTGCAAAAATTATACATACAGAGACAGTAACAAGGAAAATTTTCTTCATAGAAAATTTTATCACACAGGAAACATCTTAGTAAAGGCAAATAGTGTGCCAGCCTTTATTTCATCCTTTCAGAAGAGCCTTGCGCATCACCTCAACTGGTGGTTTTACTCCTGTCCAGAGTTCAAAGGCAAGGAGCCCCTGCCATAGCAGCATTCCCAGACCATTAAGTGTCTTACAGCCTTTTTCAGATGACTTTTTGAGGAGTCTGGTCTGCCTGTAGATAAGGTCACACACAACATGGTTCGGTTTAATGAGGGATACATCAAAAGGGGTAGGGTCTGTCTCCTTCAAACCCAGCGGTGTAGCATTTATTATTATGTCAATCCCATTTAGATTGTTTATCTTATCGATGTGATGGACATTGTTGCGAATCTTCCTGAGGTCATGTATAAGTCTCTGCACCTTGTTACTATCTACGTCATATATCAATAGTTTTGATACCTTTTCGCTCAGGTAATAACTTATAGCCCTTGAAGCACCGCCTGCACCGCCTATCAAAATGTTTTTACCCTCGATGGATATATCCTCTTCTGACAGAGATTGTATAAAACCTCTGCCATCCGTGTTGTATCCAATGAGTTTGCCGTCTGAGTTCACTATCGTATTGACAGCACCTATAAAAGATGCCTCTTTATTTACAGCGTCAAGCATGGGGATTACATTTTCTTTGTGGGGCACTGTTATGCTTACACCAGCAAGGTTAAGTGCCTTTATTGCCTTCACCGCATCGTTCAATAACTCTGGCCTTACGAGAAAAGTCACGTAGCAACAGTCAAGACCGAGATGCTCAAAGGCAGCATTATGCATTGCCGGTGACAGGCTGTGTTCGACAGGATAGCCGAACAAGCCCATCACTCTTGTCTTGCCACTTATCTTCAATTTGCAACTCATTTGTGATCCTCCAACCCCTTCAAGAGTCCTTCGGGTGTAGGTTCTATAACCTTTACTCTTATGCCAAGTGCATCCTCTATGTCTTTCTTCGAGATGTCATCCATGAATACATTTTCTCCTTCTCTCATTACATTGTTGGGCACGAGGAGGAGTTCGTAGCTGTCTATTTTATCCGAGAGCGTCTTAATCACATCCCTTCCTGTCAGGAGTCCTGTGACAGTCACAGATTTCCCAAAGAAATTATTCTCCACGGGGACGACAGTAATATTTATAGTCTCTTTTTCCAGAAGCCTGTCTGTAAATTTCTTTAAATATGGATAAAAAGATGTGCCTGTGAAGGTCATGTATTTTTTAAGGTTTTTTTTAGGTATCTTTATCTTTTTTGCCTGCGACATGAACAGTGCAACCATACCCACGCCGTTTTCGATCTGCGGCAATTCTCCATAGTCCTTAAGAGGCGGAAATACCTGTTCTGCCTTTATATAGAGTTCATCTGCCCCGTAAACAATGGGGTCGCCATGTTTCTTTTTGAACCTCTTCTGATAAGAATCAATTATTTCTATTGCCTGCCTTGCATCTTCCTTCTCAACGGGCCGTAGGGGCGGATTTACCCCGCCCTTTCTGTGCATCGTGAGGCCAACAGGCACAATAGCGATGGATGATACATACGGGTAAAACCTGCAAAGGTCCCTTATAGTTCTCTCAAGTTCCTTACCATCATTGTAGCCGGGACACAGCACAATCTGGGAGTGTATCCTTATCTTGTTTTCTTTTAAAAATTTGAGTTCTTTCAAAATATCTGGCGCCTTATTGTTCCCGAGCATTGTATTGCGGATTGCCCTGTTAGTGGAGTGGACTGATATGTAAAGTGGGCTCAGCCTCTGTTCCACAATCCTTTTTTTGTCCTGTGTGCTCAGATTTGTGAGGGTTACATAGTTTCCGTAAAGGAAAGACATCCTGTAGTCTTCGTCCTTTATATATAGAGTTTTTCTCAATCCTTTTGGGAGCTGTGCCACGAAACAGAATATACAGTTGTTGGCGCATGTCTTTATCTTAAATAGTTTAACCTCTATACCGAGGTCTTCTCCTTCTTTTGGGCTGAGCTTCAAGGACAGCTTCTTCCCTTTTCTCTTCAGGTCTATATTCAGCTCAGGTTCATTTTTATAGAACATAAAGTCAATGGTGTCGTTAAGTCTGTGCCTGTTTATTGAAACCAACACATCTCCATGGAGGAGTCCTGCCATCTCTGCAATACTGCCAGGCCTTATGTTTTCTATCTCAACACCGCACCTATTCTGCATGGGTCAGTTTGAAGCCCCTATATATGTATTGCAATCCAGAAAGGATTGTAAGCCCAGCGGTTGTCCACAGGAGTGGGGCTGGTATATCAGGAAGAAAGCGGATGTTTATATCCAGGAGCACATAGGCAAGAAGTATGAGCTGCATTGCTATGGCAGCCTTGCCGAGGATTGTTGGCTCAACCCTTGATGTATGGGTTATGAGATACAGCAGCATCCATCCTATTATCACAATAATGTCCCTGCTTATTACTGTTATCGTCAGCCACTTTGGGATCCATCCATAGATAGAAAAAAGGATAAAGGACGTCACGAGAAGGAATTTATCTGCGAGAGGGTCAAGGAATCTACCGAGGGCTGTTTTCTGGTTTTTAAGCCTTGCAAAGAGTCCATCGAGGGTGTCTGTCAAGGCAGCGATGGCGAAGAGATAAAGAGCATAGTCATATCTTTTATATATTATTGTTGTTATGAACACAGGGATGATGACTATCCGTGCTATTGTAAGTGTATTGGGGAGATTGAGGACTCCCATTTTAAACCTCCATTTCCATGAAGACTCGGACCTTCTCCGATTCTCCGAGTCATTGCATTTATAATCCGAAAAATAGACATAGAGCCACAAAATATAGTAAACCCCACACCAAAACTTTTGGTGTGGGGTAAAACCAATAAGTTATATAGGAAAGGCTGGTGAATAATTTT
>DYHX01000041.1:8262-16062 GCA_020723925.1 Nitrospira japonica | reverse complement strand
TGTGATCTTTCTGGTAACAAAGGTCTCACCCCTGCGGGGTGATTCGTGATTAAAGAGGATGCCATTACATGCAAACATCTTATATCCTTCCCTGTAATTAGCAACCATCCAGTAAGCATAGACCTTTGCTGCTGCATAAGGGCTTCTTGGCCTGAAAGCAGTTTCCTCATTCTGTGGCGCTGGCGCATCCCCAAACATCTCAGATGAAGAAGCCTGATAAAATTTAGTCTTGATTCCGCTTCTTCTTATTGCTTCAAGAAGTCTTGTTGCCCCTAGAGCAGTAATGTCTCCAGTGTATTCAGGTATATCAAAACTAACCCTTACATGGCTCTGGGCACCGAGGTGGTAAATCTCATCTGGTTGGATATTATAAATTAAATTTGTAAGCTGGCCTGAATCTGAGAGATCACCATAATGTAGAAACAATTTTGTGCCAGTGATATGAGGGTCAACGTAGATATGGTCTATCCTTCCAGTATTAAATGTGCTTGCTCGGCGGATTAGGCCATGAACCTCATAACCCTTCTCTAACAGAAACTCAGCTAAATATGACCCATCCTGCCCAGTGATACCGGTAATTAGTGCTTTTTTCATTTTGTCAGGTTCAGTTGTAATAATACAAATCTCATTACTTTGCCTTTTCTACCTGCTCTTTAATCCATGCATAAGTTATCTTCAACCCCTCTTTTAAAGGCATTGACGGCTTCCATCCTAATTTCTCATATATCAACTTGTTATCAGAGTTTCTTCCCCTTACACCAAGCGGCCCCGGCACATGCTTTATGGAAAGCTTTTTGCCTGCAATTTCCATTACGGTCTCTGCTAATTGATTGATTGTAACCATCTCCTCTGAACCAATATTAACGGGGCCTGTCCAGTCAGAGCGCGTTAACCTTATTGTGCCTTCAAGGCACTCATTAATATACAAAAAAGAACGGGTTTGCTTACCATCGCCCCACATTTCTATCTCTCCACCATCTGGTGCCATAGCAACCTTACGACACAGAGCAGCCGGGGCTTTTTCTCTACCTCCTTTCCATGTCCCTTCAGGACCAAAGATGTTGTGGTATCTCGCAATCCTTACTTCCATACCATAATTCTTTTTATATGCAAGATACAGCCTTTCACTAAAAAGCTTTTCCCATCCGTATTCACTATCAGGAGCCGCAGGGTATGCAGAATCCTCAGAACATTTTGGATTATCAGGGTCCATCTGATTGTATTTAGGGTACATGCACGCAGATGATGAATAAAATATCCTTTTGATATTTCTCTTATAGCAGGCCTCTAACATATTCAGGTTAATTAATGCAGAATTATGCATAATATCGGCGTCATTATTGCCTGTAAACACAAAACCTGCTCCACCCATATCAGCAGCTAATTGATAAACTTCATCAAATTTTGTATCAGTAATATGTCTGCAAAGATATGGATCTCTTAAATCCCCAATGACAAAATCATCTGCCTCCGTTTCACTAAACTCTGGATATTTTAAATCAACGCCCCTTACCCAACAAAAGATTTGGGGTCAAACCTACAAAATACATTTTACTTCTCCACGACAAGAGCAAGCCTGCAAGCTGACAAGCCAGCAAGCCCTGAATACAGGCTAAGGTTAAGGTCGGAAAAGGAGAGAAAAGGGGACAGGCTACTTTTTAACATGGTAACAATATTATTTTGCCTTTAAAAACTCATCCACTGTAAGTCCATTTTTCCTAACCCGGACAAGCCGGAACCAAAAAGGTCTGTCATGCCCGATGGCTTCTGTCGGGCATCCATAGTTTTGTGTTGGGAAATAGGGACAGATACCGTTTATCCCACCTTTCTCGGTCTTCCCTTTGGCATTGCCTTCAGTCTCCTGCCAACTATGCCCTCTACCCTCTGTATAAAACCATCATCCCCGCAGTTCAATTTCAATTTTGGGGTCAAATCTTTATTATTGACAGTCTTCATTTTCCAAAGCCTACAAGCTATCAAGCTTGCAAGCATACAAACGAATATCATAAAGAGCAAAGGAAAAAGCGCAGAGCACATGGGGCTTGATGCATGTGGTTTATTTGAGTTTTCTGGTCATTATTGTTTTAAAGATTCTCCCATTCCTCAAGGGTTATTTTCTTCCCTATCCCGTGTTCAATCTCGCTTATAAGCATTAGAAGTTGAGGAACTGAATATTCTTTATTACTGGGCAGTGTAAGGGTATATGTACCATAACGCATATAAAAGTGACGTCCCCCTGGCTCTGGTGGCCCGAAGCCAAATCGCTTTAACTTCTTTATGAAATCCCTTCGTTTACATGGTTTCCATCTACCCATGAACTACCGTTTCTTCAGGGGCAGGCATCTTCTTATTCAGGTTAATCATTCCTATAACCGGTAATTTATCACCATGTCTAATTTTTACTATTAGCCATCCCTCCAGACAAGACCTCAATTCTTCCTGGCATTCATAGAGAGTTTTTCCAAAAGCAATGACACCCGGGCACTGTGGGATCTTACCGGAAAAGCTACCATCTTCCAGCTTATCATAAACTGCTTTACTCATTGCCTTATTAATATACCCAACAAGCATATAATTACCTCCAAAATTTGTAAGCCTACATGTTCTTATCTATTGTGTTTATATCATAACATCGTGAACTTAAAAAATACAAAAAACAAATAACAAACGTCAAAATAACAAATTTGGTCACCTATGAAAAAGGCTGTCAAGTCGAAAATGCAATACCTCAAAAAAGAGTTTTTGGGGTCAAACCTACAGGGGTTAAGAGGGGTCAGGTCTTGAAATATCAGATTTCATAGCTATCAAGCTATCAGGCCTACAAGCTGGCAAGCCTGCAAGGCGGTTAACTATAGTTTTCATGAGGCAACGAATAATAATTTCGTTTAGATTTTTACCCCCCACACCCATCCTGAAGGATGGGTGTGGGGGTTTACGTGAGGCAACAGGTCTTTCCTTATAGTTAATCTCCAATTTCTAACTTTTCCGATAGCTCATCAAACAAAGGTAGATAATCTCTCAGTTTTTCGTATATAGCCTCGGCTATCAACTCATTGTAAGTATGAACCGTCATGTTTCTATCCTCAATCATCCTTATCCATAGGGGATTGTCCTTTATCAAGCCGAACTTGAAGGCTTCCTTAAAACATCCTTTCGGAGATACGCAAACAATTCCCTGATCAGCTAAAAATTTCTGAATGGATTTCCATGCAAGCTCAAATGTAAACTCAAACCTCTTTATGGCAGCGTCCCTTGTCAGAACCGTTTTTTGTGCATATAGGGCTTCCTTCAACCTGCTTAAAGCCTTTTCAAAAGACTCTATAATATCTCCATAATACATTTTAATCTATAATCTCTGCATATCTTAGAATTTTTTCCCTTGACCTCTCATCAAAGATATTCAGATCCACAATATCTATGCTTCTCAGCGTGGGGAGATTTTCAATCTCTTCCTTCATCTTGATTAATATGAAATCATCAACCCTATTCTTACCCAGAATGGCGATGTCTATATCGGATGTGGGAAGTGCCTTTATGGTCGCCCATGACCCAAAAAGCAGAATTGTATAATCTTTCTGGGATAGGTATGACCTGATGATCTTTACCGCCTCATCCACAATTCTCTTTATCTCTGTCTCCTTTAGGGCCTCAATACTTTTCATCTGCTCGACTGCCTGTAAGCTTTTAGCGGATTGGGGTCTGTTTGGGGTCTGGTCTTTATTCTTCACTCAAGCTGTCAGAACGCACGGCTACTTTAATGCAAAAGACAGGATTGCCCATATAGCTGTAATCGTCAGGGTCGAAAAACCGAGAATAAGGCCAACCATCCAGTAGATGAGTTCCCTTTTATCTCTGTCTGTTTTAGCAAGAAGCTCAGTTTTGTCCTTTTCTGTCTTAGCATAAAGTGATCCTATCTTCTCAAGAAGCTCACTCTTGTCCTTTTCTGTCTTCTCATAAAGCTGGTCAAGTCTTTGAGAGATATAGGTAAGCCTCTCCTTTATGACCTCTTCAAAAAGGGTCTCTAATCTTGATACCCTATGTTCAAGTTCTTCTATGGTAGGCATGGCCAATTATACGCTTAAACAACTATCGAGGTCAACTCTGAGAGGGATGGTGTTAAGGCCTTTCTATTATGCCTTTATTACCTTCCCGCTGGAGTTATCTGCATGTTTAATCAAATTTCTTGTATCAACTATCAGGTTGGCATTCTCTACTATGAAATTAACGTCATAGGGGGAGTGGTCTGTAGAAATAAGCACACAGTCGTATTTCTTCAGATTTTTTTTTGTCAGCGACACTGAGAACATCTTCAGGTCATAACGTCTCATCTTGTGCGTCTTTGGAACATATGGATCGTTATAATCCACCTCAGCACCCTTTTCCCTTAACAACTCAATTAATTCCAAAGAAGGTGACTCCCTCACATCGTCAATGTCCTTCTTATAGGCAAGCCCAAGTATTAATATCTTTGAGCCTTTAACGCTCTTGCCTTTCCCATTCAAGGCATCAGCAACCTTGTTAACAACATACAGCGGCATCGAGGTATTTATCTCCCCAGCAAGCTCTATAAACCTTGTAGTCATTCCATATTGTCTTGCCTTCCATGTGAGATAGAATGGGTCTATGGGTATGCAGTGTCCACCAAGGCCCGGACCCGGATAAAACGGTGTAAAACCAAAGGGTTTAGTGGAAGCAGCGTCTATAACCTCCCATATATTTATCCCCATCCTGTCGAAGAGCATCTTAAGTTCATTCACAAGTGCGATGTTCACTGACCTGTAGATATTTTCAAGGAGCTTTGTCGCCTCTGCAACCTTTGTGGATGAGACAGGCACTGTCTTAACAACTATAGAATCATAGAGGGCTTTAGCAACAGTAAGACAATTCTCTGTATAGCCGCCAACTACTTTTGGTATTGTAGAGGTTGAAAAGTTTTTGTTATTCGGGTCTTCCCTCTCAGGCGAATATGCAAGATAGAAATCCTCTCCTGCCTTCAGCCCTGTCTCCTCAAGTATTGCCCTCATGTCCTCATCAGTAGTGCCTGGATAAGTCGTGGACTCAAGGACTATGAGATGGCCTTTACGAAGATGTTTCGCAATAGTCTTTGTAGTGTTAAAGACATAGGATAGATCAGGCTCTCTGTATTTATTAAGGGGTGTTGGTACGCAGGCTATTATGCAGTCAATTTCCTTGAGTCTTTTAAAATCAGTTGTCGGTCTGAACCTAAATCTATTATTCTGAATCTCTTTTATCTTTTCGCTCGGGATGTGCTTGATGTAGCTCTTGCCATGTTTAAGCAGCTTTACCTTCTCAACATCCACATCAAAAGCAGTTACAGAGAATCCTGCCTTACAGAACTCGATAACAAGCGGCAGGCCCACATATCCAAGGCCGATGATGCCGATCTTAGCCTCTTTACGCTCAATTTTTTTTAATAAGTTCATTATCCAATTAGAAATATCTTTATGATATCTTTATGATATCTTGTCGATTCTAAAAATTATGAACCCCGCACTACGGATGTAGTGCGGGGTGAACCCTGCCATGCCTCCTAAAGGTATCACTGGATTTGGGTATTAATTCTACAAATTCTTAAGGAACTCCCTCTCAATCTCAACCGTTGCCTGATACTCTATGGTATTAAGTAGCACGATGACACGGTCTCTGTCTTTCATCTCCTTATCAAAAATACCAACGAAACCTTTTAGGGGGCCTTCTATAATCTCCACGCTGTTTCCCACTTTAATATCCGGCCTGATTACGATATAACCATCTTCATTTATCCTCGATTTGACTATGTCTATTATCTCCTCACTTACAGGCCAGGGTGAGCCTGGATTGCCAACGATATTCCTCACGCCTCGCGTGTATTTAACCATATGATAGTGATGGGTTGGTTCAAACCTTACAAATATATAACAGGGGAAAAACGGCTGGATGACACATTCATATCTACCGCGGATGAGTTTTTTTCTTTTAAGTTTTGGATTGAAGACCTCAAGGGAGGCATGAGATAGGTTCTCTTCTACTCTGTCTTCCTGTTTCGGCTTTGTATAAATCGCATACCAGTTCATTGTGAAAGACAGGCTACCGCCATTCGAGGTGTAACCCTGTGCTAAGAGAAGAAATTTTATTATTTTGCAAAATAAAACCTAACAGTTAAAAAGGTTGCGACTAAGGTTAAGGCTGAGGAAATTTCAACCTTGAACCTCTTTTTAGTCGAGGGTTAATATATTTTTTAAGTGTATCAAATCTCTCTTTATTGTTAGAGTCCTTCGATGACTTCTCTATATATTCCATAAAGAATGCTGCAAATACCGAGAAAAAGAAACCCACAAATGTTGCAATCATTACCATCTGCCTTCTTTTAGGCTTTATCCTTTTTTCTGGCGGTATCGCCTTCTCTATTACCTGTATTATTGCAGCATCCCTTGCCTCATCAAGCTTTGCTGCCCCATACTGCTTTAGTAAAATTTCGTAAAGGGCCTCGTTGTATTTAAATTCTCTCAGTTTTCTTATATACTCTGTGCCGACCGATGGAATCCTGCCTGTTGGCATGAGGGGGTCTGGATTATGGCCGCTGCCTTTTGCCTCAAGCCTTGATAGCTGCTCCCTTAACCCCCTGAGTTCCTCCTCCGCTCTCTGGATGTCAGGATTCTGTGGAGTTGCATAGGTCTTCATTACCTTCAACTGCACCTCTTTTGCAGCAATATGTGCCCTCAATTGAGCAATGCCCTCAATGACTGCCCTTGCCTGCTCATCTATCTTGATAGCACCTGTTCTCTCCTGAAACCCTTTCATAGACTCCTCTGCCTTTATAAGGGCATCTTTTGTGTCCTTCAACTGCTCCTCAAAGAAAAGCCTTCTCTGGCTGGCCTCTGTGACAGCGAGTCCTTTGTTCAGATTCCTTAGCTCCTCAACAAATGCATTTGCCATATCAGCAGCCATCTTTGGGTCTTTATTTTCAACGCCAATAGTTATCATGCCGCTTTTTCTATCGTCTTGGGCCTTCAAAGCACCGGCAAGACTCCGCCTTGCATCCTCACGGCTCTTAGCCTTATAAAGCTCCATTAATTTAAATCTATCAATAATTCTGTCAAGGACAGGCCTGCTCTTTAATAATCCGACATAGAGGTCATTGGGGGTCTTTATGCCGATGGCGCCTCCAGCCAGTCCTGCAGCGCCACCAAACTGGCTTAAAAGCTGTGCCGCGCTTGAGCTGGCTTGTTGTGGGGGGAGTATCTTTGTTTCAGCCTTATAGATGGGGGGCGTGATAAGGCTTATAATAGCAGTGATTATGGCAGCGCCAAATGTGATGCCAATTATCAGTCTCTTGCGCTTTGCGAGAACTATCATATAGTCAAGGAAGTTTATCGCGTCCTCATTAAATTGTGCCTTTTTTTCTTCCATTTATTAATCCTTTGCTATTTTCTCCAGAACTCTATTTTTAAATTCCTCAATCCTCTGTATTCTCTTTTCAAGCTCTACCAGCTCTCTTACTGTCTGCTTGCGATGTAACATCTGCTCATGTTCGCTCCGCTGCATGATTCCTACTCCTTGGTCTATAAATGACATTACACTGCTGTAAGAGCCATACTCCAGAGAAAGTTTAAGTTTTATCTCCTGTATGTCGTTTCCATGCTCCCTTAGCATTAACTGAACACCTTCCTGAAACTGCTTCATCCTTGCATCAAACCTGAGTAAAAAGTTGCCGAAATCTTCCTTTGTTGCAAATGCCTCAAGGTCTTCCTTTGTTGCAAATGCCTCAAGGTCTTCTTTTGTTGCAAATGCCTTGAGGTC
>DYHX01000041.1:0-8162 GCA_020723925.1 Nitrospira japonica | reverse complement strand
AGGTCCTCTTTGGTTGCAACCTCTTGCTTAAAGGCATTTAGTTCCTCTTTAACTACCTCTCTTACCGTCTTAGCCAAACTCTTCTCATCCATGCCAATCTCCTTAACTAATTATACACGCATCACCCTCCCCCTTTCGAGGGGTGGGGGTCATGCGTTTAGAACATCACAATCAACACTCCTGCTGTAACTGCAATCTGGTAGAGTATCTGTGTTAAATCCTTTATCTCACGCATCCATGCAATCCTCTCGAGTTTTTCAGGGACAACTATTGTATCGCCCGGCTCTATATCCTGGCTGCCGAACTCCCACCTCTGTGAACCCTTGCTCCACGATATGCCGAGGAAACCACCGCCTGGCCTCACAGCGGTTCCGTCAGCCTTCAAGATATATACTCTCTTTTTATCAGCATTCTCGGTGTATCCACCGGCTAAATCAATATATCTGGGATAACCCTTGTCTTTATCATAGACAAATGCTGTCTGATTATATACAGACCCTATAACCTGAACACTCTGAGGATTTGAAGGGATAAATATACTATCCCCTTCCTCAAGTTCAATGTCATAAGGCGTCTTTTTTAGAAGCTCAAGTTGATTTAAAATTATGGCCACCCTGCCCTTTGCCTTGATCTCCTTAAGTTTTGCTGCAAAGTCTCTTCTCTGTTTGATCTCGTATTCCTTAATCTTTGCCTCCTCAGGGGATAAGGCAGTTGCGGTCTCTGCTGCACCTCTTCCCAACAACTCCCTTTCAAGCCTCTCTACCATCTCATTGATCTGCTTTTGCTGAAGTTCTCTAACCCTCTCTCTTGTAAATACCGCTCCTCTAAGATATGAATTGTCTGTATAGCCCCCAGCCCTTTCGATAAGGGAGGATAATCTTTCTCCTTTTTGAATGGTATAGGTTCCAGGGAACCTCACCTCGCCAGATATAGTTACTATCCGATAAAGCTGCCATTCAGGGACAGTGCGGACAAAAAGATAGTCATCCTCTTTAAGCTGTATATTGTTTTCTCTGTCTCCTGCTAATGCCTTTTCAAGATTTATTATGATTTTTTCAGTCCTTGGCCCTTTATCCGTAACATATACCCTGGTTAATTCTGCCTCTTTATTGTATGTATAATACTTAAGCCCCCCTGCCATCGAAATCAAATCTTTGACAGTCATCCCTGACTTAAACCCATACTCACCTTCCCTCTGCACTGTGCCGGAAAGCCTCACAGTTCTTTTGTCTTGAACGATCTGGAAAATTTTTACCACATCCCCTGATTGAAGTGTAATATCTTTATCCCTTATATCATCCAGGTTAGATTCAAAAACAACCTGTCGGCTGCTGTCAATAATCCGCTCGATCTGGACTCTACCTTTAAAGGCAATGGCATTCAACCCTCCAGCCATATCTATCAATTGGGGAATCCTTGTCTCCCCTTTAAGCTCATATATGGCAGGGTTATGCACACTGCCTGCAATGGCAGCAAGCATCCCCACTGGTGCTATAAATATCACATCCTCTGGCATGAGCCTCACATCCTTTGTCTTATCGCCTTTGAGAAGGAAATCATACATATCAAAATGGACAATGGTCTTACCGTTTCTCTTTAACTGTATGTCTCTCATGGTGCCGACCTTGCTTGGACCACCAGCCTCAAAAAGGGCATTTATAAGGGTAGAAAGCGCAGAGACAGTGTAGCTTCCTGGCCTCTCTGCATTGCCCACAACATAGACCCTTATCGTCCTTAACGCGCCCATGCTCACATTCATCTCAAAGCCTGTGTAGTATTTTGAAAATTCCTTATGTAAAAGCTCTTTTAATTCTTTAAATGTAAGTCCTGTGACCCCTAAAATGCCTGCCTTCGGTAAGCTGATGTTACCATCCCTGTCAACCACAACTGACCACTGCCCCTCGATCTTCCCCCATACAGTTATTCTTATCTCATCCTCGGGACCAAGGACATAATCTGGTCCAACAGGAATCTTATCACCTGGTGCAAAGGTTGAAGGAGGCTGCCTGAAGAGGTCGTAACCAAATTGTTTTATATCGGTGGATACTGTTAATGGAACTTTACCAGAGATAAATAACTCAAACTCTGAAGGTTTTTCTTCAGGAAGCTGCCGGGTGAGTTGCTGAGTTGGAGGTGGCGGTGCTGGTTGAGGGGGTTGTAGCAATATTGGCTGTTGTCCCTGTAATGGTTGCGCCTGCATGGATGGCTGTCCTGCAGGCGTTACAGGAACCATCTGAATCTGCTGGGCAAATGCGCTACCTGTAAAAATCAATATGAGCAGCGAGACGACAATGTAAGACGTGAGGTGTAAGACACAAGATGTAAGACGAATCGGTTTTATCATATAACCACCTCTTATAAGTTCAAGTTTCAACACTGACACTGACTACTGACACTATTTAGTGCGTTTGTATCAGCCCCAATATCCTTGCAAGGAACTCAAGTGCATTCTGAAGATATATTTGGCTCATGGCAGAATATTGGACAAACACATCAAAATAACATCATCCGACCAATCGTTGTCATTGCGAGGAGCGTTAGCTCCGAAGCAATCTCACAAGTCATAGTATAAATCTCTCCATTCAGGATTCATACTGTTAACTAATTCAATCTTCTTAGCCCTTGAACCACCTTTAATTTGCTTCTCCCTTAATATGGCACTATTAACATCACGGAATATCTCGTAGCAAACCAACTTCCTAATATTATATTTCTTTGTAAATCCTTCAACCATCTCCTCTTTATGTTCATAAACCCTTCTCCTTAAATCATTAGTAATCCCTGTATATAGAACTGTATTGTTTTTATTGGTCATTATGTAGATATAGTATTGTTTATCCATAAAGATTGCTTTGCTGGAGCCTGCCCTGAGCGACAAAAAGAGATTGCTTCGGCTTCGCCTCGCAATGACAAATGGGGTCTCGCAATGGGGTCCCCAAAAAAGTCACAGACTTTTTTGGGGTGCGAATGACAGCATGAATTATTGCGTATTATACAAGTTTCCAACATTTCGTCATAAGGCATATCTTATTTTAATCGCATCACCTCATTAATTCAAGTGAAAATTCAATAAGTTTATTCTCTCTATCCCTTCCAGAAACGTAGTCTGAATTTTTAACCTTTTCATACCCGCCTTTTAAGCTCAGGGTAATCCCTTTTGAGACCTTCTGCTTTAAGCCAAAGACTACCTCATTGTGGCTTTCTGGATTCGGCCTTGAGACTCCTCTTTTTTCATAATCATAGTGCAGAGAGACCTTTGTATTTCTATTCAGAAAAAGCGAGGAACCAACAAAGATATCCTTTGCATCTCCACCCATATGATGGCCGATAAGCCTGCCTTTATAGGTATAGCCTGAGGTATAAACACCATGGGTGTACCACCCAGTATACTGAAAGGCAGTATTTGCATGCTCCACCCTCAAATCAGCACCAAGGATATCCGCAAAATAAATGCCAGCAATATATGCCCACTTATACGGAAGCCATCCTGCCTCATCCTCGCCAGCAGCCTCTCCATAGATGTAAGCCTTAAGAGGGGTGATTCTCATGCGAACATCCACACCTGCTATCTGGTTGCTCTCACCCTTTGCTTTACCCTCTAAATTCTTACCTATAAGGATTGTGCCTATATCACCAAGTCCGAGGCTCGGCATACCTCTGCCCCCTGTTATGGCTGTCCTTGTCAGACCAAATTCAAGCCATGGCCCTGGCTTAAAGCTCAGCCTGATTCCTCCGAAATAGGGCTTTGGATGATCCCTGTCCTTCTCAAGTCTTGTAAGGAAAAAATCAATCCTGAAAAGGCCTAATATGGGCAGATTAAAAGGAACCTCGTTGCTTATTTTTAGGAGTTTAAAGGGCTCTGCATTGTTCGTGAGTATAAGACTTCCATGCCTTCCCTGCCCCCACCAGAGAGAGTCCTTTCCAGCTTCTACGGAGAATCTGCCAATATAAAACTTTCCATAGCCCTTGTTAAGTTTAAAGGTTCGAGGTTCAAGGTTTGAGGTTAAAAGAGGATTGATATAAAAAGATAGCGAACCATATCTTGCATCACCCTCAAGATCTGCGAATAGATTATCCTTATTCAAGGCTATCCCCTCGTTGTTATAGTTGAACGGCTCCTGTGATGCCTTTATGCCCGGGAATGTTGATGCATCACCTTCAAGATGGGAATATTTCAGATTGGCCTTTCTTATCGGTTTTATATAGAACGCCTCGTATCCTATCTCTGCAATCTCCTCTCTGAACTCTTCCTTAAGTTTTTCGAGGATGAACCTCAGGGTTTGAGGTAAGAGATTAGAAGTTGCTTGAACCTCAAACTTCTTAGAGGCCTCGATGGCAAGCCTTGCGAACTCACGTTTATCAATGGGTCTTGCACCGAGGATTGCCGAGTCTATCAGACCATAGGCAGAGAGGCGCTCAAGGTCAAGATAGAGATCGCTTTTAGTCTCTACATTCGCGGCATAGGATGCCGCTCCTGTCAAGAAGACATATATCCCAAAAAACAGAAATAAAAATTTCACACTTGCCTATTTAGCCTGTATTATTCTCTTCAAATGTCAAATCAATCTTTCTTTCTCTTCCTGTGCAAAAAATATGTTGCTATACCTATAACAGCAATACCTATAAAGGCAAAGACTATACACCATTCGATTGGAAACATATTCATTCTTTTACCCTCTTCCATCTCCTGTGGATCCACAGCCACTCAGAAGGGTTCTGTCTTATATATTCCTCGATAAAGCCCGAAAACCTTTTTGTGTCCTCTATTACTGCCTCCTCCTGGTTACCGAGCATGGATAATTCTATCTCAGCACCTATTGAGATTATATGGCCTTTATCTTTTCGCATGATAAATATTGGAAGCACGGGAGAACCTGTCTTTCTTGCAATCAGGGCAGGCATCTTTGTTGTCCATGCGCCTCTGCCGAGGAAATCAATCACATAGCCCTCTGATGGGATAATGCTCTGGTCCATGAGGATTCCTACAGAGCCGCCACCCTTCAGGGTTGAGAGGATGTTCTTTAATGCGCCTTTTTTGTAGATAACGCTGTTACCGTATCTCATCCTTGCCTTCTCAATGAGGCGATTAAGATACGGATTACTCAATGGCCTTGCAATAACTCCAACGCGGGATACCTTTGACGAGAATGCAATGGCCATCAGCTCCCAGTTCCCGCAGTGTCCTGCGATGAATATAACTCCCCTGTTTTTCGATTTTGCCTTCTGATAGTTGTCAATGCCCTTTACTTCAACATTTTCGATAAACTTGTCGCCAAATCCATAATAAATCTTAATAATTTCGACAAATGACCTGCCGAAATTTTTAAAGGTTTCCTTAGCAATCAGTCTGACTCCTGACTCTTGACTCCTGACTCCTGTCTTTTTTATATTCTCTATCGCAATTCTTCTCCTGCTCCCCCATATATAGAAAAGCAGAAGGCCGAGGAGTTCGCCGGCCTTCAGGGCTAATCTATTGGGAAGAATTGTCAAGGGAATGGAAAACAATATAATTAAAACAGTTTCTAAGATCCATAATGCCCTTCTCATCTATTTTCATTATTTTCCTTTCTCTTCTCCACCTCTTCCTTTTCCTCTTTTTTCTCCTTCAATGCCTCTGTTATCTCTGTAAGTCGTTTAACAACAAGATAATTTACAGTGTCTTCAGGATACGTGCCATCTTCCCTGAGTTCGCCAGCCTGCATGCCTGTGAGAATTTCCAGCCCTTCTTCAGCTCTTTCTATGGGATATATAGAAAATTTTCCGTCCATCACAGTATCGACCACATCCTTCTTCAGCATCAGGTTCTTTACATTCCTCCTCGGTATTATAACGCCATGGCTGCCATCAAGCCCCCTCAGCCTGCAGAGCTCAAAAAAACCCTCTACTTTTTCATTAACCCCGCTTACAGGCTGGACATCCCCATTCTGGTCCATCGAGCCTGTAATCGCTACGCCCTGTTTAAAAGGAACACCGGCTATGCTGCTCAGAAGTGCATAGAGCTCTGCACATGTTGCACTGTCGCCTTCAACCATCTCATACAGCTGCTCAAAGGTAATGGATGCAGATAGGCTTATTGGCTTTTTTGTTGCGTATTTACTGCCGAGATAGTTTGTGATAATCAGAATGGCTTTTTCATGAATCTTTCCGCTCATCTTTGTCTCACGCTCTATATTCATAACTCCGGCCTTGCCTGCATACGTCCTCGCTGTTATCCTCGATGGTTTCCCAAAGCTGTAATCTCCGAGATCAAGGATAGCCAATCCATTCACCTGTCCTATCTTCTCTCCTTCAGTATCAACGATCAATGACCCTTCTAACATCATCTCCCTCAGGCGTTCCTCTATCCTGTTGTTTCGGTAAATCTTCTCATTTACAGCCCTCTCTACATGCTCCCCGCTCACAAACCTACTTCCTGCCTTCGATGCCCAGTAGTTAGACTCCCTTATGAGGTCCGCAACATCGCTGAACCTTGATGAAAGCTTCTCCTGATGCTCGGCAAGTCTTGAACCATACTCAACAACCTTAGCGACACCTGACTTATCAAAGGGCAGTAAATTTTCCTCTCTGCACCTGGTAGCAACAAAGGAGGCATATTTCTGCATGTTCTCGACTGTCCTCGGCATCCTGCTGTCAAAGTCTGCTTTGACCTTAAAGAGCTCTCTGTATTCTTCATCGAGATTGTAAAGTAAGTAGTAGAGATAGGGGGTTCCAACAAGTATGACCTTCACATTAAGCGGTATCGCCTCTGGCCTCAGAGTGGTTGTCGAGACAAGCCTGTACTGCTCCCAGATGTCTTCTATCCTTAGCTCCCTGTTCCTTATTGCCCTCTTCAGGGCATCATACGCAAATAGATTCCTCAGCAGGTCAAGAACATTTATAACTATATATCCGCCATTTGCCCTGTGCAGTGACCCGGCCTTTATCATAGAGAAGTCTGTTATGGCCATCCCGTATTGAAGCTTGTGTTCTATTCTTCCAAAGAGATTATAATAAGTTGGGTTGCTTTCAAAAACACAGGGCGCGCCCTTGCACTCCTTATTATTCACAAGGACATTCACTGTGTACCTTGTGAACGTTGGTTCAACCTTCGGGAGTTTCATAAATGGCAGAGGCGGTGCCTGTTCTTCCTGTACCTTAAAATCCTCGAGATGTGCAAGAACATCCTCCTTCACGTCCTCAAGATATAATGTTATCTTTTCATGGTCGTGGTACTTGCTCTTTAATTCATCTATCAGATGCCCAACTGCTGAAAGGGCTACTTCCCTCTCGAGCCTTCCGAGGAGCTCTTTAACAAGTTTTTCTCCTTCCCTTATCGCCCTTACAATATCATCAAGTTTCTCCTGAAGGAGTTTCCCTATCTCTTCTATCTTCTTCCTCGTCTTTTCGTCAAGGGCCTCAAACTCTTCTTCATTGAGCGGCTCTCCTGTCTTCTTAACAGGGACCGTCAGGAGACCGCTGACTGTCTTCCTTATTGAAAAACCCTTTGCTGCTGCCTCATCCTCGAGGCTGCTAAAGAGGTCCTTCTGCTTTTTCTGAAATTCCTCAACAAGCCTGTTCTTCTGCTTTTCATACTCTTTCGATTCAAAAACCTTCGATATCTCGACCCTGAGTATTTTTATTAGCTCATCCATATCCTTCTGAAATACAACACCCCTGCCTGGTTCAAGGGCTATAGCCATTGGAACGTCCGGGTCTTTAAAATTGTATGCATAACACCAATCAGATGGAACAGGCTCGCCAGGAGACTTTTTTGTGAGAATGGACTTTATTGTCGTCAGCTTGCCTGTTCCATTCTCTCCAAGCATATAGATGTTAAATCCTGCACTGTCAAGGCTGAGACCAAAATCGAGGGCATTCATTGCCTTTTCCTGGCCTATGGTACCTACAAAGGACGGCAGCTCATCCGTTGTCTCAAACGTAAACGTCTTCTGATCACAGCACCTGTAAAGCTCATCAATACTTAACTTATCAGGCATTCTGTACCTCCGCAATTAAAATTATTCAGGCAAACCAATAAAAACATGTAAGAAAAATGTAGCATAAAGAAAGAAATTAATAAAGCAATTACCCTTAATCCTTAAAATAGATATAGGAAAGGCTGTCTCAAAATTTTTATAATCGACAGATTATTAATATGGCAATCGTAAGTGCCTCAGAGATTA
>DYHX01000040.1 GCA_020723925.1 Nitrospira japonica | reverse complement strand
GGACAGCCGTCTCGGCTGTCATGGGTTTGTATAATAAATCGCTCAACTTGGGTATCAATCTTCTGTTGCGAGTGCCTGCTGATACTCTGACCACAGCTTCTCTTTTGAGATACTGTTGTCTATAAAATCCCATGGAAGTATATCATGAAAATCCTTCTGCCTGAGCATATAAAAATCAGAATTGATACCCGAATCAATGCATGCCTTTCTCCAGTCATGGATTTTGAGCATTGCCTCTAAAGCCTTTGATACACGCCTATCCCCCATAGAGAATAAGCCTTGCATATAGGCATATTTGGGCACATCGTGGAAGACCCTCACGCCTTTTATCGGAATAAGGCTCTTCTTTATTGTCTTTAGCTTCTCCTTAACTACATCCATCCTTTCCATTGGATGCCACTGAAATGGCGTAAATGGCTTTGGCACAAAGGTGCTCACACTCAGAGATATATTTCCTTTTGAAGATAGTCCTCTTATCTTCTTTGTAATATCTACAATACCTTCTATATCTTTATCCGCCTCTGTTGGAAGCCCAACCATAAAGTAAAGCCTGAGGTTTTCTATGCCCTCAGTAAATATAAGCCTTGATGTTTCGATGATGTCATCCTCTGTTATCTTTTTATTGACAACCTTTCTCATGCGCTCTGTTCCTGCCTCTGGTGCAATCGAGACACTCTTATGCCTTTTCATCAATCCAACAAGTTCGGCACTCTTCGGGCTTGCCCTCAGAGATGTTATTGAGAAGTCAACACCCTCTATTGATAGAACATCCTTTGCATGTGGATAGTCGGTAAGGGATGGGCCAATAAGGCCGACCTTTTTTGTAAAGGATAAAGCCTCCTTTATCTCCTCTTTTAGAATAGATACATCCTTCATCCTCGGCGGATTATATATGTGGCCTGCAACGCAGAACCTGCATCTCCACGGGCATCCCCTCATCGCCTCTATAAGATACATCTCTGAAAACTCTGTCTTCTGTGTAATTATCGAGGGCTTGAAATTATATTCTGAAATGTCTTTAACATACCGCCTTTTTATAGTCTCAGGTGCGCTCTCTATTGCCTTTCTATAAGCTATCTTTCCATCCTCGCTGTATTTGACCTGATATAACATCGGCACATAAATTCCATCAATACCCATCGCTTTTCTGTAAAGTTCTTCGCGTGTTGTTGATTTCTTATATGCCTCTATAAATTCAGGCAGCATCTCCTCTGCCTCGCCAATAAAACATACATCAAAAAAATCCGATAGGGGCTCGGGGTTGAAAAATGCACAGACGCCACCCATTATCAAAAGAGGATGGGAGGCCTTCCTCTCAGATGACCTGAAGGGGATGTTTGATAGCTTGAGTATCCTGAGGATATTTGGATAATCGTTTTCAAAGGATACAGAAAAGGCAACTATATCAAACCTGTTCAGTGGCCTTCTGGATTCAAGGGAGAAGAGTTCTGTGTTTGTTCTAATATATTCATCCATATCCTCATCGTCTGGCAGAAATGCCCTCTCACAGAGGATATCAGCCCGCTCATTTAAAAGCGTATAAATCCCTTGAAATCCGAGGTTTGACATGCCCACATGGTATGTATTCGGGTATACAAGGCAGATATTAACCTTACCACCAGGGTCTTTATAGACAGTACCCCTTTCCTTTAAGAGGAGCGTCTTTGTCCTTTCAATAAGTCTCTTGCTCATTGCCTACTAATATTAGCATACTAAAATAAATGTGAATGTGTAAGTGTAAGCAAAGACCATAATGAGTCAAGCGTAATGCGTGATGAGTTGAAGGAAGCATCTAAAATTTAGGCATGAAAATGTTGCGTGATTGGCTTTTTGCAGTCACGATTCACGGGTCTTGGAGCCGAAGCGATGCCCTGAAGGCATCGCTGGGGATAGCGCTTGTGGTGAGCATTATAAACTTAAAGAAGCAACGGCACTGAGTATGAGGTAGTTTAATCGTGACGAAAAAAGCCAATCACGTAATATCACGACAAATCAATGACTTAGAGGCAAGATACTATCTACTGCTTAAGCCTAAATTTTGGATGCTATCTTGACATATTGCAATTTGCAATCTGCGATGTATTCGAAGAGAGGGGGAGGGGCTTCCAGGGGGAATAGAAGCCCCTCAGCGGAGGGAAACTATATTTCTCTTTGAGGTGACTTCCTCAGGAATGCAGGCACATCGAGTGGGTCTTCATAGGGCATTACATCAGTTGATAATGTATCTATTCCGTAATCTGTCCTGAGGTTCTTTGCAAGGACCCTTTCTGCACCCTTGAAGCTCACAGGCTCCTTCACAGGCGCCCACTTCTTTATCTGCGGGAGGTCAACCTTCTCCTTCTGCGCATCAAAACCTGTTGCAATCACAGTAACCCTCACCTCGTCTTCGACATCAGGGTTGATGACTGCACCGAATATTATGTTCACCTCTTCATGGGCTGAATCATAGATGAGGGACGTTGCCTCCTGTACCTCGTTAAGTGAAAGCTCAAGTCCTCCGGTGATATTGATCAAAATTCCTTTTGCCCCTTCAATAGAGGAGTCCTCGAGGAGGGGGTTTGAAATGGCCTTTTTGGCCGCCTCGAGGGCTCCGCCTTCTCCCCTGCCAAGTCCTACTCCCATCACTGCCCTTCCAGTATTCTCCATAATGGTCTTCACATCCGCAAAGTCAAGGTTTATAAGGCCGGGGATCAATATTAAATCCGATATTCCCTGAACTGCCTGTCTGAGGACATCATTGGCAACTGCAAAGGACTTGAGCATCGGTGTCCCCTTCTCGACCACAAGCCCTATCCTGTCATTTGGAATAACAATGAGCGTATCAACATACTTCCTGAGCTCTTTTATTCCCTCTTCTGCATTCATGGCCCTCTTTCTTCCCTCATAGAAAAAGGGTTTTGTGACAACAGCCACAGTCAGGGCACCGAGTTCCTTTGCAATGCTGGCAACAACAGGCGACGCGCCTGTCCCTGTTCCACCGCCCATTCCTGCTGTTATGAAAACTATATCCGATTCTTCAAGGCATTCAGCAAGGGCTGTCCTGTCTTCAAGTGCTGCCTGCCTTCCTATCTCAGGATTTGAGCCTGCTCCAAGTCCCCGTGTGAATGCCGCACCTATCTGCATCTTCCTCGGCGCAAGCGAAGTCTCAAGGACCTGCATATCGGTATTTACTGTTATGAATTCGACACCGCGGAGGTTAGAGGCTATCATATTATTTACAGCATTTCCCCCAGCGCCTCCAACACCGACAACTTTTATCTTTGCTGCCTGCCCTTTCACTTCTTCCAATTCAAACATAAAGCACCTCCTTCTTTTATCTAAATATTCCTTTCACCCAACCCTTCATCCTGTCAAATATCTCATTAAAGAGGTCTGTATAAAAGACCTTCTCAGACTCGGTTCCTGAGCCATAAAGAACAAGGCCAACACCTGTTGAATACATTGGGTTGCTTACAACTTTTTCAATCCCCCCTATCCCTTCAGGGATCCCGACTCTAACTGGAAGACCTATGGTTGCTTCTGTCACCCTATCAATGCCATCAAGCAGTGATGCACCGCCGGTTAACACCACTCCTGATGATGTAAGCTCATAACCTGAAGTATTCTGTATCTCTCGCTTTATCAGTTCAATAAGCTCTTCGCATCTCGGCTGAATAATCTCCGCAAGGTATTTCCTTGGCACCTTCCGCGTCTGCCTGTCTGCACCTGCAATGTCCATCTCTTCTGACTCATCCACCATGTTTGTCATTGCACATCCATATCTCTTCTTAACCCTTTCTGCCTCCTGCACAAGTATCCTAAGGCCAACAGCAATATCGTTTGTGAAATGGTTGCCCCCAAGTGCAAGGACTGCTGTATGCCTCAGCCCTCCGTCCTTGTATATAGCGATATCTGTTGTGCCTCCTCCTATATCAACGATGGCAACGCCGAGGTCTTTCTCATCGTCTGTGAGCACCGCTTCTGCCGATGCAAGAGGCTCAAGCACAATATCAATCACATCGAGCCCTGCCTTCTGGCAGCACTTGAGCAGGTTCTGCACAGATGTAACAGCGCCTGTGATTATATGCACCTTTGCCTCAAGCCTGACACCTGACATGCCCACAGGGTCTTTTATCCCATCCTGCCCATCAAGGATGAACTCTGTTGGTATTACATGCAGTACCTCTCTGTCGAGAGGGACATATACAGCCCTTGCAGAATCTATCACACGCTCAACATCCTGCGATGTTACCTCCTTGCCTTTTATGCCAACTGCCCCATAACTCTGAAACCCTTTTATATGGCTGCCGGCAATTCCCACATACACTGCCTTTATTTCAACACCAGCCACGGCCTCAGCCTCTTCCACTGCCTTCTTTATTGACTCAACAGTGGCCTCTATATTTATCACAACACCTTTCCTCAGACCTGTTGAGGGACATGAACCCATGGCGAGGATATCAATCCCATTGTTCCTCACCTCTCCCACAAGGGCACATATCTTTGTTGTACCAACATCAAGACCCACAACAAGGCTTCCCCTCCTCATCTAATGACCTCATTTATTGGTTTAACCACAACCTTGTTGGCAAACCTGAGGTCAATATAATCAACAGGTATTCCCCTCTTCCTTATCTCATCCTCCAGCTCAAGGAGCCTGCCGAGTTTCTCTTCATATTCACCGTATCCGATCTTCACAACAATGTCATCAACTCGTATGGTCAGTCCCTCAGAACCAGTGCCGGCTGCTATGATTTCTATGTGGTCTTTCTCTGCAGCAAAACCCTTCCCCTTCGTCACCCTCACGAGGTTCAATGCCTCCAGAAAATTGCTCTGGTCCTTGAATGGATCTCCTGAGATTATCGGAAGAAATGGAATAGAATCACCCTTCAGTTCTTCAAGGAGATTACCCATATAATCAACAAGGAACATATGACCTCTCATCTCAAGAAGAGCAAAAGGTGAGGCTTCCTCGACCTTGACCGAGAGTCTCCATGGGAAGTCTTTTCTGAGGCTGACCGCCCTGACCCACGGTGATTTTGAGAGTTTTGATGCAAGCTCTCTGCCTGATAACCAGAGAAGACTCTCGTCCCCTTTAAGTCCTATCATTGCCTTAAGTTCGCCATCCGTGAGATGCTTGTTTCCGGAAAAAACAACCTCCTTGAGCGGAAATATCGTGAAGCGTGAAACGTGAAGCGCAAAACGTAAACCGAGATATAACCCTGCTATAGCAATAACAAACAAAACAGCAACCATGAAGTGCTTAAATAAGCCACGCTTCTTCTCTCCCCTCCAGCGAGCTGACTGTTTGTTTATCCTCCTGTTAGCCCTCATAGCATCCATCACTCGTAACTCACAAATCGTTACTCGTTACTAATTTAAGTATCCCTTCTATCAGCTCAGGGAAATCGAGGCCTGCCTCTCTTGCAATCTTTGGAAGGAGGCTCACCTCTGTCATCCCAGGTATTGTATTCACCTCAAGCACATAAGGATTGCCGTCTTTATCAATTATAAGGTCAACCCTCGTTGCACCTCTGCATCCGAGTGCCATGTGCGCTGAAAGCGCAATTTCTTTAGCCCTCTCATATATTTTTTCGTCTATCTCAGGTGGAAGAATATACTCGGTGAGTCCCGCTGTATACTTGGCCTCATAGCTATAAAACTCAAGGGATGGCCTCACCTCAACACCTCCGAGTACCCTCTCACCGAGAATCCCTATCTGGACTTCCTTGCCTTCTATGTATTTCTCTATAATCACCTTCCCGCCGAATGAGGAAGCCTTTTCGATGGCTGCTTCAAGCTGCCCTTCATCTTTCACTATGCTCACCCCAACGCTTGAGCCCTCCTTTGCAGGTTTAATAACCCAGGGCATCTCGAAGTCAATTAGTTCAGAACCCAGAGCCCAGACTTCCACCCCCACCAATCCCTCCCCCATCGAGGGGGAGGGATTGGTGGGGGGGCTATCTTCTGTGTTCTGTTTGTCGCTTGTCACTATCACAAACGGTGGAACTGGTATTTTGTGATAAAGGAAAATTTTCTTCGAAGCCTCTTTATCCATGGCAAGGGCTGATGCAAGCACACCAGAGCCTGTATATGGAATCCCCATCACCTCAAGGAGGCCCTGTATTGAGCCATCCTCCCCATGCCCGCCATGAAGTGCGATGAATGCTATATCTATCCCTTCCTTTCTTATGACCTCGCATATTTGTGACGAGTGACAGGTGACGAGTGACGAGTCGCTTTCAGTGTCTGTTTTCAGTGTCTGCGTCTGTTCGCTGACACTGTCCACTGGCACTGTCACTTTATTCGTTACTATCTCAATTGCTACTACATTGTATCCAAGGTTCTTCAGGGCATTGAACACAGCACTTCCGCTTTTAAGGGAAACCTCCCTCTCAGCAGATGTGCCACCCATCAGCACGCCTATCTTTTTATCTGTTAGCATAATATCTGAGAATCCTTCTTATTCATTCTCTTCCCACAATCCTTATCTCAGGCTCAAGCTCAATGCCAAAGACCTCCATCACCTTTGACTTCACAGCTTCCATGAGCCTTATGAAGTCAGATGCCTTAGCCTCGCCCCTGTTAATAAAGAAGTTGGTATGCATTGGGCTCACCTCGACATCTCCAACCCTCATCCCCTTGCACCCCGCCTCATCTATGAGCCTTCCTGCTGATGTGCCCTCAGGGTTCTTGAATACACAGCCTGCTGATCGCTCTGATATTGGCTGTCTCTCACGCTTCTCCCTGAGAAAGCCATCAATCCTATTTGCAACATCCTCAGGAATATCCTTCCTTAACCTTATGTTCGCACTGAGGATGATAGAGCCTGCAGGTATATTTGATGTCCTGTAATCAAGACCGAGGTCTTCTATCCTTATCCTTTTGATCCTCCCCTCTACATTCATGAGTGCAGTAGAGATAAGCACACTCTTTATCTCATACCCGAATGCCCCTGCATTTCCAGCAATTGCGCCTCCAACAGAACCGGGAATCCCGGCAAGCCCTTCAATGCCTGTGTATCCCTTCTCCTTCGAGAGGTTCACAAGTTTCTGAAGGGGTGTGCCTGACTCTACAAAGAGAGTAATCTCACCATCTTTCTCCTCCACAACCTCGATACGCCTGAATGAGTTCAGGGAGATAACTATCCCTTCTATGCCTCCATCCCTGCATAGGAGATTAGTACCCCCACCTATAGGCATAAACGGAATCTCCTTCTCTTTTGAGATAGTCAGCACATTCCTTGCAGAAAGCAGGTCCTGCGGAATGGCATAGACATCCGCTGGCCCGCCTATCCTGAGGGACGTGTGGTTTCTCATCGGCTCCATGAACTTAACGTCACCCTCGTATCCATCAGATAAAAACTCTCGCCATTGTCTTTCGTTTATCATCTCTTTGCTTCTTCTACCTTCTTCACCTTTTAACTTTTAACTTTTTAAGTACCTCTTCCCCAACCTTCCACACATCTCCAGCACCAAGGGTAAGAAGGACATCTCCCTCTCTCAGCCCTGACATAAGACTTCTTATAAGCTCTTCTCTATCAGCAATGTAAGTGATACCTCCATGCCCATTTCTACTTATGCCGTCGAATAGAACCTTAGAGTTAATACCCTCTATCGGCTTCTCCCCTGCGGGATAGATGTCCATCAAGTAGAGGACATCTGCATCAGAGAAAGAAGATGAAAACTCAACAATAAGGTCCCTGGTTCTTGTGTATCTGTGTGGCTGGAATAAGACGAATAACCTCCCATCTTCGTGAATCGTATTTACCGTTAACGACTCTTTTGCTGCCCTCAGGGTGGCCTTTATCTCAGTCGGATGATGACCGTAATCATCAAAGACCTTTATGCCTCGTTCATCTCCTTTGAACTCAAACCTGCGCTGTATACCGCTGAATCCTTTCAATGCCTCTCTGATTATCGAAACTTCCATCTTCAGTTCGAGTGCAACTGCGATACTTGCAAGGCTGTTAAGAACGTTATGTATCCCCGGCACAGGAAGACTGAAATTCCCGATGTTTTTACCTTTATGGGTTACATCAAAGCTTACTGACATAAAACCTCTCTTTATATCCGCTGCATAAATATCAGTCTCTCGCGAAAATCCGTATGTGATGCATCTTCTGTGGACATCTGGCAAAAGTTCACGCAGGTATTCGTTTTCGGTGCATACTATCGATGCACCGTAGAATGGAACTTTATTCATAAAAGACAGAAATGCCTCTTTCAATGAATCCATTGTCTTGAAGAAATCCATGTGTTCCTTATCTATGTTTGTGACAACTGCAATCGTTGGAGATAGCTTCAGGAATGAGCCATCGCTCTCGTCAGCCTCGGCAACAAGAAAATCTCCCTGCCCGAGTCTCGCATTACTTCCTATCGCCTTGAGCTTCCCACCTATAACAACTGTGGGGTCAAGCCCGCCATGGGCAAGAACAGTTGAGATTAAAGAGGTCGTTGTTGTCTTTCCGTGGGCACCAGCAACGAGAATTCCGTATTTCAGCCTTCCGAGCTCAGCAAGCATCTCTGCCCTGGAGATTACAGGGATTGACCTCTCTTCTGCCGCAACAACCTCTGGATTGTCCTTTGAGACAGCAGAGGAGATGACAACAACATGGGCATCATCGACATTCTCTGGCCTGTGTCCCAGATGTATCTTTATGCCGAGATCTTTAAGCCTGTTGGTCGTATCCGAGTCCTTCAGATCAGAACCAGTGACCTTGTACCCAAGGTTGCAGAGAACCTCTGCAATGCCGCTCATGCCTATTCCACCTATGCCGACAAAATGGATTACCCTGTAACGCTCAAACACTCTCTCTCCTTTATCAGTCGTTAGTGAATAGTATTTAGTGAATAGTAAAAACAATAACTATTCACTGTTCACTGTCAACTATTCACTTCTTTATCAGGCTCATTGCAATATCAACAACCCTATGAGCCGCATCAGGTCTTCCGAGGGCCATGCTTGCTCTCTGCATCTCTGCCCTGATATTCTCAACTTTATATAAGTCCCTTATATTTTCTGCAAGGGACTCGCCTTTGAGTTCATGGTCAGGTATCATCCTTGCTGCCCCCATCTCAGAGAGCTTCCTCGCATTGAACTCCTGATGACGGCCTGCTGCATGCGGATACGGGATTAATATTGCAGGCTTTCCAATAGCAGTAAGCTCTGCAAGTGTTGTTGCACCTGCACGTGATATAACAATATCTGCCACTGCATACGCCTCTGCCATCTGATATATAAATGGTGCCACCGTTCCTTTGAATCCCCACTTCCTGTAAGCCTCTCTCACATCCTCATAGTCACGCTCTCCAGTCTGGTGCAGAAACTGCACGCCTTCCTTTAGGTCAAGGAGATGGTTGAATGCATCGACCATTGCCCTGTTTATGCTCCTCGCACCAGAGCTGCCACCAAACACAAATATCGTGAACTTATCCTTTTCGAGGGAGAATAGATTATAAGCAGCCTCTTTGCTGCCCTTAAGGATACGCGTCCTGATCGGATTCCCTGTGAGGAATGTCTTATCCTTCGGGAAAAAAGATATGCTCTCCTGATAAGTAACACCAACAGCGCCAGCAAATTTACCAAGTGCCTTGTTTGCAAGGCCAGGGACCGAGTTCTGCTCCACAATCATCGTTGGTATTGACATCAGATATGCTGTTAACACAGGGCCAACAGATGCATAGCCACCAACACCGATCACAATATCTGGTCTCACTGTCTGGAGTATCCTGTATGAATCAGACATTGAAAGCAGCATCTTCCCTGCTGCACTGACTTTCCTAAACAGAGACATTCCCACAAGTCCTTCTGCCCTCAAAAATTTTATCGGATACCCCTCTCTGGGGATAACCCTATGCTCAATCCCGTGTTCTGTGCCAACGAATATCACCTCTGTTGACTCCTGTCTATTTTTAAACTCCTCCGCAATGGCTATCCCAGGAAAGAGATGCCCTCCTGTTCCTCCTCCTGCGATTATCACCCTCATAAAACTTCCAGTGAACAGTGAACAGTGAACAGTAAACAGTAATTACTGACACCGCCACTGACTACTGACACTGTTTTAAATTCTATTTCCATAAACAGCCCTCTTTGCCTTCTTCCTCACGATTATCTCCTGGGTTTTATCCACAACTTTTCTGCTCTCCTCTCCTCTTGATAGGTTTAGTAGAATTCCAATAGCAGCCATATTCACAAGGAGAGATGAGCCGCCATAACTTATGAAAGGCAACGGAAGCCCCTTAGTCGGGACCATACCTGTTGCAACAGAGAAATTTATCAGCGCCTGAAGCGCAATCATCATCGAAAGCCCGAAGGAGAGGTAGTATGTAAAGGTATCCTTAGACCTGTTGGTAATCGATATCCCCTTTATGAATAAAGATAGAAAGAGTAAAACAACCAGCATGGCACCTACAAAGCCAAGCTCCTCACCTATAAGAGAGAAGATAAAATCAGTGTGAGACTCAGGCAGGAATGATAGCTTCTGTTTGCTTTCGCCAAGGCCGACTCCTGTGAGCCCTCCACTGCCCATGGCAATAAAAGATTGCACAAGTTGAAACCCGCTGCCCTGCGGGTCCTTCCATGGGTCAAGAAAAGACGTCATCCTTTTCCACCTGTACGGCTCCATAACGAGCTTGGCCAGTACAGGCAATGCAAGGAGTGTCAATGACATCAGATACCTCAGCCTCACACCTGAGAGAAATAACATGCATAGGGTAAGGATACCGAGACTCATAGCTGCACCGAAGTCGGGCTGCTTCAGAAATATGACCTGAAAGACTGCCATCACTACAATGGGCTTTATAAATGATAGAAAACTATCTGTCCTGTAGTATGGCATTGAGATGTATTTTGCAAGGAATATGACCATCGAGAGTTTTACCAGCTCTGAAGGCTGGAAGGTTGAAGGCCATAGCCTTATCCATCTCCTCGCGCCTCCTGCAGACACCCCTATACCTGGTATAATGACAAGGACGAGAAGCAAGAAGGAGAACACGAGGAGCGGCAAGGCAATCTTCCTCAGGATATCAGGCCTGAGTCTGTAAAAAGTGAACATAACTATAAGGCCAAGAAACATCGTGAAAAAATGTCTCTTGAAGTAAAAGAATGATGTAACCTTTTTTTTTGCCAGTAGAGGTGTTACAACTGCTGTTGAACTGTATATCATCAGTACACCAATCCCTATAAGCAGGAATGTGATAAGCAGAAGCCATCTGTCAGGGGTCTGTATAAGCGGTGAGCGGTTAGTTTCAGCACTCATCCTTCCATCTCCATAACTATCTGTTTGAATTGTCTTCCCCTATCTTCAAAATCCCTGAACATGTCAAAGCTTGCACATGCAGGAGAGAGAAGGACAACATCCCCGCTTGACGCAACTCTCCTCGATATTATCACAGCCTCTCGCAAATCCCCTGCAAATGTGGTTTCTGTCAGATCGCCTATGGCCTTTTTTATCTTTTCCTTCGCTTCTCCAATAAGTACAAGTGCCTTTACCCTCTCCTTCACAAGCGGTCTCAGCACAGAGAAATCGCCTGCCTTGTCCCTTCCGCCAGCAATGAGCACCACTGGCTCTGAAAAGCTCTCCAGTGACTTTACCACCGCACCAACATTTGTGCCCTTTGAGTCATTAATGAACCTGACCCCCTCAAGCTCCCTGACAAATTCAAGTCTGTGCTCAAGGCCAGGAAATTCCCTCAAGGCATCTATCACTGCCTCCAACGGGCATTCTGCAAGGAGAGCCATGGCCGAAGCAGCCATGGCATTCTCCAGGTTATGGACCCCTCTAATCCTTATCTCATCAACGCTGATAAGTGACTCATAGCGCGTAACGCGCAATGAGTCAGGAAAATTACAATAGATCTGCCCATCTTTGAAATAGACACCTTTCACTTCCCTCTCCCGGCTAAAATAAAAGATGTTCGGTTTTTCACTTTTAACTTTTAACTTTTCACTTATAACCTTCATGGTCTCGGGGTCATCTGCATTCAGCACAATAAAATCATCCTGTTTCTGGTTCAAAAACACCTTTGCCTTTGTCTCTCTGTATTCATCCATCGACTGATATCTGTCAAGATGGTCAGGTGTGATATTAAGTATCGCTGCACCTTTGGGCCTGAACTCATCTATAGACTCAAGCTGAAAGCTCGACACCTCAGCTACTATGTGGTCGATAGTCTTTTGACTGCTGACTATTTTCAGTATTTCCTCAGTCAGCGCATTTCCTATATTTCCACCGAGTATCGTCCTGAAACCAGCTTTCCTGAACATAAAGTCAAGAAGTGTCGTGGTTGTTGATTTTCCATTGGTGCCTGTAACAACAAAAAATGGTATCCGACTATTGACCCCTGACTCCTGACTCCTGACTATTTGATATGCGAGTTCAAGTTCACCTATTATCTTTATTCTCCTGGCACTGGCATTCTTGAGCGATGGAATATCCATCGGCACACCAGGACTTATCACTATCAAATCTATGTCCTTAAATATCTCATCAGGATGTCCACCGGGGCTGAGTCTCACAGAAGGTAAAAGCCTTTTAACAAAGTCCGTTAGCTCTTCCTTTAATTTCTTATCGGTGACTGTCACCTCTGCACCGAGATGGGCAAGCAGATTCGCTGCTCCGACTCCACTCCTTGCAAGGCCGAAAATCAGTGTCCTCTTACCCTTTATTTCCACCTGCCGAACTCCTTGCAATCTCTGTGTCCTTTGATCTCTTGCTCTCTTTTGCAAAACTTTTTGCATTCTTCTTTGTCTGCATCCCTGTTGATTTTTTCATTGATGGAGCTTTAGCAAACTTTGTTTTATTATTTTTTGAATATGTCTTTAACTTTGAACTCCGAACTTCGACCTTTGAACTTTTCTTATACGCTGCTTTCTTAACAGATGCCCTGTAATCTGCCTTTGTGAAGTAGACCACAGGCTGCTTATTGCTGGCTATTACCTCAAAGCCCTTGTCTATAAGACTTTCTGATTCCCTCCAGAGATTTTCCCTGTTCGGGGTTCCCAAAAGGGCAACTATCACTGTCTCCCTATCCCTCTCACCTGCACATACAAAACAATGCCCTGCCTTCTTTGTGTATCCAGTCTTGCCTCCCAGGAGTTCATCATCAGACCATAAAAGCCTGTTTGTATTTTTAAGGAAGATTGTCCTGCCTTTCTCTGTAGAGATCTCTGTTGCCCTCGTGCCAATAACCTCCCTTATCACTGGATACTTGAGGGCATGTCTCATTATCTTTGCAAGGTCGTATGCTGTTATATACTGTCCGCGGCCGGGAAGTCCTGTTGAGTTTATGAACCTCGTATCAGATACACCAATTGCCACAGCCTTTTTGTTCATAAGCTCAACAAACTTTCTCTCTGAGCCAGCAACCGCCTCTGCAAGGGCCACAGCAGCATCGTTGGCTGACCTGAGAAGGGCAGCATAGAGCAGCGTCGCTATAGTTACAGCCTCGCCTGCCTTGAAGTTTGCCTTTATTGGTGAAACTCCTGCAGCCCTGTTGCTTATGGTTACAACATCATTCATGTTAGCCCTATCAAGAACAACCATTGCTGTCATGAGCTTTGTTGTGCTTGCGGGAGATAGTTTCAGGTTCGGATTCTTTCCATAAAGAACCCTTCCTGTTGATGCCTCCATAACAAATGCTGCCTTAGAGGTGATTTCGTCAGCAGAGGCAGTGAACAGTGAATAGTGAAAAGTGAATAGGCATAAAGCAGTGAACAAGAAGACGCGGAGACGCGGAGACGCGGAGAAAATCTCCGAGTCGCCGTTTCGCCGAGTCACCGTGTCCTTTCGTATTCTGATAACTGACGACTGACGACTATGCGCTAATAACTGTCTCATAATCACCTCACCTTTAAAGTTGCAAGGCTCAAAAGAGCCAGCATTATTCCGACTATCCAGAACCTGACAATCACCTTTGGCTCTGGCCATCCCTTTAATTCAAAATGATGGTGTATAGGAGCCATTCTGAATATCCTCTTTCCTGTGAGCTTGAATGACGCAACCTGAAGCACAACCGAGAGTGTCTCTATAACAAAAATCCCCCCCACAACTGCAAGGACAATCTCATGTTTTGTTATAACCGCGAGGGTTCCAAGGGCACCACCGAGCCCGAGGGAGCCCACATCTCCCATGAATACATCTGCTGGATAAGCGTTATACCAGAGGAAGCCTAAAGAGGCGCCGAGCATTGCACCGCAGAAGACGGTTAGCTCTCCTGTGCCTGGCAGATAGAGGACGTGGAGGTACTGGGCAAGCCCCTTATGCCCTGAAATATAAACAAGGGCACCATTTGCAAGAACCGCAATCCCAACAAGTCCTATTGCAAGGCCATCTATGCCATCAGTGAGATTAACTGCATTTGATGCGCCGATAATAACAACAATAGAGAATGGAATATAGAACCATCCGAGGTCAAAGAGCCATTTTTTGAAGAATGGGATACTCAGGACATCGGCGTAAGGGTCCTTTGGATCCATGTAAAGGAACATACCTATTATTAAGGCGAGGAATATCTGTGCACCAAATTTATAGCAGGCACGTAAACCTTTCGGGTTCTTCCTCACAACCTTTAAGTAATCATCGGTGAACCCTATTGCACCAAACCCTGTGAGTGAAACAATCATCACCCATATATAGGTATTCCTGAGGTCACCCCATAACAGGATTGTTATCAGTATCGAGATTACTATAAGAACCCCGCCCATCGTCGGCGTCCCTGCCTTGTCAACATGGGTCTGCGGCCCATCATCCCTTATCTGCTGTGTGACGCTTAATCTCCTGAGCCTTCTGATGACCCATGGACCGAGAATAAATGTGACAAGCATTGCAGTTATCACTGCAAGTGCGGTCCTGAATGTTATGTATCTGAAGACATTTAATGGAGAGAACCAGTCATGTAGATTGTAAAGGAGACTATACAGCATTCCCGCCCTCCACTGAATTTTTCATTCCCATCCCCCATTCTCTGATTCCCGCTTCACTGACTCACTCCTGATTTGCCCCCAGAACCTTCTCCATCTCCATGCCCCTCGAGCCTTTCACAAGGATTGTGTCACCTTCCCTGCATATATCGAGGAGTATCTTCCTCGCGTCGGCTGCACTGTCCACGCTGAATGACTGCTTGCTGGCCGCAGAAAATTCATCTGCTGCAGCTGCCATTATATGCCCAACTGCAATAAATACATCCAGCGGAAGCTCTGACATCCATCTGCCGAGCTTCCTGTGTGCCTCTTCAGCATACGAACCCAATTCAAGCATATCTCCAAGGACCGCAATAGCCCTGCCCTTCTTCAATCTTATGAGCTCTTTTACTGCCTCTTCCATTGATGCAGGGTTTGCATTATATACATCGCTTATAACAGTTGCACCGAACAGCTCCTTTATCTCAAGCCTCATCGGAACACCCATGAATGATTCAATGCCTCTCTTTATATCCATAAGGTCTATATTGAAGGCATGGCCGATAGAGGCAGCAGCAAGGGCATTGTAGATATTGAACTTCCCGGCCATGTTGAAGTTGACTTCTATGCAACTCCCATTTCTGATACAGAGCAGAAACCTTGAACCTTTCTCCGCAAGATTGATGTCCTTCGCAAAAACATCTGCTTTGTTATCTATTCCAAAAGTGATAATCTTTCCGCCAAAACCTGAAATCCCTTCCATGAGAAACATATCATCGGCATTGACAGAAACGGTCTTCACAGTCTCAAGGAGTTCAAGCTTTGTCTGCCTCACCATCTCGAGACTTCTAAAACCTTCTAAATGGCCCGGCCCGATGTTTGTCACAACACCATAATCAGGAGTTGCAATCTCACACAACTGTCTTATATCCCCCGGTGCACTCGCGCCCATCTCAAGCACGACAACCTCATCCTCATCGCTAAGGTTTGTGATGCTCAATGGTAGTCCGATATGGTTATTCAGATTTCCTGTATTTTTTAGAACCCTGTATCTTGTGCTCAAAATTGAAGCTACGAGTTCTTTCGTTGTTGTCTTGCCGTTTGTGCCTGTTATACCAATAGCAGGGATATTTCTCTTCATGCGCACATAATGTGCGATATCCTGCAGGGCATTCAGGGTATTTCTCACATAGATTATTGTCTTTCCCCTCACGGGGTCTGCTGGTGGAAAATTCACTATAGCACCGCTTCCCATCTCCAATGCCTCATGAAGGAAATTGTGGCCGTCAAATCTTGAACCCCTCAGGGCAATGAATAACTCACCCCCTTTTATTGTCCTCGAATCTATGGATACTCCTGTAAATGTATAGGAATTGCCATTGGTGTAAATAACCTTCCCTCCCGTAGCCTTAATGATATCTTCTATTGTTAAAGTTCCCATAATTTAAATATAGTGTAAGTGTTTAGTGTCAGTGGTCAGTATTAGAAATTCTTTTTTACTGACACTATTCACTGACACTGTCACCCAAGTTGAGCGATTTATTATATAAAACCATGACAGCCGAGACGGCTGTCCTA
>DYHX01000039.1 GCA_020723925.1 Nitrospira japonica | reverse complement strand
TCGCTCGCTAACCCCGCAGCAAGCTGCGGGGAATACACTCGCTATCCATTTAAAAGACCGTAATATGTTATCCGTTACAAAGTCAAAAATCAAATCAGTGTCAGTTATAAATCAGTAGCTTCTACTGGCACTAATCACTGACACTGTTCACTAAATACGCTGACCACAGTTTACGCATCACGCATTACTCATCACGATTTAAGTTTGAACCCTTGGATCATTTAAATCTTACACCTTTTTCGGAGATGAACAAAAAATTAATTAACAATAGACAAACAGGCATTTCACAGGGAAAAACAATATAAATCAATCAGTTATAAAATTTTCACTTTTTACTTGACAGGCACAATATATTGTGGTTAAATTCACCTGAAATGGTAAAAAATACAAATTGTTGAGATTTAAGGCGGGAGCGCTTATGGAGCTTTGTAAAGGGTTGGATGATTGGTTCGCATGCCTGAAGTGCCCTCATATATGCACAAAGATGTGCCCTATCGAGAATGAAAATGTTGTGGAAGAGCTTAAGAGGCGAATCCGTCTGATGGAGGGCTCTCTTGGACAAAGAGGAATTATCAATCATCAATTTAGTAATTAACAATTTCTCTTTAATGGAGGGTTTCCTCTATTGATAATTGTTCATTGAAATATTCCATCTCACTAATGTCTTTTTGATGAGAAAGAGAGAGAATTTTCGAAAGAAATCGGATGATGGATTAGGCTTTAAATTCTATTTTTATAAAAATTAAATGGGGGTTTTTATGAAAGGTCTTACGATCGGAATTAATCTCACACAAAACGCATTAAAAGTCCTTGAGAAGAGGTATCTGAAGAAAAACGAGGAAGGGAAGATTGTTGAGACGCCTGAGGAACTCTTCAGGAGGGTAGCAAAGACTGTTGCATCGGCTGACCTCAACTATGGAAAAACTCCTGCAGAAGTTGCAAAAATCGAAGAAGATTTCTACACGATGATGACCACGCTTGATTTCCTTCCGAACAGCCCCACACTAATGAATGCTGGAAGAAGGCTTGGCCAGTTGAGCGCATGTTTTGTCCTTCCTATCGAGGACTCCATGGAGTCAATCTTCGATGCAGTAAAGAATGCTGCAATAATCCATAAGTCTGGCGGCGGCACGGGCTTCAGCTTTTCGAGGTTGAGGCCGAGTGGAGATGTTGTAGGCTCAACAAAGGGGATATCATCTGGTCCCATATCCTTTATGACTGTCTTTGATACAGCAACAGAGGCGGTTAAGCAGGGAGGCACAAGGCGGGGTGCAAACATTGGTCTTCTCCGGGTTGACCATCCAGACATCCTTAGTTTCATTATATGCAAGGATGAAAACACAAAACTCAACAACTTCAATATATCTGTTGCCCTTACTGAGGAGTTCATGAAGGCACTTGAAGAGGACAGGGAATACGATCTCACGAATCCGAGGACAGAGAAGGTCACCAACAGACTAAAGGCAAGAGAGGTATTCAACCTCATAGTCAACCATGCATGGAAAAATGGTGAGCCAGGCATAGTCTTCCTTGACAGGATAAATGAGTCCAATCCCACTCCAAATATCGGCGAAATAGAATCAACAAATCCATGCGGAGAGCAACCACTTCTCCCATTTGAGTCCTGCAACCTCGGCTCAATAAACCTTGCGCGGATGATAACAAAGATAGTCAATAGTCGAGAGTCGATAGTCAGAAGTCAGGAGACTCACGACTCACGACTTATCACTCGTTACTCGCCACTTCAGTATGAGGTTGATTGGGAGAAGCTCAAATATGTCACATGGAAGGCTGTCCACTTCCTCGACAATGTCATAGATGTGAATAAATACCCTCTGAAAAAGATAGAGGAGATGACAAAGGCAAACAGGAAGATAGGTCTCGGTGTTATGGGATGGGCAGACATGCTCATCCATCTCGGGGTTCCGTATAATTCTGACATGGCAGTAAAACTTGCTGAGGAAGTGATGGGTTTCATACAGAAAGAAGGCAGGGCAGCATCAGCGGCCATTGCTGAGGAGCGCGGAGTATTCCCTAATTATGAGGGAAGTATCTACGACGGAAAGATGCGTTTGAGAAACGCAACCATCACAACCATTGCGCCAACAGGAAGCCTCTCGATAATTGCCGGATGCTCATCCGGAATAGAGCCACTCTTTGCTGTCTCCTTTATAAGAAACGTCATGGAAGGGACAAAATTGATAGAGGTTAATCCATATTTCGAAAAAGTCGCAAAGGAAAGAGGTTTCTGGTCAAGGGAGCTTATGGGAAGGATCGCTGAGAAGGGAAGCATCCATGGTTTTGATGAAATACCTGCTGATGTAAAGGCTGTATTTGTAACTGCCCACGACATCACGCCCATGGAACATATAACCATGCAGTCAGCCTTTCAGAGACGTGTTGACAACGCAGTATCAAAGACTGTAAACTTCCCGCACGATGCAACACCAAAAGACGTTGAGGATGCATATCTGCTTGCATACAAGCTCGGATGTAAGGGTGTCACAGTCTATAGAGATGGCTCAAGGGAGGAACAGGTCCTCACAACAGGGAAGACCAGGAAGGAGGCAGAACCGACGCAGACAAAGATAGTTCCGAGGAAGAGGCCAGAGGTGACAAGGGGTGCAACGCGCTTCATGAAAACTGGCTGTAGCAACCTCTATGTCACAATAAACGAGGATGAAAACGGCCACCTCTTTGAGGTCTTCACCCACATGGGAAAGGCAGGTGGATGTGCTGCAAGCCAGGCAGAGGCGATAGGAAGGCTCGTCTCTCTTGCTTTCAGGTCGAACATAGAGCCTGATGAGGTTGTGAAACAGCTCAAGGGAATCTCATGCCACTCGCCTGCATGGTGCAATGGCGGCAAGATCCTCTCTTGCTCCGACGCAATAGCAAAGGCGATCGAAAAATACAACACGAAAGGTGAACAGGGCAACGGAAACGGCCACAAGGACGGACACCATGAGATAATGTTTATAGGCGCATGTCCTGAATGCGGCGGAGCTGTTGAACACGAGGGTGGTTGCGCAGTCTGCCACAATTGCGGTTTCACGAAGTGCTAACAAGATTCACGAACGGCAAAAGGTGAGAGGGATATAATTTCTTTACAAACGAGGTGACAATCAAAAATATATATTTCATCGAACCCAAATCTCCCGGGGCACATATATTCAGCAGAACCCCACTGCCGAGACTCGGGACAATCCTGCTCGCAACAATCCTGAAAAACAGAGGCTATAATACAAGGGTCTTTATAGAAGACATATCAGAGCCAGACTGGAATGCCCTGGAGCAGGCAGACATGATCGGGATTTCTTCAATAACTTCAACAGCACCGAGGGCATACCAGATTGCAGAGAAATACAGGGCACTTGGAATCCCTGTTGTAATGGGTGGCACTCATCCTACATTCCTCTATGAGGAGGCATTGGGGTACGCTGATTATGTCATCAGGGGCGAAGGGGAGGAGAGCATCGTGGAGCTTTTAGAGCACCTTCACTCAGGGGCACCTCTGAATGATATAAAGGGGCTTTCTTACAAGGACAGGGATGGACGGTTTGTCCATAACCCAGATAGAGAGCTCATTCATGACCTTGATGCATCGCCTATCCCTGACCTCGGTCTCGTCCATAACTGGGGTCAGACTACTGTAATACCCATTGCAACCGCCAGGGGGTGTCCTTTTGCCTGTAAGTTTTGCTCTGTCATTCCGATGTTCGGCAGGAAGTACCGTTTTAAATCTATTGACAGGGTTATAAAGGAGATAAAGGAGGTTGAAGTACTGAAAGCCCATATCTTTTTTGTTGATGATAATTTTGCGGCTGACAAAGCCAGGACAAAGGCACTTTTACGGAGGCTTAAAGCTGAGGATATCCGTATAGAATGGTCTGCCCAGGTCAGGACAGATGTCGCAAAAGACGCTGAGATGGTCAATCTCATCGCTGATACAGGCTGCTTCAATTTATTCATAGGATTTGAATCTATAAACCCACAGACCCTGGCCCTTTATAATAAGGGTCAAAAGGTCGAGGATATTATCCGCTGTGTCCAGACACTGAGGGATGCCTCAATAAAGATCCACGGTATGTTTGTATTTGGCTCTGACACCGATAATATCCAGACCATCCGTGAGACACAAAGGTTTGCAAAAAGACTCTCTATAAATTCAATCCAGTTTATGATGCTTACTCCCCTTCCTGGGACTCAGGTATTTGAGGAGCTTCAGGTCGAGGGCCGGCTTATACACAAGGACTGGAGCAAGTATGATGCCCACCACGTTGTGTTCAAACCAAGGCTGATGAGTGCCTTCGAACTTCATATGGAGACCCTTAAAGCAATGGCGCAATTCTATTCGTGGGGCACTATTCTCAGGAACCTTCTTAGAAGGGATTTCTTTTTCTGCCGTGTAGGCCTGTATGGAAAGATGTCCGCGAAGAAAGCCCTCGCCTCAAGCAAAGAATATCTCAGTAAGCTTGAAAAGCTCCTAAGTAATAATGATTATGTAGCCTGCAGCAAACAGCAAACATGATTTTAAAACATTATGGAATATTATGCCTTTTCATTTCAGACCTTTCTTGCCATATCCTCAAGTGTCTTCAATTTTGAGGTCTCACCCCTTTCAATACATCACAGAGCTTCTCCCTGAACATCTTCAGATGAGAACCTTCCCAGTAAACATTACCACAATCCTGGCATTTCAGGAATGTATCGGAATTCAGAAAGACATGTTCTGGAACCATATCCCTTACATCTTCTTTCTTCCTTACCTTAGCGAGAACACCATTGCAATTAGCGCATCTCCCCGGCTTGAACTCTTTTATATTCAAGGCTTCTACCACTTCGAGAACCTGTTCGAATGGATTATTTGAATTTATAAGGAGATAATCTCTGAAATTTTTAACATTCAGAAAGTGGGTATCCCTTGTGAGGATGAATCTATCCTGTTCCCTTGCAAGCCTGAGGAGCCTGCTGTCGCTTATATCCGGGCAGTACAGGGTGTCAAAGCCCAGAAGCCTCAGCCATCTTGCAAGACGGCCGAGCATCGCATCTGCTATGAATCTCATCCATTAAAATTTCTAAGTCTGAGGTTCGAGGCAAAAGGTTTTTATCCCCCCTCCAGCCTTGAACCTCGAACCTTGAACTATTCTTCTGCAACGGGTTCAGGAAGAAGTGGCTGCAGCTCCCTCTTTACAAATGTGTTTCTGTATTTTGTCATACCACTTCCAGCAGGAATAACCCTTCCCATTATTACATTCTCTTTCAGCCCTCTCAGCTCATCGATAGAACCATTGATTGCAGCCTCTGTGAGAACCCTTGTCGTCTCCTGGAAAGATGCTGCCGACACAAAGCTTTCTGTTGTGAGAGATGCCTTGGTTATTCCAAGGAGGAGCGGTTTCCCCTGTGCAGGTCTCCCACCGTCTGCCTTCACCCGCACGTTCTCCTCATGGAAGATCATCCTGTCCACCTGCTCACCTATCAGGAACTCTGTATCTCCAGGGTCTTCAATCCTCACCTTCCTCATCATCTGCCTTACAATGGTCTCTATATGTTTATCGTTTATCGAAACGCCCTGGAGCCTGTATACCTTCTGGACCTCGTCTACAAGGTACCTCTGGAGTTCCTTTGGTCCGAGGATATCGAGAATACTGTGAGGGTTAACTGCACCATCCATCAATGGCTCACCTGCCCTTACCCAGTCACCCTCATGAACACTGACATGCTTGCCTTTTGGTATGAGGTATTCTCTTGAATCTTCGCCGCCCTTCACAACAACAACTCGCATGCCCTTATGCGCACCTCTGAACTCAATCATGCCATCGATTTCTGTGACAATTGCCTGCTCCTTCGGACGTCTTGCTTCAAACAGCTCCGCAACTCTTGGGAGACCGCCAGTGATGTCCTTTGTCTTTGTTGTCTCCCGCGGTATCTTTGCAAGTATATCGCCGGGGAAAACAATATCGCCCTTGTCAACAAGTACGTGAGCACCTGATGGAAGCAGATACCGTGCAAGATTATTCGTGCTCGGTAGCTTGAGGGTCGCCTTGCCGTGCTCGTCCTTTATCGAGACCCTCGGCCTCATGTTCACTGGATAATCTATAATAACCTTATGGGAAAGCCCTGTTACCTCATCAACCTCTTCCTTGACTGTCGCACCCTCTACAATATCTCCAAGAGCAACCTTCCCTCCAACCTCTGTGAGGATTGGTGTTGAGTAAGGGTCCCACTCAACAAGCCTCTGGCCTCTCTCGACCTTCTGGCCATCTTCAACCCTCAACTTGGCGCCATATACAAGGTTATACTTCTCCCTCTCCCTGCCCTTGCTGTCCACAACGGCAATAGTGGCATTCCTGTTCAAGACCACAAGAAAACCTTCCCTGTTTCTCACTGCAGTGAGGTTTATAAACCTGACCGAGCCAGGATTCTTTGCCTCGAGAACTGCCTGCTCGATGACCTTTGTTGCTGCACCACCTATATGGAAGGTCCTCATTGTAAGCTGAGTGCCAGGCTCACCAATGGACTGGGCTGCTATTATTCCAACAGCCTCTCCGATCTCAACATATTCACCCCTTGCAAGGTCTCTTCCATAGCACCTCGCACAGACGCCAAACTTGGACTGGCATGTGAGAACTGACCTTATCTTTACCCTGTCTATTCCAGCATCTATAATCTTCTGTGTGAGTTCCTCATCTATCTCGTTGTTTCTCTTAACAATAACCTCTTTTGTTATCGGGTCCTTTATATCCTCAACAGGAAACCTGCCGAGGAGCCTTTCCTCCAGAGGCTGTATTATCTCTCCCCCCTCTACAAGCGATGTCACGGTTATACCGTCTGTCGTGCCGCAGTCATCCTCCGTTATGATGACATCCTGGGCAACATCAACAAGCCTTCTTGTGAGATAACCGGAGTTTGCTGTCTTAAGCGCTGTATCAGCAAGCCCCTTTCTTGCACCGTGCGTTGAGATAAAGTACTGAAGTGGTGTTAGCCCTTCTCTGAAGTTTGCTGTAATTGGAGTCTCGATAATCTCCCCTGATGGTTTTGCCATCAGTCCCCTCATACCTGCAAGCTGCCTTATCTGAGCTGTAGAACCCCTTGCACCAGAGTCAGCCATCATAAAGATACTGTTAAATAACCTCTGTTCCTTGAGCTCTTCCTCGGAAAATTTCTTTCCATCCTCTGCCCCGAGTTCCTTCATCATCTCATCAGCAATCTTCTCTGTCACATTAGCCCAGATATCTATTACCTTGTTATAGCGCTCACCCTGGGTGATGAGTCCATCTGCATACTGTTTCTGGACCTCCATGACCTCCTGCTCTGCCTCATGAATCAGTCCTGGCTTGGTGGATGGTATATGCATATCTGCCATGCATATGGATATTCCAGACTGTGTAGCATACTGGAATCCGAGTTTTTCGATGTTATCAAGAAAGACAACGGTAGCCCTCTTACCTGCCTTCTTGTAGGAGTACTCTATTATCTTTGCAAGCTCCTTCTTTGTGATCTCCTTGTTTATAAATGAAAATGGTATCCCTTTTGGAAGTATCTCACTCAAGAGCACCTTTCCGCATGTCGTGTCCACAAATTGGCCATCTATTCTTACCTTTATCCTTGCATGCTCATCAAGCATACCAGCATCATATGCAATCCTGACTTCTTCCGTATCTGAAAATATCTTTCCCTCGCCCTTTGCACCGCTTCTCTCTTTTGTGAGATAGTATATTCCGAGAACCATATCCTGGGTCGGCACAACTATAGGCTTACCACTAGCAGGAGAAAGGATGTTGTTCACAGACATCATCAGGGCCCTTGCCTCTATCTGCGCCTCCATCGAGAGTGGCACATGTACTGCCATCTGGTCACCGTCAAAGTCAGCATTAAAGGCAGTGCAGACAAGGGGATGCAGCTTTATCGCCTTGCCCTCAACAAGCACAGGGTCGAATGCCTGTATACCAAGCCTGTGAAGGGTTGGTGCCCGGTTAAGAAGCACAGGATGCTCCCCTATAACCTCTTCAAGGGCATCCCACACCTCGGGCCGCTCCTTCTCAACAAGTTTCTTCGCAGCCTTTATTGTTGTTGCATAGCCCTTTTCCTCAAGCTTGTTAAATATAAATGGCTTGAAGAGCTCCAGCGCCATCCTCTTTGGAAGACCACATTGGTGAAGCTTAAGTTCAGGACCTACAACAATAACAGAACGGCCTGAATAGTCCACGCGCTTTCCAAGGAGGTTCTGCCTGAAACGCCCCTGCTTTCCCTTTATCATATCACTCAGCGACTTAAGCGGCCTCTTTGTTGCTGTCTTGAGGACCTTGCTCCTCCTGCCATTATCAAAGAGGGCATCAACCGCCTCCTGCAGCATCCTCTTTTCGTTCTTTACAATTACGCTCGGGGCTTTGAGTTCCATAAGCCTTTTCAGTCTGTTGTTCCTGTTTATAACCCTTCTGTAGAGGTCATTCAAGTCCGACGTTGCAAAGCGCCCTCCCTCAAGGGGCACAAGGGGCCTGAGGTCAGGTGGAAGCACAGGTATCACATCCATTATCATCCATTCAGGCATGTTTCCTGATTCTCTGAAAGCCTCAACTACCTTCAACCTTTTTGTGAGTTTCTTCTTAACACCTATTGATGACGCCTCTTTTATCTTCAGCTTCAGATCTGCATGAAGGCTCTCAAGGTCAACTCTTCTCAGGAGCTCCCTTATCGCCTCGGCACCCATCCCTGACTTAAATCTCGAGCCGTACTCCACTGTTTTCTTCTTGTATTCGTCCTCTGTGAGGAGTTCCTTCTCTTTAAGCGGGGTGTCTCCGGGGTCTATAACAACATAGTTTTCAAAATAGAGGACCCTCTCGAGATGACGCATTGTCATATCAAGGAGCGTCCCAATCCTGCTCGGCACACCTTTAAGGAACCAGATATGCGCCACAGGTGTTGCAAGCTCTATATGCCCCATCCTCTCACGCCTTACCTTTGACTGGATGACCTCGACTCCACACTTATCGCATACGACTCCTCTGTGCTTCATCCTCTTGTATTTTCCGCATATGCATTCCCAGTCCTTTACAGGTCCGAATATCTTTGCGCAGAAAAGTCCGTCTCTCTCTGGCTTGAAGGTCCGGTAGTTAATGGTCTCGGGCTTTTTAATCTCCCCGTAAGACCATTCCCTTATCTTTCCTGGTGAGGCGAGTCTTATCCTTATCGCCTCAAAGTCTGTTGGATTCTTTGGCCTCTGAAAAAGGGCGTAGATATCTTTTACCAAACTATTCCCCCTTACTTTTTTTCTCCAGAAGCTCTACATCAAGACCAAGGCTCTGGAGTTCTTTTATTAATACGTGGAAGGACTCAGGAATCCCTGGTTCAAGGATCGCATCGCCTTTCACTATTGCCTCATACATGCGTGCTCTTCCGGTAACGTCATCACTCTTTACAGTGAGGAATTCCTGAAGTGTATAGGCTGCACCATATGCCTCAAGCGCCCAGACTTCCATTTCACCGAGTCTCTGGCCACCAAACTGCGCTTTGCCACCAAGTGGCTGCTGGGTGACAAGAGAGTATGGACCTATGGAACGGGCATGTATCTTGTCGTCAACAAGGTGGTGGAGCTTCATCATATACATGTATCCAACAGTAACCGGCCTTTTGAATGGCTCGCCTGTTATACCGTCATAGAGCGTTAGCTGCCCGGTTGTTGGGAAACCAGCCTTCTTCAGCAGTTCCTTTATCTCGCCCTCTTTTGCACCTTCAAAAACAGGTGTTGCCACATGCAGTCCGAGGGCATTTGATGCCCATCCGAGATGTGTCTCGAGTATCTGTCCGACATTCATTCTGGATGGAACACCGAGTGGGTTAAGGACTATATCTGCAGGCGTCCCATCTGGCAGATAAGGCATGTCCTCTTCAGGCATAACAACAGCAACGACTCCCTTATTGCCATGCCGGCCTGCCATCTTATCACCAACCTGCAGCTTGCGCTTCATTGCAATATACACTTTTACAAGCTTGTTAACGCCGGGGGGCAGCTCATCGCCCCTCCTCACCCTGTCAACCCGTTCGTCGTACTTTGACTCGAGATAGCGTATATACTGGTTTGCTTCATTGTTTATTGATTCGATCTTCTCTCGTATATCAATATCATCTATCTTTATACGCATTAGGTGTTCGTCCTTGACGCTCTCTAAATGCTTCTCTGTGAGCTTCTTGCCTTTATAACAGATAACCTCTTTTGTCTTCGAGTCCTTTGCATCTTCTGAGATCTTCTGACCAACGAGAAGTTCCCGTATCTTCTTGAACTTATCTTCCTTAATAATCCTCACCTCTTCTTCTAAATCGCGCTGAAGCCTGAGGATATCCTCTTCCTCTATGCTCTTTGCCCTCCCATCCTTTTCTGTGCCTTTTCTGGAAAATATCCTGGCATCCACAATTGTGCCCTCTATTCCTGGCGGCACATAGAGACAGCTCTCCTTGACCTCTTCTGCCTTCTCACCAAAGATTGCCCTGAGGAGCTTCTCCTCTGGTGTAAGCTGAGTTTCACCTTTTGGAGTAACCTTTCCGACAAGGATGTCTCCAGGCTTAACCTCTGCGCCAATCCTTATTATCCCGCTCTCATCAAGGTCTTTGAGCGCTTCTTCTCCAACATTCGGTATGTCTCTTGTGATTTCTTCAGGGCCGAGTTTAGTCTCTCTCGCTTCTATTTCAAATTCTTCTATGTGAACAGACGTGAAGACATCTTCCTTAACAAGCCTTTCGCTTATCAATATTGCATCCTCAAAGTTGTATCCGCCCCAGGGCATGAAGGCAACAAGGACATTCTTGCCGAGGGCAAGCTCTCCAAGATCTGTGGATGACCCATCTCCAAGGACATCACCCTTCTCAACCCTATCACCAACCTTCACTATAGGTTTCTGATTTATGCTCGTCGCCTGGTTTGACCTCTGGAACTTTACGAGGTTGTATATGTCAATACCACCCTCGTCCTCTGTAACTCTCACAACAATCCTTGATGCATCAACACTCTCGACTATGCCTGCCCTCCTTGCGAGCACAAGGGCACCAGAGTCCCTTGCTGCCACATGCTCCATTCCGGTTCCAACAATAGGTGCCTCTGGTTGAAGAAGCGGCACAGCCTGTCTCTGCATATTGGAGCCCATGAGTGCCCTGTTGGCGTCGTCATTCTCGAGAAACGGTATAAGGGATGCTGATACACCGACTATCTGCTTTGGTGAGACGTCCATATACTGTACTTCCCGCGGTGTCACCATCCTGAAATCTCCACCTACCCTTGCAGAAACACTCTCGCCAATCAGATACCCTTTGTTATCCACAGGCGAGGTCGCCTCGGCTATGATAAACTTTTCACCCTCTATCGCTGAAAGGTATTCTATATCCTTTGTAACCTTCCCATTGAGAACCTTCCTGTAGGGAACCTCTATGAATCCAAAGTCATTCACCCTTGCATATGATGCAAGAGATGTTATCAACCCGATGTTTGGGCCTTCAGGCGTCTCGATCGGACATATCCTTCCGTAGTGGGTTGGATGCACGTCTCTGACCTCGAAGCCTGCCCTCTCCCTCGTGAGACCACCAGGGCCCAGTGCAGAGAGCCTCCTCTTGTGTGTTATCTCTGAGAGTGGGTTTGTCTGGTCCATGAACTGGCTGAGCTGGCTTGAGCCAAAAAACTCTTTCACAGCAGCCATTACAGGCTTTGCGTTTATAAGGTCATGCGGCATTGCTGTCTCGAGCTCTGCCAGAGTCATCTTCTCCTTTATTGCACGCTCCATCCTGACAAGACCGATCCTGAACTGGTTCTCAAGGAGCTCTCCGACACCTCTTATTCGCCTGTTGCCGAGGTGGTCTATGTCATCAACCTCACCCCTCCCTGTACGCAGTGATAAGAGATAACGTACAATCTCCACTATGTCTTTATCTGTAAGGACCTTTGTCTCGAGTGGTATATCAAGATCAAGCCTTTTGTTCAGCTTCAGTCGGCCAACAGGGGACAGGTCGTATCTCTTAGTGTCGAAGAAGAGTCCATTAAATAATTCCCTTGCTGCATTAAGCGTTGGAGGCTCACCAGGCCTCAGTTTCTTGTATATCTCGACAAGGGCCTCATCCTGTGTATTAACCTTATCCGTGAGGAGCGTATCCCTCAAAGAAGAGAGATAGTGCACATTATCTATGAATAGCAGGTTAAGGGTATCTATCTTCAGGCTGAGCATCTTGTTAAACGCGTCCTCTGTTATGACCTCATTTCCTTCGAGTATCACCTCTCCTGTATCTGGGTCCACTATATCCTTAAGTGTAATCCTGCCGATTATCTCACCCTTTGATATCGGTATCTCTTTGATGCCAGAGGCCTCCATCCTTTTTATTGCACCCTTTGTAATCTTGCTGCCCTCTTTAACGATCAACTCTTTTGTGGCAGGGGCTACTATATTCTGGATGGCCTTTATCCCGGCAAGGACTTCACTGACAGCTCTTGTATAGGCATTACCTTTTATCTTGATTATCTCTACAGGATAAAATGTCTTTAGCAGATCTTCATTTGTATAGCCAAGGGCTTTGAGAACTATGGTTGCTGGCAGCTTCTTTCTCCTGTCGATCCTGACATAGAGGATATCCTTCGTGTCGAATTCAAAATCAAGCCATGAACCCCTTGATGGTATCACCCGTGCAGAATAAAGCAGCCTTCCGCTTATATGAGTCTTTCCCTTGTCATGGCTGAAGAAGACTCCTGGAGAGCGGTGAAGCTGGCTGACAACAACACGCTCTGTGCCATTAATAATAAACGTCCCTGTATCTGTCATGAGGGGCATCTCCCCTATGTATACTTCCTGTTCCCTTGATTCTTTCAACCTCTTATTCTCACCTGTCTCAATCTCCCAGAGATTGAGTTTCACCCTTATCTTAAGCGGCGCTGCATAGGTTATCCCCTTCTGAAGGCAGTCTCTCATGCTGAACTTTGGCTCACCGACAACGTACCAAAGAAACTCAATAGAAGCAGTCTCATTGTAGTCCATTATAGGAAAGACACTCATAAAGGCTGCCTGCAAACCGGTCTCTTCCCTCTTGCCCATCTGGACATCCTTTTGTAGAAACCTCTCATAAGAGTTCCTCTGTATCTCTATGAGATTAGGGACTTCCAGAAATGGAGGGACCTTGCTAAAGTTTAATCTCTCTCTAAGAACCCTTGCCATATGTCTCCTCTTTTAATTAGTAGGCTAAGGTTAAGGCTAAGGCTAAGAAATTTCTAAACCTCAACCTTGACCTTAACCTCAATCTTTTCATTTACTTTATCTCGACCTTTGCCCCTTGCTCTTCAAGCTTTGCCTTTACAGACTCGGCCTCTTCCTTTGTAATGCCTGTCTTGACAGGCTTAGGAGCACCGTCAACAAGGTCTTTTGCCTCCTTGAGGCCAAGACCTGTGAGTTCCCTGACGACCTTGATGACCTGGATTTTCTTGTCGCCTGAGGATGCGAGGATAACGTCAAAACTTGTCTTCTCCTCTGCTGCAGGGGCTGCAGCTCCAGGTGCCCCGGGGACTGCGGCAACTGCAACAGGGGCTGCAGCTGTCACACCGTATCTCTCTTCAAATTCTTTTATGAACTGTGACATCTCAAGTATTGTCATGCTATCGATAAACTCAAAAACCTGATCCTTTGTAACAGCCATTATTCAAACCTCCTTATATTTAGTGAATAGGCGTTAGTGAATAATATTTAGTAACTTATTTACTATTCACTATTCACTGACTACTTTTTTTAGTTTTTAGTGCTTCCATCGCATAGGCAAAACTGCTAACCGTTGCTGAAAGTGCACCAGCCATCTTGCTAAGAGGTGCCTGGAATGCACCAGCCAGCATTGAAAGGAGCACTTCCTTTGGCGGCAGTTCGGCTATAGCCCTGATATCATTTGCTGCACAAAACTTGCCTTCGATTACGCCACCACTGAGCCTGAGCTTTTCGCTCTTTCTGGTGAACTCAATGACCTTCTTAGCCACAGCAACAGGGTCGGCATAGCCAATGGCTATCCCGACTGGACCCTTGAAGGCATCCTTTGCTGTAGAGATGGGTGTATCCTCGGATGCAATACGTGCAAAGGTATTTTTGATTACCCTGTAATCAACCTTTGCACCCCTGAGAAGTCCTCGAAGTTCTGACAATTCTGCTACGGTCATGCCCTTATAATCTGTAAGGATCACGGCCTTTGCCTTCGAGAACTTGTCTTTAAGCTCTTCTATAACCTGCCCTTTTTCTTCCTTATTCAGTTTTATCCCCCCTTTCCCAGAGACGGGAAAGCGTCTCGGTAGGCTGTTCCGCCTCAAACGGACACATTTAAGTTAACCACCTACTGTCTCTGACCAGAATAAATACGGACAAAGTCCGCCCCACATTATTTTGCTGCTGTCAGCTTCCCAACATCAATCTTGATGCCCGACCCCATTGTTGAAGACAGTGAAAGTTTCTTCAGGTATTTCCCTTTGCTTGTAGCCGGTTTTGCCTTTATTATTGAATCAAGTACAACCCTTGCATTCTCAAGAAGCTTATCAGAACCAAAGGAGACCTTCCCTATCGGAACATGGACAATCCCTGCTTTCTCAGCTTTGTATTCGACTTTTCCGGCCTTAATCTCCTTAACAGCCTTTGCTATGTCAAATGTAACAGTCCCCAGCTTCGGGTTAGGCATCAAACCTCTCGGTCCAAGAATCTTTCCGAGTTTTCCCACAAGCCCCATCATGTCCGGGGTTGCAACCGCCTTATCAAATTCGAGCCAGCCTTGCTGTATCTTCTCAATGAGATCTTCAGCACCAACATAGTCTGCGCCTGCATCCCTTGCCTCTTTTTCCTTCTCGCCCTTTGCGAACACAAGCACCCTAACTTTCTTGCCTGTACCGTGTGGGAGGACAACCGTACCCCTGACCATCTGGTCTGACTTCCTCGGGTCAACTCCGAGATTTACCGCCATATCAACAGTCTCATCGAACTTTGCATACGCAAGTTCTTTGATGAGACCCACTGCCTCTTCGAGTGTGCACTCTTTTTCTCTCTCCACCTTCTCCTTAGCAGCCTGCATCTTCTTTCCCATATTAACCTCCAAAATCAGTCAACTATATCTACGCCCATGCTTCTGGCAGTGCCGCTTATAATCCTCACTGCCTCATCAATGGAGTGCGCGTTCAGGTCAGGAAGCTTTGTCTGGGCTATCTCCCTGACCTGGGCAGATGTTACCTTACCAACCTTCTCCTTATTGGGAGTGCCTGACCCCTTGATAATTCCAGACGCTTTCTTGATCAGCTCTGATGCTGGCGGAGTCTTTGTTATGAACGTGAATGATCTGTCCCTATATACAGTTAAGACAACCGGAATTATAGTGTCTCCCATAGCCTGTGTCTGGGCATTGAATGCCTTGCAAAACTCCATTATATTGACACCGTGTGGACCAAGTGCGGGTCCTACAGGAGGTGCCGGGTTGGCCTTTCCTGCTGGTATCTGGAGTTTGACCTGAGCTATTACTTCCTTCTTAGCCATTTATTCCTCCTAATTTAGAGTTCATAACTTATTCATGCTTTCTCCACCTGGAAAAAATTAAGCTCTACAGGTGTCTGTCTGCCAAATATACTAACCATCACGCGCAACCTTCCATGGTCCATATCAACATCTTCAACATAACCAACAAAATTGCTGAATGGGCCATCTATTATCCTCACATTCTCTCCCTTTGAGAACTGGGTCTTGACCTGAGGTGCCGGCCCCCTTTCAACCTGCTGAAGCATTACCTCGATCTCTTCCTCAGGAAGTGGTACAGGCCTTGTACCCCCAACAAAACCAGTCACCCTCGGTGTGTTCCTGACAAGATGCCATGTCTCATCATCAAGCTCCATCTCCACAAGAATGTACCCCGGATAAAATTTCTTTTCGCTTTCCCTCTTCTTGCCAGCCCTGAGCTCAATAACCCTCTCTGTCGGGATAAGTATCCTTGTGATCTTATCCTTGAGTCCCTTCTTCTCTAACTTATCCTCTATAGAAAGTTTTACTTTCTCTTCATAGCCAGAATACGTGTGCACTACATACCAGTTCTTTCCCATCATCCCTACCTTAGCGCCATGCTTACAAGTTTTGAAAGACCGAGGTCAACAACCCCTAAAAACAATGAGATTACAATGACTGTAATAATAACAACCCAAGTGGAACCTATAAGCTCCTCTCTTGTTGGGTAGACAACCTTCCTGATCTCAACCTTCACTTCTCTGAAGAAATCTTTAATCTTGTTAAACATAACACCTGCCCTTACTGTGAACTGTTTGTATGGCAGGCCAGGAGGGATTTGAACCCCCAACCCTCGGATTTGGAGTCCGACGCTCTATCCGTTAGAGCTACTGGCCTATGTCCATTAGAACCAAGAACACAGATAACAGAATACAGACTTTTACTCTGTCTGGGTTCTGGGTTCTGTGCTCTATGTTCTGCATTTATGCCTTTGTCTCCTTATGCACTGTATGACGTCTGCAGTGCCTGCAGTATTTCTTCAACTGAAGTTTATCAGCCGTGTTCTTTTTGTTCTTCATGCTCGAATAATTCCTGCTTTTACATTCGGTGCACTGAAAAAGTATTATCTCTCTCATATCTTTACTCCAATACCTCAGTCACCACACCAGCACCTACAGTCCTTCCGCCTTCTCT
>DYHX01000038.1 GCA_020723925.1 Nitrospira japonica | reverse complement strand
ATGGTATAATAGTATTAATTGACATTTTTATCTTCCTGTGAATTTAATACAAACTTAAGAAGTTAAGTTAATGCGTTTGTATTAGTGATGTGTTTTTTTACTCATTACCAATCACTCATTTAAAAAGGGCAATAAGGCCATGAAAGCTAAAAACCTCAAGCTCAGCACCAAATTTAGTTTGGCCATAGGCCTTATCCTTCTGACCTTTTGTGTTATATTTTCTGTCTTACTTTATCACCACCTGAAGGACCGGGTTATTGAGGATGCCCATGAGAAGGCCGATATTATTTTGACGCAGATAGAGGCCGTGGGTGGCTATGTAAAAGGGACGTTGCGCCCAAGAATGTTCAATATCCTCCCCCGCATAGATACCAATGATGAATTTATTGTTGAGGCCATGTCTACCACGCATGTGAGCCTGGAGGTCATGAGACGCTTCAACCAGAATTTGAAAGAATATGTTTATAAACGTGTATCCGATAACCCACTCAATCCTAAGAATAAGACGGACTCCTTTCACTCAAGGATGATCGCCTATTTTGAACAGGACAGGACCAAAACAACATGGCGTGGCATAATTGACCTGGAAAATCAGAAATACCTTGTTCAGGTAAGACCGATAATTACAGAGCATGGTTGTCTTCGCTGTCACGGTGATCCCTCGCAGGCACCAAAGGGACTCAGGAAGAAGTACGGTGAGAAGAGTGGCTTCAGGTGGGCAGTGGGGAAGGTAGTTGGTGTAGAATCGGTAGCCATCCCTGTGGATGTTACACTCCAGCAAGTCAAAAGCGTGGCTATATCCACCTTTATCTTCGGCTTTGCCACTCTGCTTTTTCTTTTCATCGCATTACAGGGGGCATTCTGGCAACTCGTCAGCAAACCCCTCAATCGGTTAGCTGAGGTCTTTACCGGTATTGCAAAAGGCACTGAACCTCTGGGCCAGGAACTTCCTGTCACCACCAGCGACGAGATCGGGGAACTGACAGCTTCCTTCAACCTGATGGCCAGGCATCTCTTTAATGCCCAGGAAAGTCTCAAGGAAAATGTCGAAACCCTCCAGTCCATTTTTGACGGTATCAGCGACCCCCTCGCCCTGGTCAATCCAGATTGTTCCCTGGCAATGACTAACTCTGCCTACCGCGAATGGATGTCGCAAGGCTCCCCTGCAGTCTTTGGCAAAGAATCTCACGAACTTGCCCACCATGCTGGAATCCTTTGTCCTGTCTGCTTTTTGGAGCAGGCACAGAGAGAAAAACGGGCCATTTCAGGGTATTGGAAGGCGCCGGACGGTCAGCATTACTCCACCTATCTCTATCCAATCCTCGATAATCATAGAAACGTGGCACGGGCGGTCCATTACGTCAAAAACATAACCGACAGAAAACAGATCGAGGAACAAATGATGGAGGCCGAAAAACTGGCCGCACTGGGGCAGTTGTCGGCCGGTGTCGCCCATGAAATCAACAATCCATTAGGGGTCATCCTCACTTACACCAAGCTTCTGCTAAGAGAGTCCGCTGAAGGCAGCCAGCAGCAGCAGGACATAAAGGTTATTGAAAAGCATGCCAAAAACAGCAAGACTATCGTGGAGAACCTCCTTTCCTTTTCCCGGCATAATACCACAAATAAAAAAGCGGCGAACCTCAATGACTGTATAAACGAGGTCCTGTTGATGATTGCAAAACAATTTGAAAAGGACAAGATTATCCTTGAAAAAAACATGGACCCGAGCATTCCACCCATGGTAATAGACCAGGAGAAGATGAAGCAGGTATATTTAAACCTATTTATGAATGCGAAGCAGGCCATCGTCTCAGGAGGAAAGCTTACCGTAACAACCAGATTCATTCCAGAAAAGAAACAAGTTGAGGCGAGGGTTCAGGACACAGGCGAGGGTATCCCTCCCAATATCATCGGAAAGATATTCGAGCCCTTCTTCACAACCAAAAAGACCGGCGAGGGAACAGGTCTCGGGCTTTCTATTTCTTATGGTATTATAAAGGAGCACGGTGGCCAAATCCGTGTGGAGAGCGAACCGGGGAAAGGGAGCATCTTCATTATTTCTCTTCCCGTAGAGGAGATAAATGTACAAGAAACATAATGAGATTGTACTTTTAGTGGACGATGAGCCCGACATGATTCTGGGCTTAAAGCGCCTCATCCAGCCAGAACTGAACTGTGAGGTACTGATAGCCGAATCGGGGCAGGCGGCCATGGAGATGGTTAAAAACAACCCTATAGATGTGATGGTAGCTGATGTCAGCATGCCAGATATGGACGGCATCGAATTGATGGAAAAGGTGATGGCTCATACTCCCGCTATCACAACGGTTATAATGACTGCCTTCGGTACAATTGACCTGGCGGTGAAGTCGTTAAAGAAGGGAGCATACGATTTTGTTACTAAACCATTTGATAACGATGAATTCCTCAGAACCCTCAGTAAATCCATAGAGCGCAGTCGGCTTTTAAGAGAAAATACTCAGCTTCAGCGCCGCCTTTGCGAACGGGAACCTTTCGAGAACTTTGTAGGGGAAAGTCCGCCAATGAAGAAGGTGTTCGAGACTATCCGCATGGTGGCCCGTACTGATGCTACTGTAATTATTCGAGGAGAATCCGGCACAGGTAAAGAGATGGCTGCCCGTGCCATCCACGCCCTGAGCGCCCGACGTCAACGTCCGATGGTGTCGGTAAACTGCCCGTCGCTTCCTGAGGCAATCTTAGAGAGTGAGCTTTTCGGATATCGCAAGGGAGCTTTCACACACGCCGTAACTGATAAAAAAGGCCTGTTAGAAGAGGCTCAGGGTAGCACTATTTTTCTGGACGAAATTGGTGACATTCCTATTTCGGTTCAGACCAAGCTATTGAGGATGATTCAGGAAAAAGAGTTCAAACCGCTGGGGGATGCCAGAACGGTTAAGGCTGACGTGCGCATTCTTGCCTCTACCAACCAGGACCTCGAAAAGAAGATAGCACAGGGACTCTTCAGGGAGGACCTCTACTACCGCCTCAATGTGGTTACCCTGACGATGCCTCCTCTGAGGTCGATGAAAGAAGATATTCCGCTTCTCGTTGCCCACTTCCTGAAAAAATCCGCTTGCTCGCTCGGGGTGAAGCCCAAGAGGTTATTATCTGAGGCCATAAATCTCCTGATGGAGCAGCCATGGAGGGGCAATATCCGGGAGCTTGAAAACACGCTTCACAGGGCCGTCATCCTTTCGGAAGGCGAGGTGATTCAGCCCTATCATCTTAACCTCCCTAAAAGGGATAGCTCTTGTGTCATGCCGGAGGCAGACTGGATAGACACCCCTTACCTTGAGGCCAAAAATAAAGTAGTAGACTCGTTTACAAGAAAATATATTACCAGTCTCCTTGACAAAGCAGGGGGTAATGTCACTCAGGCGGCGAAGCTTTCAGGGCTTAAACGCCAGGTCCTGCAGAAGATTTTACGCCGCGTAGGGGTCAGTTCAAAGACGTTTCGCGAACAGATGCATGTTTGAGGCGCACTATGTTTTACTCTCTTTCTTCCTCCTGGCGTGTATTGCTTCATCCTTTACCTTCAGGGTCTTTTCCAGCATCATAAGATATTTCAGATACCTGAAGCCGAACTTCATCAACTCGACTTCATCATTTTTAATCTTCTTAACTGTTTCTACGTCTATATCAAAAACATCTATGAATTTGCTGTCAAACACGTACCTTTTGAACTTGTCGAGGTCATAACTGGCCATGTAAAACTGAGTCTGCTTTTTCGGGTCGAGCTCTTTCTGGATATTCTTCCTCATCAGGATGGACTTCCATCCCCGGTTCATCTCGTCATAGAGTGCTGCCTCCTGGTCCCCTCTCCACGACTGCACAGTCCACTCCTTGTCCTCCTGATAACCGAGACAGTGAGGCTCTCTGACAAAAAAATAGAACTCATCATTGATAACCTCCTCTCCCTCCTGTTTTTTCAGGGTTGCCTGTCCAATCGGGTAATAGCGGCAGCTTACAGGACGGTCTGTGTAAATCGTGCAGCCTTCAGGTGTTACAAAAGGACACTTTCTTTCTTCATCATCGTTCATCTTAAGGTAGGCATAGGGATGGGATGATTTCTCATCAATACGAAGGATCGTATATCGCTCAAGAAACTCCTCAGAAGATAACCCTAATCTGTTTTTAATCTTCAGGACATCATAAGGTGTAAGCATTATATCTATCTTGCTACAGCATTTCGTAAAGCACTTCACCCCTTTATGGCACCTGAATTTAAACCTGGTACTCAGGTCAAGTCTGGATGGTTCTACTGCACTCATATTAAACATCTTAAAATCCTTCCTTGTTTATTCATTAAATAGTAAAGTATTTTAAAAAAGTTAGGCATTTTAACATTTACTCGCATAATCTGTCTTGGCGGCAATAAAAAAGGCCGATCGGAACGCCGGCCGGCCTTTTTAAACAGTAATCCTTAGATTAAAGGAACAATCAAAAGTGCCACAATATTGATAACCTTAATCATCGGGTTAATTGCGGGGCCTGCTGTGTCCTTGTAAGGGTCACCAACAGTGTCGCCTGTGACTGCAGCCTGGTGTGCAGGGCTCTTCTTACCGCCATACATTCCATCCTCGATAAACTTCTTAGCGTTATCCCATGCACCACCGCCACTTGTCATGGCTATTGCCTGGAAAAGCCCGGTTATGATACTTCCGATGAGAACTCCGCCAAGGGCTTCTCTGCCAAGGAACAGACCTACCACTATCGGTGCAACAACAGGGATAAGTGCTGGAAGCATCATCTGCTGTATAGCAGACTTTGTAACTATATCAACGCACTTGCCGTACTCAGGCTTGCCTGTGCCTTCCATTATCCCCTTGATCTCACGGAACTGACGCCTGACTTCCTCAACAACACCACCGGCTGCCTTTCCAACAGCCTCCATGAGAAGTGAGCCGAAATAGTAAGGAAGAAGACCACCTATAAAGAGACCTGCCAGCACCATGGGGTTAGAAAGGTCAAATGCAAGACTCTCTGCAAAGGACCTTGAATACTCAGCAAATAGAACGAGTGCGGCAAGACCTGCAGAGCCGATTGCATAACCCTTTGTAACAGCCTTTGTTGTGTTGCCGACTGCATCGAGCGGATCTGTTATCTCACGAATCTCCTTTGGCAGTTCTGCCATCTCTGCAATACCGCCGGCATTGTCTGTAATCGGGCCATAAGAGTCGATTGCAACAACAATGCCTGTCATGGAAAGCATCGCAACTGCTGAAAGGGCTATTGCAAAAAGCCCTCCACCTGGATTACCGCTAAATCCACCGCCTAATGCATATGCACCGATGATAGCTCCAACAATGACTATAACAGGCATTCCTGTTGACTTCATGCTCACTGCAAGTCCTGCTATAACATTTGTTCCATGACCTGTCTGGCTTGCTGCAGCAATATGTTTAACAGGGCCAAAGCTTTTTGATGTGAAATACTCTGTAATCATAACTATTAGCCCTGTGAGTGCAAGTCCTATCAATGCGGTCAGGAAAACACTCCCAGCAGTGAAAACGCCAGCATCTGCGCCAGATAGACCTGCAATAAACCTATCAGATACAAAATAAAAGGCAATTGCCGCAAGAATTCCAGAGACTGCAAGCCCTTTATAAAGGGCGCCCATGATATATTGACTTTTACCAAGTTTTACAAAATATGTGCCAATAACAGAAGCAGCAATTGAAATGCCTCCTAAGAGTAATGGGAACTCAACCCATTTGCTATTGTAACCAAAAACTGTACCAGCCAAAAGCATGGCTGCAACAATTGTAACAACATATGTCTCATAAAGGTCAGCTGCCATACCAGCGCAGTCACCAACATTGTCACCAACATTGTCAGCTATAACAGCAGGGTTTCTTGGGTCATCCTCTGGGATACCTGCCTCAACCTTACCAACAAGGTCTGCGCCCACATCTGCTGCCTTTGTGTATATGCCACCTGCAATACGGGCAAAGACGCTCATGAGTGAGCCTCCGAACCCAAGTCCGACAAGGGCATGGAATGCTTTTTTCGCCTCAGGCTCTGCTGTGATGACAGTGACATAGAATCCTGCAATGCTGAGCAAAGCCAGTCCTACTACCATCATGCCAGTAACAGACCCGCCTTTGAATGCCACACCCAATGCAGCATTAATCCCTTTACTTGCGGCCTGGGCTGTGCGCACATTTGCCCTGACAGTAACCATCATGCCGATATAGCCTGCAAGAGCAGAGCCAACTGCCCCAATTGCAAAACCTACTGCTGTCCATGTACCGAGAAAAAATAGCAGAGCAAAGACTACTACACCGACCATTGCAACAGTCTTATACTCACGCCTCAGAAAGGCTGTTGCCCCTTCTTTGACTGCATCTGAGATCGCCTTCATGCGCTCAGTGCCAGCGTCTTGCTTGGTTACCCATGCTGCGGTTATTAGTGCATATACAACACCAATTACGCCACAGATTAAAGCAAACACAATAGTTCCACTCATTTATCTCCTCCTTTTTAGAATTTGTTCAACATTCTCTGACTAATGCCCACCTGATATTAAAATTAAGATCTTCCTGAATCACCTCCTCCATGTCACAGTGTCTGTGTCAGTGTTCAGCGTCAGTACTGACGCTGGCACTGTTCACCGTCACTACTTTCGTCGTCAGGAAGTTTCTTAAAAGTCATTATGTCTCCTCAAACTGTTTTAACATCTGTTTCTATCTCTCTCCCTACCTGTTTCGCATAAACCATTGCCGTTGTTCTGTAAACCATATGAGCCATCTTTGAAAATGGTGCATATGCAAAAAGGAAGAAGACGAACACGAGATGAACAAAATAAATAGGGTAAGCCAGTAGAGGTATGTTTGCAAGCCTTGTCATCTCTGCAAGTATCCCGGTAGCAGCAATAATGTATATGACCGTGATGAAGAGCCAGTCAAAATAGCTTCCCAGTCCAGCCTTTTCTTTGTTTTTGAATCTGTTAAGTATAACAAGGGTTATGCCGATTATAAGCCCTAATGCACTTAAATTACCGATTATCTTCAAGGGGTCTGTTAGCGGATAAGGCGATTCCCACTTCAGTCCATAGAGATACCATATTGCCAAAGTAGTTGTAATTGCAAGGCCCACAAACCCATAAAATACAAGGAGATGTGATGTCTGTCTGCCTTTTGTGAGATCACATTTCTTGAACCTTTTGTGCAATAATATCTCGATTATTGTTGAAAGAATGCTGTTCACAAGACTGCCTTGCACTTTGCTCATACCACTGCTCATGCCCTTCCAGTATTTTAAAATACCAAGAACAAATGAGAGGGCAGCAAGGGTTGCCACTGTTATAAAAATGGCATCTATATAAGGCACAGGAATGAACTTTGAGTAAACTATGGCGCCATCTTCACCCCGTGGAATACTTGATAGAGTGCCGATAGAAGCAGTTATGAGCAGGAATATCACTGTTGGGATTGCAAGGAGTAACAACAGAGCCTTTGAGCTTCCCACTGCCTTTGCAAGAAATACGGGGACAGAGTAATGCTGAAGACTCAGTTTTCTTACTGCGCCAAGCACTTCACCCGGCTTTGCCCCTCTCGGACAGTAGGCTGTGCAATCGCTGCACTGATGGCAGAGCCAGATGTCTGGATTATTTACAAGCCTGTCCTTTAAACCCCACTGGGCATGTATCATCTCTTTTCTTGGAAAGGGTTTGCTGTCAGGCGTAACATTACATACAACCGAACATGTTGCGCACTGAAAGCATTTTTTAAGCGACTCACCGCCTGCATTAATTATTTCTTTAATAAAATTCAGATCCGGGGTTACTACATTCTGTTCTGCCATTATCAATACCTCCTAAAAGCCCTTGTAAGGGTTGGGGCCAACAGCTTTTATCTTTTCAACAAATTCATTTATCATGTCTGGGAGTTTGTCGTATTCTGATATTGCAACCTGTATCATTTGAACTCTATCAGACTCGAGTTGTAGCCTGTCCAGGGTCTCCTGAACCTTACCGAATCTATAGTTTGCCAGCTCGCTACCTTTCACAAAGTGGCACTGATAATCCTCTCCGTATTTGCACCCTAAAAGGAGCACCCCATCTATTCCCCTTGAAAGTGCATCTGCGACCCAAACCAGATTTGTAGAACCAAGACATCTCACAGGGATAAACCTGATACTTGAATCATAACTCCTCCGGTTAAATCCACCGGTATCCAGGGCAGGGTAGGCATCGTTTTCGCATGCTAAGGCTATAATCCTCAGCTTATCTTCCTCATCAGGCACATATACTGATTTAATCATAGAGCCTATCATATCAACATGATAATCCTTGAAAGAGACTATCCTCTCAGGGCACGCACCCATACATGTTCCGCATCTTCTGCAGCGATTTGTTTTATAATACGGAATCCCCTTTTCGTCTTCATCTATCGCACCAAAGGGACACTCCTCTGTGCACCTCTTACACGCAGTACACCTCTGAAGGAAAACATCCGGGAAGGTCACATCCCATGCCCTTGGATGAACCGCTATTCCTTTTGCAATATGCTCCACGCACTGGATCGCCTTAAGGGCTGCACCTGCTGCATCCTCAGCGCTCGAGTTCATATCCATTGGCTGTCTAATGCAACCAGCTGCATAAACGCCTGTCCTTCTTGTCTCATACTGGAAGCATATAAAATTGGAATCTGCAAAACCATATGCTCCTTCGAGGGATGGTAGCTCAGGCCCCTGTCTGTATGTGAGATTTAAGATGAACTCAGGCTTCGGGGTGGACTCTATGTATGCCTTCTTTGCATCATCACCCTTAGAGACAGCCGCTGCAAGCCCGTCAAGATATTTTTGTGGTTCAGCCGTAGCCGGCACAACACCTGTTGCAAGAACAACAAGGTCAGCTTCCACCCTAATCTTTTCTCCCAAAAGTGTATTTTCCACCTCAACATAAAGGTTGCCATCTCCAGCATCACTCACACCCGTAACATCACCTTTTGTCAATAAAACACCTGGGTCGTTCTGGACATTTTTGTAGAATAGCTCATATTGTCCTGGGGTTCTTATATCTTTATAGAACATGTAAGCCATTGAATCCTGATTTTTTTCTCTTACATAAACTGCCTGTTTAAGTGATGTCATACAGCAGAATGAAGAACAATATGGCAGATGATTTGGGTCCCTTGAACCAGCACACTGTATAAAAGCAACCTTTTTTGCCTCCTTACCATCAGATGGTCTAATAATTTTACCCTTTGATGCGAGCTCCTCCATCTGGACATTTGTAATCACATTCTGAAACTGACCGTATCCAAGATATTCGAGCTTTGTTGCATCATATGGTTTCCATCCAGCAGCTAAGACCATTGCTCCAACCCTTATGGTCTCTGTGCCACCATTCCGCTTTATAGTGACATCGAACAAGCCGGGCTGACCCTCAGTCTTTTCTATTTCAGAAGATGTAAACACCTTTATATTTGGATGTGACTGAACCTCTTTAATCTTACTGAAGACCATTGGTTCTTCTAATTTCTCATAAGGGTATTCCCCTGGACTCTGCTTATATAATTTTGCACCCCAGCCACCAAGCTCAGGAGTCTTTTCGAGAAGTATAACCTGGTAACCAGCATTGGCAGACTCAAGTGCAGCAGACATGCCTGAGATGCCGCCACCAATCACAAGTATCGTCTTGTCGGTTTCCTCTATATTTGGCTCAGGCATATCACCCTTCTGTGCCTTTACTATTCCCATCTTCACGTAGTCTTCTGCAAGCAGTTGTGTATCTTCAGTATTCGGCGGCTGGGTCCATGCAACCAGTTCCCTTATATTGGTCCTTTCCACTATGCAGTTAGGGAAATCAAAAACATCATATTTAACGCGTGGAGAGCACGCAGCTATGACTATGGTATTTACGCCTTCACCTTCGATGTCCTTCTTTATAAAATCAACCCCTTCGGGGCTACATAAAACCGGATGTTTTTTAATTAACTCCGCTTGTATTTTTGCTCCCTTTGCCGCTTCTTTTGTCAGCTTCTCTATATCGAGGGACTCCCCGATGCTGCAACCCTTACAGATATAAACCCCATATTTTTTGTCCATTCTCCTACTACCTCCTTACCATGCTCTGGATACTCTTAATTGCAGCACCTGTCGCATCCTGAACTGACCTTGCAACATCAACAGGGCTCTTGAGTGTTCCAATTGCATATATCCCCTTTTTTAAAGAGGATGGCACAACAAACCCCTCGGCTGTATATGAAATATCAGCAGGTATCTTAGCACCCTTAGTAGAAGGCACCATCCCTGCTGCAAGAACCACCATATCGAATCGGGCCTTCAGTTTACTGCCACCATATATATCTTCTGCCTCAACAATCACATCCTTTGTCTCAGGGTCCTCTGTAATCCTCGCAACCTTCCCTTTTGTAAGAACCACATTTTCATCGTCTCGAACCTTCCAGTAAAACTGCTCGTATCTTCCTGGTGTTCGTATATCTATATAAAATATCTGCACCTTTGAGTCAGGGTATTGTTCTCTTATATAGGTGGCCTGTTTTAACGATGCCATACAGCATATATATGAACAATATGGCAGGTGATTTTCATCCCTTGAACCGGCACACTGAACAAACGCTATACTCTTAACCTCTTTTCCATCCGATGGGCGAAGGATTTTACCATTAGTTGGTCCATTTGGCGATGCCAGCCTTTCCATCATCATGTTGGTTATAACATTCTGAACCTTGCCGAATCCTAAGTTATCCACCTTTGTTGCATCGTATAAATTCCACCCTGCAGCTAAAATGACAGAGCCCACTTTTATATTAATAGTCTCAGGCTTCATATCCAGATGAATCGCATCATATTTACATGCCTCAACACACTTTGCACATGAGGGTCCTTTGCAGTATTTGTCATCTATTACGTATTTGAACGGGAAGGCTTGATTATGCGGGATATACGCTGCCTTTGTATTATCCATACCAAAATTAAATTCATCTGGCCTCTCAACAGGACAGACCTCTGCACACTTGTTGCAGCCTGTGCATTTATTATTGATGTAGCGGGGGTTTATTTTAATTGTTACGTCAAAATTCCCTTCCTGACCTGAAATCTTTTCTGCCTCACTCAGGGTGTAAAATGTGACCTGTGCATTATTCTTAATCCTTTTAAAGTTTATCTCAAGACCACAGTTTGGAGGACATAGCTTTGGAAAATATTTGTTAAGCTGGGCAACTCTGCCACCAAGATAAGAATTCTTCTCAACAATAAAGACATCATAACCTGCCTCTGCTGCCTCAACAGCAGCGGTCAGTCCACTCATCCCTCCTCCAATAACCAACACATTTCTATTCTGATCCGTCATGCTATTCCTCCCTCATAAATTAGGTTGAGGCTAAGACTGAGAAAATCTTCACCTCACCTTAGCCTCAACCTTCTTAAACTACTATTAATCAGGTATCAGTTGCACGTAATCTCTCTTGAAGCACTTCCAGTCGCCAGTGGCTGGGTCATACTTTGAGTTGACAAAGCACTTCCAGTTCTTGTCATCGATGGCAAGGAAGTCGCCTCTGTAGTAATAGCCTGGATACCTTGACTCCTCCCTGAAGAGGATGTGTCTTGCATGAGCCTCGATGGACCAGATTCTATGGTAGTTTTCCCATGCCCTCATGAGCTCATGGAGGTCCTTCGCTCCTGTCTTTGCAGCATCCTCTTTAAGCATTGTGAGGAGTTCAAGCCCCTTCTCAAGCATGGTCTTGCTGGTCATATACCAGGTTGACACTCCGCCAAAGTATTCGTCAGCAATCTTCTGGAGCCTTGCCTGAACCATTCTCGGCTTGATGTAGTTAGGATTAACCTCTGGTGCGGTTGAATATGTCTTATGTTTCTCGTATACCTCATATGGTAGATATATCTCTCCAGCAAGCTCGTCTGCTGATTTTGTTACGGTCGGCTTGAAGTCTTTGTTGTCAAGGACAAAAGCAACTCCTGACTTTGCAGCAATCCTTCCTTCAGCATGTGAGCCAGAAGAGAACTTGTGTCCTGATGCACCGCAGATATCACCCATCATAAATAGGCCTTTAACAGTTGACATCCTGTTATAGCCCCAGTGCCATTCAGCAGGCGCGCCCAAATCATCTGGACCGCTGCACCAGAAACCAGCACAACCGGCGTGTGAGCCGAGGAGATATGGCTCTGTCGGCATAATCTCTGACGGCGTCTTGTCAGGCTCTATATTGTTACCCGCCCAAACACTTGCCTGACCAATACACATGTCAAGGAAGTCTTCCCATGCCTCCGCCTCAAGATGTTTTAGCTGCTTTGCATCCATCGTCTTACCAAGTACAGCCATGGCCTCGGCTGTCTGCATATAGATTGGTCCCTTGCCTGCCTTCATATCCATCATCATCATGTGGTTTCTGATAGCGGTTCCCATCTTCTCAGCATAGGGGCTGTAAAGTTTCTTTGTCTCTTCAAGGTTTGCTCCTACGCAGTAATCCTCTCCCATTGCGTTTGTTGCCTTTGCCTTGAAAAACAGGAACCATGCACCAACAGGACCGTAGCCGTCCTTAAATCTTGCAGGAACGAACCTGTTTTCCATCATTGTAAGCTCTGCGCCTACCTGTATGCCGAGTGCATAACCTGAGCCAGAATTCCATACAGGATACCATGCCCTTCCCTGACCTTCTGCTACAGAACGCGGTCTGAATACATTAACAGCACCGCCACTGCCTAAAAGCATAGCGTTTGTTCTGAAGATATATACCTTATTCTCTCTTACGCTGAATCCTACTGCTGCAGCAATCCTGTTAGGCTCTTTTTCATCAAGAAGAAGCTTAACAATGAAGACCCTTTCATAGATGTTGTCCATTCCAAGGGCGTTCTTTGCTGCCTCAGCAACAATAACCTTGTAGGATTCGCCATTTATCATTATCTGCCACTTGCCTGACCTTACAGGCTTGCCGCCTTCTCTAAGTTTTGGGGCCTCCTGTGCACCGTCCATTGTGTGACCGTCTTCTGCCTTTTTCCAGATAGGAAGTCCCCAATCTTCAAAATTATGGACGCTGTCGTCAACATGCCTGCCGAGGTCATAAACAAGGTCTTCCCTGATTATGCCCATAAGGTCGTCCCTTACATACCTGACATAGTCTGCAGGGTCATTCTCTCCCATATATGTGTTGATAGCAGAAAGTCCCATAGCAACCGCTCCGCTTCTGTCCATTGCAGCTTTGTCAACAAGTGTAATCTTTATCTTACCTTTGCCTGCCTTCTCTGCAGCCTGTGCCCATCTTACTGCCTCGAATGCAGCACCGCAGGCTGACATTCCACCACCTACAATGAGGATGTCTGTATCCACCTCAACAATCTGAGGCTTTTCGCAATACGAAAAAGTACAAGATTCTTTTTCCATTAATATCCCTCCTTACTTCTTAAGTGTGGGCATTGTCTTGCCCGTGCCCTGATGTGTAAAACATCCCGGCTGTTTAATCTTAGATATATCAGCCTCTGGTTTGCCTTTGTATGCATCTATTGAACCCTCAGGGGTTGTCCTTATCGGAAACTTAAACCTCTTGAGTTTTCCGTTTCTGAACTTGATAGTCCACATAATAGAATCAGAGCCTCTCAGTGGGATGACGTTTCCTCCAAGGGGCACAAAGTCTGCATACCCCCTTACCTCCATTGCCTGCTGAGGACATATCTTAACGCAGTTATAGCACTCCCAGCACTGGTCAGGTTCCTGATTGTGCGCCTTCATTATATCCCTGTTCAACACCATCAGGTCGTTTGGGCAGATATACTGGCAGGCTGTCTTATCCTGTGCCTTGCAGCCGTCACATTTTTCAGTAATCACAAAACTCGGCATAATCAATACCTCCTAAAATTGGGTTTTAAAAGACTTTGAAAACCTTCCCGCATTAAATCAGAATACTTAAAAACTTCCTAAACTTCACCCCCTCTCACCTTTGAGTTAGGAGTTAGGAGTAAGGAGTTAGGAGAAAAAGATTAACCTTTAACTCTCAACTCCGAACTTCCGAACTCAGAACTTAAAATCTATGCGCCTTCTGCATATTTATGAGTTTTAATCTCAACCTTCTCGGTCAATCCCTGATAGTATTCCTGTAGTATCTTCAGAACCTCTGAACGGCTGAAATGATCAGGTACCTCTTCACCCTCCGATAACATCTTCCTCAACTTAGTACCGCTTAAAAGCAACCTGTCTTCCTTGCCATGAGGGCATGTCTTCATGGATGCCATACCATCGCATTTATGGCAGTAGAACGTCCAGTCAATCTTGAAGGGCTGAATCTCCATAGCACCCTCAGGGATCTCATCGAATATGTGATGTGCATCAAAGGGGCCATAGTATTCCCCAACGCCTGCGTGGTCTCTTCCAATAATCATGTAGCTGCACCCATAATTCTGTCTGAAGAGGGCATGAAGCAACGCCTCGCGAGGGCCTGCATATCTCATATCCAATGGGTAACCAGCCACAACAACTGTATCTTTCGCAAAATAGTGCTCCACCAGTGCATTAATAGCCCTTGTCCTCACATCAGCAGGAATGTCACCTGACTTAAGCTTTCCGAGAAGCTGGTGGATCAATACACCATCTGCAACCTCTATGGCTATCTTTGCGAGATATTCATGTGAGCGGTGCATTGGGTTTCTGAGCTGAAGGGCTGCAACCCTGCTCCATCCCTTTTCTGCAAAAAGCTTCCTCGTCTCCGATGGCCAAAGAAACAACTCTTTGTATTTCCTTGGGAACTCACCCTCGCTAAGCACTTTTATTGGCCCGGCAAGGTTTATCTCTTCCTGTGCCATAACCTTTGCAACCCCGGGATGCTCGGTATCTGTTGTCCTGAAGACCTGTTTGCATTCGTATTCTTTATCAATCTTATACTTTTCTTCCACCTTCATAGTGGCCATCAGCTCGCCTGTCTCTTCATCGACAAGAACTACGTCCTCCCCCATCTTTATGCTATCTGCCTTTGTCTTATTCGTTGAAACGGTTACAGGAATCGGCCAGAAGGTGCCATCGGCCATTTTATACTCAGCGCATACACCCTCCCAGTCGTCATGACCCATAAACCCTCTTAGTGGCGTAAAGCCTCCTATCCCCATCATGATAATGTCGCCGGTTTCCCTCGAGGTTATTCTGACATCTGTCAGGCCTTTGGCTTTTTTCTTTTCTGCCTTGAGTTCTTCCCCTTCAAGCAAAAGGGGCATCAACTTTTTTTCTTTGCCGTGCGGATTTACTAACGCCATTTCTTCCTCCTGTTTATAAAAGTTATTAGTTACTTCCCCTCTAATGCAGCGCAAACCTTATTGAAAATCTCATCTATAGTGCCTACGCCCTGTATGGACTTAAGTATCCCCTTTTTGCCGTAATAATCCATGAGTGGTGCGGTCTGAGCTTCGTAGACATCGAGTCTCTTTTTGATCGTTTCCTCTTTGTCATCATCCCTCTGGAAAAGCTCACCGCCGCATTTATCGCATACATTGTCTTTTTTTGGGGGGGAAAAATAGATATTATACATCTGCTGACAATTTTTGCAGGTTCTTCTACCTGTGAGTCTCTTTAGCAGGTCATCCTTAGGGACATCAACACTCAAGGCAGAATCAAGTGGCATCCCTAACCCCTGTAGCATTTTATCAAGAGTTTCAGCCTGGGCCGTATTCCTCGGAAAACCATCAAGTATATAGCCTTTCTTACAGTCATCCTGTTTTAGCCTCTCCTCTACAAGGTCTAATACTACCTTATCCGGAACAAGTTCACCCCTGTCCATAACCGCCTTGGCCGCCTTACCAAGAGGTGTCCCGTCTGCTACAGCCTTTCTAAGGATATCCCCTGTAGAAATCTGCGGAATCCCGTATTTTTCTATGAGCATCTTGGCCTGAGTCCCTTTTCCTGCACCAGGCGCACCAAGTAGTACAAGTCTCATACACGCCTCCCTATTTCTCTATTGCAAGATACCGAAATAACTAAAAAATAAGCGTTTTACCTCAAAAAATCAATAGCTTACTTAGCAGTACTATCTGTTAAAACCTTCTAACTATAAGCTTCCTCCTATTTTAAGTCAAATTCATATTTTTGATAATAAGATAAAATTTACTTATTGATTCTTATAATTTCTTCCCGATGAGATACTGACGAAGCTCCCTTAATGCCATCGCCCTGTGGCTGATAGCATCCTTTTCATCATCACTCATCTCAGCAAATGTCCTGCTGTGCCCCTCTGGATAAAATATAGGGTCATAGCCAAAACCGCTTGAGCCTCTCGGCTCTCTCCCTATCCTGCCTTCAGCGTATCCAAAAAATGTTTTTACGCATCTGTCGGGGGATGCCAAAGCTATACAGCAGACAAACCTTGCCCCTCTTTTATCATCATCAAATGAACGCATCTCACATAGGAGTTTTTCGAGATTTTTCCTGTCATCTGCACCCTCACCAGCATACCTCGCAGACAATACGCCTGGTGCCCTATTTAGCGCATAAACCTCTATCCCGGAATCATCGGCAAGTGCGGTTTTCCCTGTATGCCTTAAGACAGATACAGCCTTTTTAACAGCGTTAGCCTCAAATGTATCACCGTCTTCTGCCACCTCCGGGCATTCAGGAAAGTCATCAAGTGTGAATATCGAGATTGGCATGCCCGCAACAATTCTTCTTATCTCTTCAACTTTCTTTTTATTTCTTGTTGCAAGGACTATATCCAGGTTAATCTCCTTCAACCAGGTAAGGGCGACTTTAGTCGCCCATTTAATAAATTTGCT
>DYHX01000003.1 GCA_020723925.1 Nitrospira japonica | reverse complement strand
AACCGGACATTTCTATTTTGGTGAAAATAGGACATTTCTATTTTGGCTTGACAGGCTAACAGTCTACTTGACACCTTGAGGAATTAACTGCTAAATTATTAGCACTCTACCATTGAGAGTGCTAAATATTGAGCTTGTCGAAATATGCTTGACGAGAGAAACAAGAGAGTGCTCTGTGCAGTAGTTCAGAGCTATATAAACAATCCAGACCCGGTTGGGTCAAGGTTTGTTACAAAGAGGTATTCTTTTGCCCTTTCTCCGGCAACAATAAGAAACATAATGGCTGACCTCGAAGATATGGGCTTTCTGCGCCAGCCGCACACTTCTGCAGGAAGGGTGCCTACAGATAAGGGATACAGATTTTATGTTGACTGCCTGCGTCATGAAGAAGATCAGCCAAATGAAGAGCTTGTCCATGACCTGACAAGAAAACTTGAGGCTATCAGACACGATATCAATATTCTCATTGGCGAGGCAACAAAAACACTTTCGATTCTTTCGCACTATCTCGGGGTTGCACTTCCTCCAAACCCTGACAGGACAATATTGAACAGGATCGAGTTATTAAAATACAGGGGGAACCAGGCAGTAGCAATGCTCTTTACCAACGAAGGTCTGGTAAAAAACAGAATTCTGAATATGAATCCAGAGCTAACGCAGAGAGACCTTAACAGGATAACAGAATACCTGAATTCCGAGTTCTCCGGCTATACCCTTGACGAAATTCGCTCGATGATAATAAAGGAAATGGCGAAAGAAAAGGCACTATGTGATACCCTTATATCAAGGGCGATAAGAATATGCAGGGAGGCATTGTCTTTCCCTCATAGCGATATATTTATTTCTGGATTCTCAGAGGTTCTATCACTTCCTGATTTCTCAAACATCGAGAAGATAAAAGAGATTTCAAGGGCCATAGAAGACAAGCACCTGATTATAAAACTGCTTGACAGGCTATCCGAATCGGACGGAGTGCAGGTTGTAATAGGTTCCGAAAACCTTGATGACGAAATGAAGAAACTGAGCATTGTAGCATCAACATATAAAGAAGGCGATAGACCTATCGGGACCGTTGGGATAATAGGCCCAACAAGGATGGACTATTCAAAGGCAATCTTCATAGTCGATATGACCGCAAAGTTTATAACAAGGGCGCTCAGCAGAGAGATAGGAGGATGGTTTGGAAGAAAATAAAACCATAGAGAAGAGAGAGGAAGAAGTTTCAGGAATGGAACAGGTTATCGGTGAAAAAGAAGAGGTGGTGGAGACAGAAAAACTAAAACCCGAGGAGGAGCTACAGGAATTAAAAGACAGGTACCTGCGGCTCTATGCAGAGTTCGACAATTACAGGAAGAGGGTATTGAAAGATAAGGAGGAGCTTATAAAATACAGCAATGAGTCATTGCTGTATGAACTCCTGCCTGTTATAGATAATCTCGAGTTGGCTGTGAAACATTCATCGAATAATGTTTCACAGGGACTCGTCCAGGGCGTAGAGATAACACTCAAGGAGTTCCAGAGGGTCATTGAGAAATTCGGCATTACTCCAATCTCTGCCCTCGGCAAACGATTCGATCCATCGCTGCATCATGCTATGACGCAGGTTGAGAGAGAGGACACAGATGAAAAAACAGTGGTTGAGGAGTTTAGAAAGGGCTACATGTTCAGGGATAAAGTGCTGCGCCCTTCCCTTGTTGCTGTATCAAAGAAACCTCAAAAGACAGTCAATAGTCGTCAGTCGTTAGTCGAGAGTCAGGAGAAAGAAAAGACAGAAGAAGGCAATATAGAGATTAGAATAAATATAAATAAAGATGAGGAGGAATAATAAAAATGGGTAAAGCAATAGGAATAGACCTTGGCACAACAAACTCTGTTGTTGCCGTTGTCCAGGCTGGCGAGCCTGTGGTCATCCCAAACCAGGAGGGCACCCGGACAACTCCATCTGTCGTTGCCTTTACTGAAAAGGGGGAGAGACTCGTTGGCCAGATTGCCAAAAGACAGGCGATTACAAACCCTGAGAATACAATATTCTCAATAAAAAGGCTCATGGGAAGAAAGTACAACTCCCCTCAGGTTGAGCATGCAAAAAAGCGATTGCCATACAGGATAGTCGAGGCACTCAATGGAGATGCCCACGTGGAGATAAGGGGAAAGATGTATTCTCCTCCTGAGATATCTGCCATGATACTGCAGAAACTGAAACAGGCTGCTGAGGATTATCTCGGAGAACCTGTTACAGATGCTGTCGTAACAGTACCGGCCTATTTTGACGACAGCCAGCGCCAGGCAACAAAAGATGCAGGCAAGATTGCAGGACTTAATGTATTGAGGATAATTAACGAGCCAACAGCTGCATCCCTTGCTTATGGGATGGACAAGAAGAGAGAGGAGAAGATTGCTGTCTATGACCTTGGAGGAGGCACATTCGATATATCCATACTCGAGATCGGTGAGGGTGTAATAGAGGTAAAGTCCACGAATGGCGATACATACCTCGGCGGTGATGACTTTGACCTGAGGATTATCGATTGGATGGTAGGCGAATTCAAAAAAGACCAGGGCATTGATCTGAAACAGGATAAGATGGCGCTGCAGAGGCTTAAAGAGGCTGCTGAAAGGGCAAAAATCGAGCTTTCGACAGCCATGGAGACAGAGATAAACCTTCCGTTCATAACGGCCGATGCAACAGGTCCAAAACACCTCTTGATGAAACTCTCAAGGGCAAAGTTCGAACAGCTTACAGGAGACCTCGTAGAGAAAACAATTGGGCCATGCAAAAATGCCCTCGGTGATGCAAATTTATCTCCTTTGAATATTGATGAGGTACTTCTTGTTGGCGGGCAGACAAGGACACCAAAGGTTCAGCAGACAGTTCAGGGCTTTTTTGGGAAGGAGCCAAACAAAACCGTTAATCCGGATGAGGTTGTTGCTGTGGGAGCTGCAATACAGGCCGCAGTGCTCAAAGGAGAGGTCAGGGAAGTACTTCTCCTGGATGTCACTCCGCTCTCACTCGGCATAGAGACCCTCGGTGGTATATTCACAAAGATTATAGAGAGGAATACAACAATCCCGACAAAAAAGGGTCAAATCTTCTCGACTGCTGCTGACAATCAACCTGCAGTAACGATCAAGGTGTCCCAGGGTGAAAGGGAAATGGCAGCAGATAACAAACTCCTCGGGGTTTTTGAACTCGTAGGAATACCACCAGCACCAAGAGGTATGCCACAGATAGAGGTATCATTTGATATCGACGCCAATGGAATACTCCATGTGTCAGCAAAGGACCTTGGCACAGGCAAAGAACAATCCATAAGGATAACTGTATCAAGCGGCCTCACAGAAGAAGAGATCAAAAAGATGATGCGGGATGCAGAGTCCCATGCAGAGGAGGACAAGAAGAAGAAACAGCTCGCTGAGGCAAGGAATGAGGCTGACACCCTTGTATACACAGCAGAAAAATCCCTCCGCGAATATGGAGACAAGCTTAGCGAGTCTGAGAAGAAAGATGTAGAAGATGCACTGGAAAAATGTAAGAAAGTCAAGGATACAAGCACAGATGTGGCAGAGATAAAGTCTGCAATTGAAAATCTCACAAGGGCCTCTCACAAATTTGCAGAGCACATATACAGGGCAGCAGGGGCACAAGCAGGCGCAGGTGCTGAAGCAAAAGCAAAAGCACCTGAAGAAGAAGTTGTTGAAGCAGAATTCGAAGAAGTAGATAAAAATAAGAAGGAGAACTAAAACAAGTAATAAGTAGCAAGTAGTTAAGGGGTTAAGGAAAGACGACAGAAAATCCCTAACTAAAACTAATAACTAATAAAAATGAGAGATTATTATGAAATGCTGGGTGTATCAAGAAACGCTTCTGAAGCCGAAATTAAGAAGGCGTTCAGGCGCCTTGCCCTGAAATACCACCCTGACAGGAACCCCGAGAATAAAGAGTCCGAAGAAAAATTCAAGGAGATAAACGAGGCATACACCTGCCTCAGCGATCCTGAAAAAAGGGCAAACTACGACAGATTTGGAACAGCAGAAGGCATTGGAGCTGGGTTCGGAGCATTCAGAGGCGGAACAGCCTTCACGGATGTATTTGAGGATATCTTCGGAGACTTCTTCGGAACATTTACAGGACAGCGCAGACCGAGGCCAACAAAAGGCAATGACCTGAGATATGACCTCGATATAACCCTTGAGGAGGCTGCCTTTGGCACTGAGGAATTCATAGAGGTGCCAAGGTGGGAAAACTGCACACCATGTAATGGCACAGGTTCCATGCCAGGCAAGGGACCTGTTTCATGTCCAAATTGCAAAGGTACAGGGCATGTCAGGTTTCAGGAGGGGTTCTTCAGCGTTTCAAGGACATGTGGCCGCTGCCATGGAACTGGCCAGATTATTACAGACCCCTGCACAACGTGTAGGGGAAATGGCAAGGTTAAAAAGGTCCGCACCATATCAGTAAAAATCCCCCCAGGCGTTGATACAGGTTCAAGACTCAAGATGTCAGGGGAAGGTGAACTTGGTGTCTACGGAGGTCCGCCAGGTGACCTCTACATAATTCTGCATGTTGATGAACACCCCTTCTTCAAAAGGGATGGGATGGATTTATTCTGTGAGATTCCGATCGCATTTCCCCATGCAGCCCTTGGGGCAGAGATAGAAGTGCCCACCCTTGATGGTATAGCAAAAATAAAGATTCCTGCTGGAACTCCTTCTGGAAAGACCTTCCATCTCAAGGGGAAAGGTATACAAAAACTTGGCGGCCATGCAAAGGGTGACCAGATTGTCAGGGTATATGTTGAAGTGCCAAAGAGACTCACACCGAGACAGAGGGAGATACTCGAGGAATTTGCAAAAATAAATGGTGATGAGGTTTCGAAAGGGTTTAAAGAGAAACTGAAGGATTTATTTTCGAGCGCTGAAAAATAGAGGGGGTTAATGCCTCGAATCTTACTGCCATCAGCTGATCTAAAAGAAAGACACATACGAATACAAAAGGAGCAGGCCAGGTATCTAACATCGGTATTGAGAAGTAAGGTCGGCGATACTCTGGTCATATTTGATGGTATGGGAAACTGTTTAAAAACAACCATCATTAAGACAGACAAAAGAGAGGTCATTGCAGAGGTCATAGAGACATTCCCTTGCAATACAGAGTCTCCGCTCAATATTACACTTGTACAGGGACTTATGAAGGGCGAAAAAATGGATCTCGTTATTCAAAAAGCAACAGAGCTTGGAGTTAAAGAGATAATCCCGACAATCACAGAGAGGAGCCAGATAAGGGAGACAAGAAAGGTCGAGCGATGGAGAAAGATAGCAGAGGAGGCATCGAGACAGAGCGGTAGAACTATGATTCCTGTTGTTCATGAGCCTGTTAATTTCTGCGACATTTTTAGTTCAAATCCCCCCGCCCCCCCTTTTCTAAAGGGGGGTGATGGGGGATTACACGCTCACGATGGGACTGTCCCAGATTTACCGCCGAGTTTACGAGGGGTAGAATCGGGACTGTCCCAGCCTATAAACGGCCTCATCTTCTGGGAAGAAGGAGGCATAAAGATATCAGAGGCAGTGGAGAAATTAAAAAAGTCGATAGTCGTTAGTGAACAGTCGGCAGAAAATAAAGTAGATACTATTCACTATTCACTATTCACTATTCACTGCCCACTCTTTGTTGCCATTGGCCCTGAGGGTGGGTTCACAGAAGAAGAGGTTAATCTTGCAAAGTCTAAAGGACTGATTGTTACGTCTCTCGGCAGGCGAATACTACGTGCAGAGACAGCCGCAATATCAGCAGTGACGCTTGTTCAGTTTTTACTTGGGGATTTAGGTTAATCCTCTTTCTCCCTTATAAACGCAATATTCTCAGCCGGGATAACGATCCAGCCTAATTCTGATTCGAGGTGGACTTCTGTCTCCCCTACTTCAACAAGCTTTCCTGTATAGGTTATGTCATTTGCCTTGACCTCAACAATCTTACCAATAAGGTCTATCAAATCAGTCTCCTTTTGAGTCTCCCAGATTATGCACAATCTCACCGCCTATAAGGAATATGCAGGACGAATAAAATATCCACACTAAGAATACCACGAATGCTGACAGGGGGCCGTAGATGGTTCCAAGCTTTGTGACAGACCCAACATACCAGGTGAAGAGGTGTTTTGCAATCTCAAGTAATATCGCAGTAAACAGCGCACCAGAGAAGGCATGGAAGAATTTTATCCTCCTTTTTGGTAAAAGTATATACATCGATATAACAGTAAATAGGACAAGAAAGAATGGCACAACAAACCTTATGAGAAAGCTTGTTATCTTGCCAATCTTCAGCGCAGGGAAAAACTCCTTCAGCACCTTGAGCAAGGGGATTATTGACGTTGCACTAAAGGAGATAAGAAGAAATGCTATTATCAATGTCACCACAACTAATGAGAGGAACAGGGAGATTATAAATGCCCTCTTCTTTTTTATCTTGAATATCACATTTATGGCCGACTCCATAGATGAAAAGAACTGGTAGGACAGAAAGCCATAGAGTATGAGGCTGAACTTTCCGAGTCCCTTGAATGTTATGATCTTCCTGAGTTCCTCTGTTATCTCATGGGTAATCTTCGGGAAAAAACTTATGAGCTTTGCCACAAAAAATTTATAAAAGGCCTGGTGTTCACCAAGGAAATATGCGAAGATTGTCACGAGGAAGAGGCAGAATGGGACAATCGCCATCATGGCGAAGTATGACAGCGAGGCAGCAAGCATTATCCCGCCATCCTTGAAAAAGTCAACAAAGCTCTTAAATAAGACCCTTATAAATCTCATCTCTCTCGAATGTGAACCCCCACACCACGGGTTTACACCCACAACCTATGCATAGGTGTGGGGGTGAATGTGTAAGTGTATGCAAGAAGCTTTCATATACATACACTTGCACATATTGCATCTTGCACTTTGCATCTACATTTTTAATTTCTTATAAATTCTTATGGGTGTACCCTTGAAGGAAAATTTATCTCTCAGACATTTCTCTATGTATCTTATATGCGCCTCTTTCAAGCCTTCTGGATGATTAGTGAAGATTGCAAAGCCTGGTGGCTCTGTCTTGACCTGGGTCATGTAATAGAGTTTTACTGCCTTACCCTTATATAAAGGCATTGGCGCACTTGATACAACCTCTCTCAAAAATCTGTTCATTTCTGCTGTGCTTATCCTCTTCTTCCTCTCAGCGATTACCTCATCGATTACAGGAAAAACCTTTGTAATCCTCTTTCTTTCCATGCCTGCTGTTGTAATCACAGGGGCATGGCTGATAAACCACATCTTTCGCTGCAGCTCTGGAATGAGCCTCTTGTATTCAGTCTCAGGGTCTTCTAACAGGTCCCACTTGTTCAGCAAAAATACCGCCCCCCTGCCATATCTTTCCACAATGCCTGCAATCTTCTGATCCTGTTCTACTATGCCTTCAGATGCATCAAGCACTATGAGTGCTACATCACAGCGTTCTATACTCCTTATTGCCCTGACCATCGAGAATCTCTCGACAGAGTAGCCTACCTTACCCTTTCTTCTTATACCTGCTGTATCTATAAACAGATACTTCTTGCCATAGTAGCTGCAGACTGTGTCAATAGAGTCCCTTGTTGTGCCTGGAATTGGACTGACAATCATCCTCTTCTTTCCAAGGAGGGCATTCACAAGTGTGGACTTGCCAACATTCGGCCTGCCAACAACAGCAACCTTGGGATAATCAACATCTTTTTTAACAGCAGGTGGAAGCAGGGCAATAATTCTGTCCATAAATTCATCAAAATTATATCCGGTTGCCGCTGAGACAGGTATAAGTTCATCAACTCCAAGGGGATAGAAGTCGTATAGCCTGTCTTCCCTTTTAGGTCCGTCTATCTTGTTAACAGCCCAGATGACCTTCTTGCCTGATGCCCTGAGGATCCTTGAAAGCTCGATATCTGATGGATTAAGCCCCTCCTTGCCATCAAGCAGATGGATTATAAGGTCTGCCTCGTCAATTGCAAACAGCGCCTGCTCCTTGACCTGGAGGAATATGTCTTCTGCTGGCTCGGGATAAAATCCTCCTGTGTCAACAGCGATAAAAACCTTTTCATTCCACTCTGCCTCCATATAGTTTCTGTCTCGCGTAACGCCAGGGATATCCTCGACTATAGCAGTGGCAGAGCCAACCATCCTGTTAAAGAGGGTTGATTTGCCAACATTTGGTCTTCCGACTATTACAACAACAGGTTTTACCATAGGTCAATAAAACAGTAATGAGTTGCGAGTAAAGAAGTGAAGATGAGAAGCAACTATTTCAAATATGAACTCTATTTCGATTGGTGAATTGAGCGGGAGCACAGAGACGCCGACTGCTGCCCTCGCATGCCTTCCTCCTTCTCCAAAAATCTCAAACATCAGGTCCGAGGCAGCATTAAGGACCTTTGGCTGCTCTGTAAAATCAGGGGCTGAGGCGACATAGCCCGTTAGCTTTACACATCTCGTTACCTTATTGAGACTTCCTATGTTTAATTTTAAGACAGACAATGCATTTATTGCTGTTACTCTTGCATCTTCCCTTGCTTCATCGATAGTAATATTCTCACCTACCCTGCCCTGCCTTACGAGCTTTCCTCCTCTCAACGGAAGCATCCCGCTGAGAAAGACAAGGTTCCCGCTCCTTACAAATGGGACATAAGAACCCAGCGGCTTTGGTGCCTCAGGAAGCTCAATACCCAATTCTTTCAGTTTATCTTCCGGTGGTATTACGGTTTTATTACTCATTACGCATAACGCATTACTCTCTTTGCAACCCTAATTCCTCAGGAACCCCGATCCTCCCAAGAACTGCTGATGCTGCTGCCACTGCGGGGTTGGAGAGATAGACTTCGCTCTCTGGATGTCCCATACGGCCGACAAAATTCCTGTTCGTTGTTGCAAGCGCCCTTTCCCCCTTTGCGAGGATTCCCATATGTCCGCCAAGGCATGGCCCGCATGTAGGCGTCGAGACTACTGCCTCAGCATCTATGAATATATCAAGGAGCCCTTCTTTCATTGCCTGCTTGTAAATCCTCTGTGTTGCAGGAATCACTATCAACCTCACATTAGAATTTACCTTCCTCCCTTTTATAACCTCTGCAGCCTCCCTCAAATCCTCCAGTCTTCCATTAGTGCAAGAGCCTATTACAACCTGGTCAATAGCCACCTCAAAAAGCTCTACGGCAGGCCTTGTATTTGATGGAAGATGAGGACAGGCAACTGTGAGGGGAATCTTTGAGCAGTTATATTGTCTTATTTCTATATAATCTGAATCTTCATCTGAAGAATAGAACTTGTATGGTCTTTTTGCCCTGTTTTTTACATAAGCCGCTGTTATCTCATCAGGCACAATGATACCACTCTTTCCGCCTGCCTCTACTGCCATGTTACACATCGTGAGCCTTGCATGCATGGGAAGGTTTCTTATGGTCTCCCCTTCAAATTCCATTGCTCTGTAAAGGGCACCATCAACACCAATGTCTCCGATGGTGTGAAGTATTAAGTCTTTACCACCAACCCATCTATTGAGTTTTCCATAATATATAAATTTCATTGACTCAGGAACCTTGAACCAGCACTCACCTGTTGCCATTGCAGAGGCGACATCTGTTGAGCCAACGCCTGTTGAGAATGCTCCGAGGGCACCGTAAGTGCATGTATGACTGTCCGCACCTATGATCAAATCCCCCGGCACAACAAGCCCCTCTTCAGGAAGCAGTGCATGTTCAATACCCATTCTTCCAACCTCAAAATATAAACTAAGATGGTACTCCCTTGAAAACTCCCTCAGCATCTTGCACTGCTCGGCCGCCTTTATGTCCTTCTGTGGTGCAAAGTGATCAGGGATAAAGGCAACTCTGTCTTTATCAAAGACACCCTTTGCACCAATCTTTTTGAATTCCTGAATAGCGATTGGCGCGGTTATGTCATTGGCAAGCACAAGGTCTACTTTCGCATTTATCAACTCTCCTGGCGAAACCTCTTTCTTATCAGCATGGGCTGCAAGTATCTTTTCGGTAATCGTCATCTATCCTCCTCTTGCAATTATTCAGTAAAAAGCCCTTATTCGCAACAAAAAAACTTGCGAACGCCACTATTATATCTGTGCTAAGTGAGGATTGACAAGGGGAAGATGGGACATTGCCGAATATGGGTGATGAAACAGATTATAAGGTTTAATGGTATACTTAGTCATCGGTCAATCTACTATCCTTCCCTGTATTCTGTCTTTGTGCTATAATTTTATAAAACGGATGAAAGACATTTATTATGTCTGAACTTAACCTATTTACAAATATCCCTCCGGTCTGTCTGCTTTATTTCTTTTATGGTCTCGCATTCCTTTTTCTCGGTGTCTCTATTGCGGTTAAGGATATAAGTGGAAGCGAGTTGAAACTTGCAGGCAGCCTCTATCTTTTGGCCGGGTTTGGATTTGCACACGGAGCCCACGAATGGCTTGAACTCTACATGCTTTTACAGGGGCAATATATATCACCTCGTGAAATATTCTTTATAAAGTTAATAACAGTATTTGTTGTTGTTCTCTCCTTTTTCTTCCTTTTACAGTTTGGCCTGGCACTTATACGCTCTATCGATAATAATCGCATGAAGTGGTTAAAGGGAATTCCTGCAATTCTTTTTCTCTTCTGGATTATATATCTATGGAATCATGGATTCAGTATGGATATCCAGTTCTTTAAAAAAGCAGACATCCTGGCAAGGAATACCTTTGGTCTTGTTGGCGGGCTTGTAACTGCTTATGGGTTGGTGACATACTCCCATGAGGTAAAGAACTTAAGCCTTTCTGTTTCAAAAAATCTCTTTTACGCTGGTATCACCTTTGTATTTTATAGCATCTTTGCAGGAATGGTTCCTTCCCACTCAATGTTACCTTATCTCCCAATCCCAGTAGAGGTGCTGCGTGGCATATCAGCTGTCTTGATCGCCTGCTTTATCATAAAGGCACTTAATATTTTTGATATAGAAACAAGGAAAAAGATAGAACAACAACTAAAACGTCTTGCACAGTCTGAGAAATTGGCTTCTCTCGGACAGCTTGCAACTGGCATTGCTCATGAGATAAACAACCCCCTAACAAATGTATCTTTGAATATGCAGATTCTGAAGAACAGACTTAAAAACAACATCACAGACAAAGACATTTTACAAAAACTTGAAGCGGTTGAAAGGAATGTAGACAGGGCATCTACTATTGCAAAGGAGCTATTGCAGTTTTCCCGCCAGAGAGAATCCGAATTCATCCCTTTAGATATCAATAATGTAATAACCAGCACCCTCACACTCTTGAGATACAAACTCAATGATGTAACAATCCATCAAAAACTATCAGATGTCCCTGCTGCAATGGGGGACCCAGGGAAACTGCAGCAGGTCTTTATAAACATCCTGAACAACTCTGTCGAGGCAATGCCTGATGGGGGAAATATTTTCATTTCTACCTCACATAGCAATGGACAGATTAAGGTAGAAATATCTGATACAGGGGTCGGGATTTCTGAAGAAAACTTATCAAAGGTATTTGACCCATTCTTTACAACAAAAGAGGTTGGTGCAGGAACAGGACTTGGTCTTTCAATCTGCTATGGCATAATCAATCAACATAGTGGCACTACAGAAATATCCAGCACTGTTGGAAAAGGAACAACAGTAACCGTTAAACTTCCGTCAATTGAGAAAAATGAAAAAGATTCTCATAGTAGATGATGATGCGGAACTAAGGGCAAACCTCTCTGAGATACTGAAAGGGGCAGGATACCATACAGATGAAGCAGCCTCTGGTAAGGAGGCGATAGAGAAGGCTGCCTCTGAAGACTACGATATCGCCCTCCTTGATTTAATGATGCCAAGGATGAGCGGTATTGATGCCCTTGCAGAGCTTAGAAGGGTTAGACCAAAAACAAGAGTAATTATGATTACGGCCTTTGCAACAGTCGAAAACGCAGTAGATGCTATAAAAAAGGGGGCAAGCGACTATATATCCAAACCCTTTAAGATAGAGGAGCTCCTTACAACAATAAGGCGGGCGATTGAAGAGTCAAAGTTTGAAGAAGGCATAAAGAAGTTAGACCTCGACTATACCCTGAGCTCTTTATCCAATCCCATAAGAAGAAAGATTATAAGATTGCTCTGCTCAAGAACAAGTATGCGTTTTATGGAAATCACGAGAGAACTCGGCATAGAAGACCATACAAAGGTGGTTTTTCATCTGAGGATGCTTAAAGAGGCAGGGCTTATAGAACAGGATAAAGAGAAGTCATATGTGATCACAAAAGAAGGCGAAAAGACCCTTGACTGCCTTAAGATTTTAGAGAATCACCTTTCAACATAATTATCTCAACCCGCATGCTTGACAAGGAGATATTTTATTATTTAATTTATATCGTATTCCGTTATCGGATTTAGATATATGCTTAGAGATTTCTTTTTAGGTTTTATAAGAATTCATATCCTACACCATGCATCTAAAGAGCCTGTGTATGGTTTGTGGCTTATTGAGGAGCTTGGCAGACATGGATATAAGCTGAGTCCTGGAACGCTTTATCCTGTCCTTCACAAACTTGAAGAGGAAAAGTTCTTGAGGTCGTATTCAGAAAATGTTGGTGGAAAAATAAGAAAGTATTACAGAACAACGACAAAGGGCATAAGGACACTGTCACAGATTAAAGAAAAGATAAATGAGCTCATAGACGAGGTAATGCATGATTGAAATAAACATCTTAATTCCTGTTCTCATGGCATTCATGGCTGCTGCCTTAACTCTCATGACAGGGTTCGGGCTGGGCACGATTTTAACGCCAGTATTTCTCATATTCTATGATGTCAAGATTGCCATCCTGATAGTAGCAGTTGTACATCTGGCGAATAATCTTTTAAAACTATCCCTTTTCAGCAGGCATGTGAGTCTGGATATTTTAAAACGGTTTGGGGTATTAACACTAATGGGCGCTTTTATAGGCGCATTCTTTCAGGGCAAAATGGATTCATCAGTTGTAAAGATTTTGCTTGGTTTATCTTTAATATTTCTCGGTTTAAAAGAGGCAACAGGGGGAGGCGAAAAATTTAAACTACCGAAAAGAATAGATTTCATAGGCGGCTTTCTATCAGGACTTCTCGGTGGATTTGTGGGCAATCAGGGAGCAATCCGCAGTGCATATCTGCTCAACTACGATATTTCAAAAGAGACATTTGTCGCCACAGCAGCTATTATTGCATCCATTGTTGATATTACAAGAATCCCTGTTTATATATTTAACAACAGAGAGGCACTTGCTACCAGTGAACTGCTCTTGCTTATTACAACCCTATCAGCATTTGCAGGGACATTTGCGGGGAAAAACCTGTTAAATAAGCTATCACTGAAAGCCTTCAAACTCTATGTTGCAACTATGGTGATAATAATCGGAGTGCTCTTAACGATTAGAATAGTCTGACGATATGCTTCTTAAAGATAGATTCATACATATTGGACATCTCTCTATTGGCACAAAATCATGAAGTGGTTATCTTGAACACTGTAATCTTTGTCCTCATCTATACCCAGATAATCTTTACAGAGCTGCCGTGAATTTTTCTTCACAAAAATCCCAGATTAGTGAATAACTTTTCTATTGACCATATTCCTCCTGAGGAGTGAAAATTGAAACAAATCCTGAAGGCTAAATCTATTAACACCTCAAATTTAATTATTAAAAACATTGCCAGCTCAGGGCAGAAAGGAGTGGTAGGATGAAGAAATTACCATGGATTATCGGCATCATCTTTCTCCTGACTCTCTCTATAGTGGTTGTTACAACAATCATAGTAGTCAAAAAGAGAGAGGCGCCAAAAGGAGAATTTAAGGACATGGTGAATGCTACATTCGTAGGCTCGGATGAGTGCAGAAAATGTCATGAGAGGTTATATTCCAACTGGAAGGGGACCCTTCACGCAAAGATGATGGTGGATGTCAAAAAAGACCCAGCAGCTGTACTCGGTGATTTTGATGCCCCGACTGCACCAAAGACATTTAAGAAAGAGGATATCCTTTATACCATCGGAAGTCAGTGGAGGCAGAGGTATCTTACAAAGGTCGGGGATGAGTATTTCATACTTCCTGCTCAGTTTAATGTAGAAGCAGGGAAGTGGGAGGAAACACCTGAAGACAAGAGGTGGAAGGAAAGGCCATGGTTTAAGGAATGTGGAGGCTGCCATGCTACTGGTGTAGACCCTGCAAAAAAGACATTCAAAGAGGCAGGCATAGGATGTGAGTCATGCCACGGACCTGGCAGCAACCATGTAAAAGCTGTCCTCGGCTATGAGATATTCACCATTATAAACCCTGCAAAGCTTACACCAAGGGCTGCCGCTGATATATGCGGCTCATGCCACAACTCTGGTACGGACAAGAGCGGGGAATATGCCTATCCTGTAAATTACAGGGTAACCCCAGGGGCAAATCTGAGGCTCTTTTTTAAAACAGTATCCCCTGAAAAGAATCCTGATAAATTCTGGCCGAGCAAGGATTCAAAACTCCACCATCAACAATACATAGACTGGGAAAGGAGCGAGCATGCAAAAGCAGGCGTAGCATGTTTTACCTGCCACAGTGTCCATGAAAAAGAAACGCTATTTCAGACCAAGCAGGCGGGGGATGAGCTATGTAAAAGCTGTCATAAGCCGCTTCAGCTTGAGGCAAAAGCGTCTCATACAATACATACTTTTGGTAGCTGCATAGCCTGCCATATGCCTAAAACTGTAAAAGAAGGCATGTATGCAGGAGAAGAAAGAAGCCACAGCTTCAAGTTTGTGGGTCCTGATGAAAGCTTTAAGCACGATGGGGTCAAAAACCAGCCAAATTCGTGCAGCGGATGCCATCACCATAAAGATACGCCTCTCGCTGAGCTTATGGGTGCATGGTCTTCGGTAAAACAGGCAGGCACACCAAAACCTGTTACCGCTCGGAAGGAGGCAAAGTAAATGAAAAAGATATATCTCATAATCGCTCTTATCATTTCGACAGCATTCCTGTCATTATTAGTGACAGGTCTTTTTGCTGATTACACTGATGAAAGGATTGCAGCCATATCCAAATCAAAATATGTTGGTTCAAAGGTGTGTGCGGGCTGTCATGAAGACCAGTATGAGTCATGGCTTTCAACACTGCATCCTTATCAGGAAAGGCCAGCAAATAAAAATACTGTAGTCGGAGATTTTATAAAGGACAACACATTTACGGCAGGCGGTTATACAGCAAAGATGTTCACAAAGGATGGGAAATACTATGTCACAACTATAGGTCCTGAGGGTAAAGAAGGAACTTATGAAATCAAGTATGTAATTGGTGGTGCATGGAAGCAGAGATACTTAATAGAATTCCCAAACGGCGCACTCCATATCTTACCGGTTCAGTGGAATGTGGAGACAAAGAAATGGACGGATTATCATGGTCTTGCAAAACAGAAGCCCGGAGACGGCAAATACTGGAGTGACAAAAACCGCACATGGCAATATCAATGCGGCACATGCCATGTGACAGGACTACAGATTAACTATGATGCTAAAAAGGACAGGTTCAATACAACTGTTGTAGAAAGAGGTATAGGTTGTGAGTCATGCCATGGAGCAGGCAGTGAGCATGTCATTGCACCGATGAACAAGAAATTTACAACCATAGTTAATCCTGCAAAGATACACGATGCAAAGAGGGCTGCGCAGATATGCGGTCAGTGCCATGACAGAGGTGTATCTGTGAAAAAGACAGATTCTCTTCATGGTCCAGAATTTTATGAATACCCTGCTGGACCAGCAGGGTATTTGCCAGGTCTTGTATTGAGAAACTATTACAATGAAAAGCCCGCTGAATGGCCTGACGGCAGTCCAAAGATGCATCGCCAGCAGTATGTAGACTGGGCAAAGAGCAAACATGCACTTTCAGGTGTAAATTGCTGGGACTGTCATGCAGTCCATCAGAAAGGAGCGCTGAGCAAGGGGTCATTAAAGGCACCTGCCAATGAATTATGCTTAAATTGCCATAAGATAGATAGTGATATAACACATAGCATACACGGCAATAATGACTGCAGGGGATGCCACATGCCAAAGACATCCCAGACGGCTGTTAAGAGGGGTGAGGCTGAGTTTGATATAAGCAGCCACAGGTTTAAGTTCGTAAGTCCTGCTGAAACACTTAAATATGGTGGACTTGCAAAGCAACCCAACTCCTGCAACGGATGCCACTATCACGAAAAGGACAGCCCTGAAGATTTACAGATGGCAATAGATGCTGTAAGGAATAAAAAGAGGGAATCAGTCGGTTTAGGAAAGCGCATACCACCTGTACCACCTGTAAAAGAGACTGCTCCTAAAAAATAAAGGGAGGTTATAGAAATGAAACATATGAAAGTCATATTATTTTCAATAGTGCTTGTAGTTGCTGTGCTGATGGTTTATACACAGCAACCTTTTGGATATACAGATGAGATGATTACTGCCATTTCAAAGGCTGAATATGTAGGCTCACAGAGGTGCGCAGGCTGTCACAAAGACCAGTATGAAAGCTGGCTCACAACCCTCCATCCCCATCAGGAAAGACCTGCAAGTATAAATACTGTAGTCGGTGATTTCACAAAGAACAACACCTTTAAAGCAGGCGACTACACAACAAAGATGTCTACAAAAGATGGTAAACACTATGTTACAACAATAGGTCGTGATGGTAAAGAAGAAACATACGAGCTTAAATATGTTATCGGAGGTGCATGGAAGCAGAGATATTTAACAGAATTCCCAAACGGCGCACTCCATGTCTTACCGGTTCAGTGGAATGTGGAGACAAAGAAATGGACGGATTATCATGGTCTTGCAAAACAGAAGCCCGGAGACGGCAAATACTGGAGTGACAAAGGAAGGGCATGGCAGTATCACTGCTCAGGCTGCCACGCAGTTGGAGTAAAGATTAATTATGATGCAAAAAATGATAGATTCGATACCACTCTGGTAGAACGCGGGATAGGATGTGAGTCATGCCATGGGCCGGGAAGTGAGCATTTGAAGGCGCCTCTCGGTTTAAAGTCCACGACCATAGTTAATCCTGCAAAGATACACGATGCAAAACGTGCTGCTCAGATATGTGGACAGTGCCACAATAGAGGTGTATCAGTAAAGAACACGGAATCGCCTTATGGTCCGAAACATTATGAATATTCTGGAGGTCCTGCTGGGTATCTACCCGGCTTGGTATTAAGGAGCTATTATGACGAAAAACCTGGCGAGTGGCCTGACGGCAGTCCAAAGATGCATCGCCAGCAGTATGTAGACTGGGCAAAGAGCAAACATGCACTTTCGGGTGTAAACTGCTGGGACTGTCATGCAGTGCATCAAAAAGGAGCACTAAGCAAGGGCTCATTAAAGGCACCTGCCAATGAATTATGCTTAAATTGCCATAAGATAACTAATGAAGGTTTCCACGGCATCCACACAACCAATGACTGCAGGGGCTGTCACATGCCAAAGACCTCCCAGACAGCAGTTAAGAGGGGAGAAGCAGAGTTTGACATAAGCAGCCACAGATTTAAGTTCGTAAGCCCTTCTGAAACCCTTAAACACGGCGGTCTTGCAAAACAGCCAAACTCCTGCAATGCATGCCATTACCATGAAAAAGACAAGCCCGAAGATATGATGAAGGTAGTGGAGGCAGTTAAAAACAAAAGGAGAGAACAATTCGGACTTGGAAAAGTAACAATTTCAATTGAAAAACCTGTAGATAAGGTAGATAAGAAAGAAGAAGCACCAAAGAAATAGGTTTTATTACTCACTTTTTGTCATTCCGAGCGAAGCGAGAAATCTCGTCTTGAGATTGCTTTGGCTGACTTTGTCAGCCTCGCGATGACAAACAAGAATGGAGATACGGAAATGGCATGGGAAGACAGTAACCTTACAAGGCGTGATTTTATAAAGCTGATGGGCGCGGCGCCTGCCTCGCTCGCCGTAAATCCTAAGACAGGCGAGAGAAGGTATGCAAAGCTCATGGATACCTTCAAGTGCATAGGATGCAGGCGCTGCATGTCTGCCTGCAAGCGTTGGAATAAACTTCCACCCTACGAAGTCCCTGAGACGCTGGTAAGGGATATGGACGGGACCACCTATACAGTGGTTAACTTTGTTCGGAGCAGCCGTAATGGCGAGATAGGGAAATTTTTAAAGTGGCAATGTCAGAATTGCATAAAACCTGCCTGTGCAGGTGTATGCCCTGTAACCGCCATTACAAAAAATCCAGTAACAGGCGCTGTTGTCATAGACGAGACAAAGTGTATAGGCTGCAGGTATTGCTATCAGGCATGTCCATTTAAGGTGCCAAGATTTGATTTTCATAAGAGAATCACAAGGAAGTGCCATCTCTGTTATGACAGGATACCAAAACTCAAACCCGCCTGTGTGGCTGCCTGTCCTGTTGAGGCACTGGATTATGGATACAGAGACCTGATGCTGAGGAAAGCGAGGGTAAAGGCTCAGCTTGTCAGAGGTTATGTACTTGGAGAGAAGGAGGCAGGGGGAACAGATGTTATCACCATCCTGCCGGCTCCTCCCGAAGAAATGGGGCTTATTGTTGCACCACAAAAAATAGTATCCGAGGACATTGACAGGCTAAGGATAAGTTCCACCGGCTTTCTTGCAGGGGCAGTACTTGCGGGTGTTTTATATCTTTTTTCACGCGGAAGTGGTGACAAAGAATAGGGGGGAGGCATGATTTCCAGCAGAGATACAATTTTTTATTGGTGGATGAGTTTCCTACTTGCCTTTATTATCCTTGGGGCATTTGTAGTTCTGTTGAGCTTTGTAGAGGGTCAGGAGATACTTGAGATATCAACACACATCCCGTGGACAATGCTTGTATCTGTATATGTCTTCTTTGTAGTATCAGGTTCAGGCATGTGTGTTATAACATCGTTAGGGCATGTCTTTGGCATCAAAAGATATGAATTAATAAGCAAAAGGGGTGTATTCTTTGCCTCAATAGCTATTATGTCAGGTCTTTTAGCAATCCTCCTTCATCTTGGACATGTAGAGAGGGCATTTGTCTATGTGTATTTAAGCCCCAACCTCAAGTCAGGTATATTGTGGATGGGGTTCTTCTATTCTGTATATCTGCTTTTTGTGATTATAGAATACCTGTTACTTGCGAGGGCTGATATGGCAAAGATTGCCAACACCTCAACAGGATACAAACAGGTATTTTATAGCCTGCTCGTTTTTGGAAGGAAGGATGAATCCGAAAGGTCGGTTCACCTTGACCATAAACTTGCAAAGGCAGCAGGAGGATCAGCATTCGTTACAGGACTCGCGGCAGTAAGCACACTCGGTGCAGTCTTTGCGCACACAGAGGCGAGATCACTCTGGTATGGTGCGTTCTACCCTGCTTATTTTGTTCTATCAGCAACATTTTCAGGGCTTTCCTTCTTTCTGTTCATCACAATCCTTACATACTGGATAAGAGGGGAAGAGATTGGTGATAAACTAAGTAGATTAATATGTGAGCTTGGCAAATTATTGGCCCTGATGCTTTCTATGGGGCTTTTGTTTAACTCATGGATGATCTTTTCAAGCGTAAATAACCCTGAAAAGATAAACTCAATTATGTTGCTGATAAATGGACCATTCAGCTTTTCTTTCTATGTCTTTGAAATACTGCTTGGAACGATTATTCCGATAATAATACTTCTAACTCCAAAGGTAACACATCGTGGAATATTTGTTAGCTCACTGCTCGTTCTCATGGGTTTATTCGTGATGAGATATAATTTCGTCACAGCAGGACAGGTGCTTCCGGTATTAAAAGAAGGGCTTCCTTCATATTTCCCGACATTCTTTGAGATTGTTATTACGCTGGGGATAACTGCCCTCTTTGCATTGTTATACACATTCGGAGTAAAATTTCTGCCGCTTAAGGAAACTAACCATTAAATGCAAAATGAAGGAGGACAATATAAACCCCGTAGTTGTTATTGACTATTGAATAGTGGCTAAAATATTTTTGCTTTCAGATTCTTAGCCTTACTCAAACTGTAACGGTTTTCTCTGTTTCCTTGAGCCAGAGGAGCCTTGAGCCATTGATCACAGATGCGTTGATAGACTCGATCATCTCATTCGGGGATATATCAAGCCCCTCTTTCTTCTTAAATGGGCTGAACGATGGCTTTGCCTTTATTTTCATTGCCTTCTTTATCTCAGTTTCTTTTGGTTCTTTTATCGGACTGCCCATCGCCTTTGAGAGTTCTATAAAAATATTCCTGTGCTGTTTTGCCTCGCCTGCTGGCTCGACAGCCTTAAGCACATACTTGAGCCTTCCAAGGTAATCCACAATGCTGCCTTCTGCCTCAAGGAAGGTTGCCGATGGCAGGACAATATCTGCCTGCTTTGCAAGCTCTGAAAGATGAGAGTTCTGAACAATCAGGAAATCCACATTCGCCCTGACCTCTGACTTCAGGGCGGGTATCTCACCAGCAGCATAGAGGACATTCATGCCGCCTGAGACCATCTCCTTGTATGTCTTTCCCTCTGTTGTGAGTCCCATTAAAATTACACCCTTTGCATTGGACTCAACAGGCACTGATACTGCTACGCCCTTTAAGAGGCTGATATTGGCAGCAGCAGGATACATTGCAGGAGATGTGAGTATCACAGGATTCTTTGCCTCCATATAAAGTGTTGCTGCCTTTTCCACTGCCTCTGTAACTGATGCATTTGAAACTGCTGATGCGAGCTTTTTATCGCCTGTCAAGCCTTTATCAATAAGTGCCTTTGCAAGGGACATAAGGGCTGACGACTCGTTCTCAATAAGATTTACCGTTGCCACAGATGCAACCTTCGGCTCTGAAGAATTAATGACAATCAGTTTTGCACCTGCATTAATCCTTCTTCTGATGACAGCATCAATTGCAGGCAGTACCCTGTCCCATTGGCTTGGATTTAAATCCACAAGTACAAAGAGGTCTGCTGAATCAAGCTTTGCACTTCCTGATATTAATGTATCTGCATCTCCGTAAAGGCTTGCAGTTGTATCGACATTCTTTGTCTTTACAGCATCCGATGCGAATTTCTTTAGGGTAAGAGCATCTTCATTCAGGATTCCTGCTGTTGATATAAATCCTGCATTTTCACCAGCCTTCTTCAGTTCCTTTGCAACTGTTTCGATGGCATCCTCCCATGTTGTCTCCTTGAGTTCGTTACCCACCCTCTTCATCGGAGATGTGAGCCTCGTCTCACTCTTCATGCAGTCAAAACCGAATCTCCCTATTGCACATATGTATTGTTCAATAGAACCCTCTGGCGCACCTGCGTTTATCTTTGCTACCTCATTGTCATGCACGCTGACTGTTATATCACATGCATTACCGCATGAAAGACACACAGAACCTACCTTCTCATATTCCCATTCCCTTCCCTTCCTCCATCTGTCAGCCTCAAGAAGGGCATTAACAGGGCATGCATCCACGCAACTTCCACAAAATGTGCAGCCCGATTCCTGAAGAGGCTTATCATTTGCTGTTGTAACCTTTGAGCCAACACCCCTTCCCATAAACTCGAGGACTTTTGTCCCCTGCTCTTTACAGATACGAACGCATTTTCCGCAGAGTATGCAGTAGTCGGGGTCACGCTTTATGAATGGGTTTGCCTCATCAACTGGATATCCAAACTTCTTCCTTGTGAAACTTGACTCTTTTATCTCAAAGTCATATGCATACTTCTGGAGGTTACATACCCCTGCCTTTGTGCAGGTCATACAGTCAAGTGGATGCATCGAGAGAATAAGGTCTATGACAAATTTACGAACTTCTTGAACCTTTTCTGTCTTTGTGTTGATAACCATGCCCTCTTTGACCTTCATTGTGCATGCTATCATTGGACCTTTCATACCTTCTACCTCAACAAGACACATCCTGCATGCACCTATACCCTTCATGCCTTTCAGGTAGCAGAGGTTTGGAATATGAATGCCAGTAGCCTCAGCAGCCTCTACGAGGTTCATCCCTTCAGGAGCACAAATCTCTTTACCATCTATTGTGAGTTTTACCATATTTGCCATCTATGCCTCCCCTATTAATGTCATGCTGAACTCGTTTCAGCATCTTAATAATCAATTTTAATTTATTAGACCCTGAAACAAGTTCAGGGTGACAATTTTAAAGTTATACTCCAACAAGCTCTTTACTTTTTACATCAACAATCACAATTGACGCTGTCGGGCAGACTTTTACGCACTCACCACATTTGGTGCACCTCTTCTGCCTTATCTCAAAAGGCAGATACCCTGAAAGATACGTCACCTTCTTCTCACCCATAATCGCATTATACTTGCAAACCTCCTGGCAGTCCCCACACATAATGCATCTTTCGGGAATAATCCTGTATTCTATGAGGGCAAGGCATTCCATCTCAGGGCACTTTCCTTCAATATGCTCCCTATAAACATCTGTACTCATCCAGTCAAGTATAAATTTAGCTGTATCCTTGCCTTTCTTGCACATGGAGCCTTCAAGCATCTCATTTGCAATCCTCTTCAGGGCGTATAGGTCAACCTCTGCGCCTTTCCCTTGAACTATATTATCAAGGCGAATCCTTGCCTCATAACTCCCAAGAGAACACGGCAGGCATTTACCGCACATTGGGCCGGACAGAAACTCATCTATGTAGTAAAAGGCCTTGTTGACAGGGCATTTTTTTGTTGCCTCTGCCTCTTTCTTTATGTCCTCAACCTTTTTTTCCTTCTGCTCTGTCATCTTGCCTCCAGTTAGTGTCAGTGTCAGTTACAAATACGGTCATAAGTAAGGCACCACACTCTGTCATTCCTGCTTGTCAGGAATCCTTCTTGAAGAATGATCCCGTTCAAGTCGGGATGACAAAACAAACATAATTATGTCGCCTTACTTGTGGTCTTCTTAGTAAAATTCTTACTGACACTATTCACTGACACTGACACTTTTTCTTGCTTGTTTTTCTATTTTCACCGCCCCTATCGGGCATGCAGGGTAACACGCCTTGCATTTTGTGCAGTAGTCTTGATCTATAAAAAATTTATCCTTTGTCTCTTTTACAGCATCGAATGCACACGCCTGCTTGCAGAGCCCGCAAAGGAAGCATTCATCATTGTCTATCCTGAACATGCCAAGACCGCTACATGCCTTTGCCCTACAATATTTATCATATATGTGTTCTTCGTATTCTTCTCTGAAATATTTTATTGTAGAAAGCACAGGGTTCGGTGCGCTCTGGCCAAGACCACAGAGAGAGCCGTCATGGACAAGCCTTCCTATCTTCTCAAGTCGTTCGATATCGCCCTCTTCTCCCTGTCCTGAAGTTATTTTTTCGAGGATTTCGAGCATCTGTGATGTGCCTATTCTGCACGGAGGACACTTGCCACAGGACTCTGACTGTGTGAATGAGAGGAAAAACTTTGCAACATCGACTATGCAGTTGTCCTCATCCATGACGACCATACCGCCTGAGCCCATCATAGAGCCAACCTTTGTAAGGGAATCGAAATCCACAGACAGGTTAAGGTATTCTGCAGGCAGGCAGCCTCCAGAAGGCCCACCGGTCTGCACAGCCTTGAACTTTTTGCCTCCCGTAATACCGCCGCCGATATCAAAAACAATCTCCCTGAGGGTTATCCCCATCGGAACCTCAACAAGCCCTGTGTTTTTAACCTTGCCTGTAAGGGCAAAGACCTTTGTGCCTGGAGAATTCTCTGTGCCAATGCTTCGAAACCAATCAGCCCCTCTCTCGATTATAGGAGGCACACATGCATATGTCTCTATATTATTCAAATTACTCGGATAACCCCATACCCCACCGCCTGGTTCGGAAAGCCTCGGGGGTCTCGGCCTTGGGAATCCCCTCTCACCCTCGATGGATGCAACAAGTGCAGTTGATTCACCGCATACAAAGGCACCGGCGCCTTCCCTTATATCAATGGTAAAGCTAAGGTTGCTGCCGAGGATATTCTTGCCGAGCAGCCCAAGTTCCTCCGCCTGCTTAATTGCAATCCCCAGGTTCTTAACAGCTAATGGATATTCGTGCCTCACATAGATAAGCCCGTATTGTGCGCCAATGGCATACGCGCAGAGGAGCATCCCCTCAAAAAGGCTGTGGGGATCCCCTTCCATAACAGACCTGTCCATAAATGCTCCAGGGTCTCCTTCATCACCGTTTGCTATTACAAACTTTATCTCTCCCGGGGCATTCTTCGTGTGCCTCCATTTCTTCCCTGCTGGAAACCCTGCGCCGCCGCGGCCCCTCAGGTTCGCCCTATCTATCTCATTCAATACCTCATCAGGGGTCATGGAGCCAATGGCCTTCTCCAGGGCTGAATATCCGCCAACAGCTATATAATGATAGATATTTCGTGGGTCTATAAGCTCATTGTTTTTCAAAACTATTCTCACCTGTTTCTTATAAAAGGGTACATCTGTCATCTCAGGTATAGGTTCGCTCAAAATATTTTCCCTGAAAAGGCCCTGCCTGTATGGTATCCCTCCGATGACTGTATAGCTAATGAGCCATGAGGCGTGTTCCGGGTTAACCTTCTGATAGAATATCCCCTGTGGTTCAACCTTCATGACAGGCCCTTTCTGGCAAAAACCCTGGCAGCCTGTCTTTACAATATCGAGGGTTATCCCCCTCCTTGCTGCCTCATCCTGTATAGCATTTACAACTTTTTGTGAGCCTGTGGCAGTGCAGGCGGTACCGCTGCAGACCCTCATCCTCGGGGTTCCCGGTTTAAACGTCTCATCCTCAAGGAGTTTTCTCAGGTTTCTCAAATCCTCTGCGCTCTTTAGCTTTCCCATCTCACCCCTCTTTAACTTTCTTTATTATCTCATCAACCTTTTTAGCGCTAAGGTCACCCACAACCTCGTCATTTACTGTAGCAACAGGGGCCAGTCCGCAACAGCCGACACAACCTACAGTCTCAAGGGTCAACGATAAATCAGGAGTTGTCTCGCCTTCCTTCACCCCGAAGGTTTTCCCCAATTTCTCCAATACCTTTCCTGCTCCCCTTACATGGCAGGCAGTGCCCATGCATACGCAGACTATGTTCTTACCCCTCGGGTTAAAGTAGAAGTGTTTGTAAAAAGAGGCTGTGCTGTAAACGTCAGATAGCGGTATATCAAGTTTCTTTGATAATTGTTGCAAAACATCCTCTGGCAGATAATTGTGCTCCTTCTGTATACTCTGGAATGCATGGATCAGTAGCCCCCTCTTTTTCTGGCTCTCTGTAAGGACATCGCCAGCGCTGCCTATCCTTTCATCCACATTCAGCTCTTCTATTTTCATCTAACCCCCAAACAGTGAATAGTCGTTAGTGAACAGTGAATAGTCATAGACACTTATTTTTACTATTCACTAATATATTCCAATATGCGGTTTTGCAGCCTTCTCGATTTCACGCCTTGCAGCCATATCCATGAGCACCCTTTCAGTGCCAAATCTTCCTGGCTCGTACTTTCTTAACTTAAGGGCTGCCCTTGCCTTATCAATGTAATCAAGGGCAAGTGCCAGCATCTTCTCAGGGTCTGGCTCGAAATGCATTGCACCCCTGAATCTCTCCATCCATACCTCTGTCATTATCCTTGTTACTTCCTGACTTGCTCCAACAGGTGATTCGCCGCCGAATATTACAGGAACACCTGATGCAGCAAAATAACATCCGATGGCAATTGCCTTCTCAGACATCCACTCAGGAGCAATACCAACTCCAGGCATACCACCAATCTCATCAGAGAGACCACCTTCTTCTGCCATTGCCGAAAGAATGGTCAAAATTCTTGAATTATCGACACATGCACCAAGGTGAAGTATTGGTGGAATTCCAATAGCCTCACACACTTCTCTCAGACCAGGGCCAGCATTCTCTAATGCCATCTCGGGTGTAAGAAAACCAGCAGTCCCGCATGCAGCAGAGCCGCAACCTGTGGAAACAATAAGCACATCATTCTTGATAAGCTCTGTTGCAAGAAATCTGTGAATCCCCTGTGACTGTACTCTCGGATTGTCACATCCTGCAAGTCCAACAACCCCACGAATCCTTCCTGCAATGATCGCATCATTCAGAGGTCTGAATGAGCCCCTCCATGAACCGCCCTGCATATATTCTATATATTCATGGGAAAAGCCTGCAATTACAGGGAACCTGTCTGTAATATGGCTCCCCCCTGTTGTTCTGTTAGGGAAATTGTCACATGCAATCTTCACTATCTCCCTTGCTATCTCTTTTGCCCTGTGTTCATCGTACTCCACATGCATTGCACCCGGAATCTTTGCTTTTTCAGAGGTTGTTATAACCTTTGTATGGAATTTCTTTGAAAGCTCAGCAATGGATGGCATTATACACTGCACATCCACTGTGATTGCATCCACAAGCCCTGTCATTATCCCCAATTCTTGATTTGTAAAGCCTCCAGCAGTAGGAATACCATGCCTCATCAGAACTTCATTGGCAGTACAGCACATACCGCCAAGGTTTATTCCTTTTGCGCCCTTTGATTTTGCATAGGCAATCATCTCAGGCTCTGATGTAACATCTACTATCATCTCTGCGAGGGATGGTTCATGTCCATGAACAACGAGGTTGACCTCATCCTCTTTGAATATTCCAAAACTTGCCTCTGCCTTTACAGGTCTTGGAGTTCCAAAAAGAATATCGGTAATATCTGTGGCTATCATGCAGCCGCCCCATCCATCAGCAAGGGCAGTTCTTAAACCATGTGTAAGGAGATGGTCAGGGTCATGGTCAACACCAATAGATGTCCTGTGCATAGCCTCAGCAACTTCTCTGTCTATACCCCTTGTAGCAACACCCCACTTCTTCCATCTTTCCTGGGTCTTTTTGGGTGCCCTCTTAAGGTAATTTATCTCTCCTTTTTGTCTGCCAAAATCTTCAATGAATTTAAGGGCTACATCTCTCGCCACATCGTTAACTGCCCTTCCATTTCCAAATTCAACGCCGAGTATCTCTGCAACCCTGTAGAGTTTTCTCACATCCTTTATCTGAAAGTCCTTTGTCTCTCCATTGGCAACTGCGAGTAAGGTAAATGCCATGTCCCTTGCATGGTCGCTGTGTGCAGCAGTCCCTGCAGCAATCATCCTTACAAGATTCCTTGCTGCAACTGTTGGAAGCGTTGCGCCGCATATGCCTCTTGCTTCTTCCTCTGCATTTTTACCCACAAATCTGCATGGCCCCATATGGCAGACTTTACAGCATGCACCACTGGAACCTATAGGGCATGGCTTCAGTCTTTCTGTCCTTTCAAAACAGGTCTCCATTCCATGGGCTTCGCCCCACTCTATTATCTGTTCTGCCAATTTATCGGCGCTTTTTGTACTATCCATTTTACCTCCACCTTTTTCATTGACACGGGGAAACGGTGAAATGGAGACACGGTGAAAAAAATTATTTCTCCGATTCTCCGTGTCTCCCCGTCTCCGCGTCAGTTTATATCATCGACTCCATCTCAAGTGCAGGATGTCCAACACCTGTAAGGAATTCGAGGAGTTTTTCTGAATCCTCAGCCACTGTCTCATCAGCAATCTTGTTAAGAAGATCTGGAACTCCTTCCTCTGCTGCCCTCTGGTTGAATGCCTCTTTAAGACCCTCTTTCAGGTTCTTTGTCATCCAGACAATCCTCTTGATGCCTCCATCACCATATAAAAATTTCTTGCTTGTGATAAAGTTCCTCCCTATACCCATGAAACCGGGAGACTGTACACCACCGCCAACAGTTCCCGCGAGTGTGGAAAATTTCATGCCTATTGGTGTCATCCCAGTATGACCTCTCTGTACAAGCATCACCCCGTTTGCCTCAGGGATGATCGCAAGTATACATTCAAAACATCCGCAAGATGTCATGGGGTTGTCCATTATTGTATATGCGTTCATGGTCTCGACAGCGCCACCTGATGCCTTTTTAAGATATTCATCAACACCTGACCAGCGGCCATTTACAGTATCAAGCGTCTGGCCTTTTGGAATAGGCTGGTTTCCACCAGTAGGGTCTATCTCATAGGCAGCCTTCCCATCAAGCCAGTTATATGCACCACAGAGACCGAGCCTCTCAGGCGTAATAACACAGACATGGCTTGGTGCAAAAGACTGGCAGAGGAGACACGAATAGAATATATCCACTGATTCATCTGTCATGCTTCCAACCCTCTGGTCACGCTCTCGATATGACTTCCTTGCCTCTTCCTGCATGGCGAGAACATCTTTTTCATCTACATAAAGCGTGACCTGAACCTTGTCCACGATGGATTTAAACCTGTGGTGTGTCATCGTGGCCTGAATTATGCCTATATGTTCGAGTGTCAGCCCTTCTTTCTTTGCGTTGTGGCTTATCCTTATCCAGTTAATATCACGCTGGCCCATATGCCATACTCCCTGGGCCTCATTGATGTTGTGGTGAACCTTTCTTTCGATGACAGATTCAAAATCCTTCTGCATCTTACGGCCAGCAACATCTATCACTATCCCAAGCGGCATCTGGCCGCCCTTCTCAAACCGCTCCTTCCACTCAGCGCCAACAATGATGACCTTGTTGTCCTCGATCTCATCGAGCTCCTTTGTCCTGACCCATTCGAATGATGGTGTCCTCTGGCCGCCAAACTCGATAAATGTATCCTCTTTCCTTATCCTTTCACCCTCAAAGGCAGGGCCGTATGCAACAGGTATCGGGGGCTTCTCAACTGTAATTTTAAGCCCTCTAACTTCGATTGCCTTCTGGACAATTTTGTTATGGTCAAGCTCCCTGTCAACCTCTTCATATGTGCATACGCCTGTTGGATGTATGACAGGCACCTCTGTATCGCATACTGCAGGGAAGCCCATATTTATAGCACCAGCACCTGTTGACCACTTGATGTCATCAAGCTCACCAAGTGCGAGTGCAAAAGCAAAGACCCTGTCCTTTTGATATTTGAGATGCTCTTTAAAGTCTCCTGGTTTTTTACCACCGAATATCAGGGATGCTCTTATTGCCCAGTCAAGGGCATAAATTGTGTGCTCTGTTTCTGGTCCGAGCGGGACTATTCTTGTTTCCCAGCCAAGTTCAATGCCCTTTCTCTGCAACTGTTTTGTGACACTGTCACCATTGGTATGACCGGATAAAAATGTGAGTATATTCTTTTCCTGAAGCTCCCTTACTATATTTACAGCAATATCTTCATTGGGTGCAGCACCAATGATGGCAGCAAAGCCAGGCATAGTGCCGTCAACAAGCTGTATGCCGAGGTTACGCTGGATGGTGTCAGTGATGAACCCATTATAAACATAGCCGGTATCAGGGTCCTTATGTGGCTCAAGCTCATTTATGTAGCGGAGAGCCATTATAATCTCTTCTGCAAAGAGTGTTGCCATACCAGAGTCTAATGCCTCTCCAAGATATGGCTTATAGAGGTGTTCCTTTGGTTCTTCATGAAGGAGTTTTTTTGTGTTTCCAAGAGCTATCTTCATATCACCAAGGGTCTTAACCGCATGGCCTGTTATGGCATAGATCATGGGAAGGTGATATGCTGTGTCAGGGAATTCAAAGGCAAAGCCCTCACCCTTTTCAGCAATAGCCTGCTGGAGCATCTCTTCGGCCTGGTTAACCAGCTTATGTGCGCCCCTTATAGCTGCTGAGGCTATTATCTTAGACATTCCAACCTCCTATGTTATTTATAGTGATTAATGTCAGTGTTCAGTGTCAGTTCTTTTCTTTTACTGACACTGTCACTATTCACTTGCACTAATTGCTGACACTATTCACTGACACTGACACTGTCTTTATGTTGCTCTTGCCCTTAAAAATGCAGGCAGCCCGTTTGCCTCTCTCGGCCCAACAGTTACCTTCCATCCTTCAAGCTTCTCCTCTACGGAGCCACTTAAGATCGCAACATATCCAGGTATAACGAGATCCCTGTGTTTTACCTCGTTTTCAATACCGCTTTCCTTTATAAACTGTGCAATCTTTGACGCTGTGAACTTTCCAGCAGCCCATGCTGTAAGAACCGAGAGCCCCTCGCAGTCCATAACAGCAAGTCTGCATGGAACCTTACTGTTTTCTATCTCGCCAGAGACAATGAAGTATGTAAGCGAGAAGTTTGTTGTGATTAATAGCGGAGCCTCTGGAGTTGCCTCGCCAATCTTGTATATCTTCTGCTCAACCTGCATTGGGACCTGTGGGTCTGTGTAGAGGTTCTGCCTCAATGTAAAGAGGGCAAGGTTCTTCCACTTCTCGATGCTGCTCAGGATTATGATTGAAGAGTATTTTGCAACACCGATGGTTGCTATGAGTGCCTCATGCAGGCTGTCTTCACGCTGTGCAAATGTTATAACTGGATAGCCAAGAGGCTTGAAGTTCTTCCTTATTGCAGCCCTTCTTATAAGGGTGTTGTCCTCAAGTATCTCCTTCGCCCTTCTTGCGCTTGAATCTATAACCATATCCTCGACATCAAAAGACTTAATCTTCTCCGTTAGTGTGGAGAGTTCATCAAGTCCCTTAGCAGAGACCCCGAGCGTTGCCTTGAAGGTCTTGGCCACATTTGCCATTGCCTCTGCATTATCTGCATTTGCACCATATATCAAAGGCCTCCTGTCATCAAATGGCTTTACTGCTGCCTCTGCAGCCTGAAGATTTGTTGTGCAGATTATGACAGGAACCTGCGGTGCCTTTGACGAAATAAGCTTTGCAGCAGTCTCGAGTTTCCCTGCATCTCCAGATTCGTTTGTGAGTGCGATCGCATCGATCTTGAGTTTCTGACCCACACGGTCTATCTCTGAGTTAACAACATCTTCTATCTTCTTTGTTATATCCGCCTCTGAAAGTGTGTCCTTTATCTCAAGGGCAAATGCGCAGGGATTAACGAACTTCTTGTCATGCCTGAAAAGGACAGTCTCCTCTCCCATCTTTACTGCCTTATCACCAACGCCAAGACTAATCGGCCTTACTGGAGGAGCAGATGCCTCACCCAAAATCCTCCTTGCATCTTCAGAGACATCAGGACATGAATCAAGTGATGCCTGCCTCTGGGCAAGTTTCATTGCAAAGGCAAGACAGGTTGGATGCCCGCACTTCTTACAGTTTGTTTTTGGAAGGAGTTTAAATATTTCAACGCCTGTTAACGCCATCTTTTTCCTCCAAATTTCTAAAATATGAACAACACGGAGAATGGGAGAAACGGTGCAGGGGAGATTTTTCTCCGAGTCGCCGTGTCCCTGTTTCGCCGTGTCATAGTTTCAAACAAGTTCTTCTATTACCTTCTCTACCGCCTCTACAGCCATGGGATGCCTCATGATAAGAAGCTCTGCGCCAGCTACAAGGAGCGCTGTGGCTGTGGTTGCCTCCCATGCTATACCCCTCTCCTCTGTCGAACCCCACTGTGGCAGTTCAGATTCAGGCGCCTGGGTCTCTTTAATCTTCCAGACATACATGCCAACATCGCCAAGCATCGGCGGCTGCATAGTTAAATCATTCTGTGCAAGGGCAGCAAGCCTTATCCTCTCCATAACAGAGTATGTGTATTCAAGTCCATATCCAAGGGCTGAGCACATCGGGTCCGTAATGAGCCTCTCCTTGTCAAATCCCATCTGGGTTATAAGGATGTTAAGCTGTTTTGAGAGGTTTATATCAAGCTCTGACATGGCTATTAGCTTGTGGTTATTTGCCATGGCAGCAGCAGTAATAGTCTTGTAATTTCCTTCCTGAGCCTTTCCGATTATGCAGTTTCTGTCCTTTGCAGCCTCTGCTGCAGCAATAAGCACAGGCGCATCCTTTTCTACATGGTTGCTTCCGAGGATTATAAGGGGAACGTTGAGCGCTGCAAGGACATCCCTGACAGTCTTTGCTGCATCCTCTGGAGAGCGGTTCTCCCTGTCAGGATGGGTTCCGACAAGCCTCAGGGCTATAGCCTTTGCCTTAAGTGTATTCTGGCAGAACCTTGCCCATGTAGCAGGGTCGCCAGATACTCCCTCATAGGGTTTCTGGACATTTTCAGGCCAGTCAGATGGTAGGACGTCCTGGATTTCATAGGCAATCACAGGCCTGTGTGGTGATGCACCTTCGAAGGTATTGAACGGAAGGACATTCTCGCCTCCGAATGTTACAGCACCTTCACCTGAACCTATCGTTACTGCATAAACCTTACCTGCATGAGTCTCTTTTGGCGGTGTAAAGGCCATCTTATCGCCTCCTACATCTCAAGATAGGAATGGGCATAAAGTGTCCTGCCCATTATCACATCTATGGTTTTTGCTGTTACAGCTACCTCATGAGGGTCTGCTATGGCAGCAGTAAGCCCCTCATACATTAAAAGTGAGAGATAATAGCTGTTCAGAATCGGCCTTATGTTCTTTGGACATCCATTCGATATGTTGCTCAGCCCAACCACTGTTTTCATTGGAGGGTCATTAAGTTCCTGAAACATCTTTATTGCCTTTATCACATGCCTTGCATGATCCTGGGATGTTGCTATCTGGAGGACGAGCGGGTCAAGATAAAGATCTTCAAGGGGAACTCCATACTCCATAGCCCTTGCCATCATCTCTGCTGCTATAGCTGCCCTCTCCTCCGCATCTGCAGGAAGACCACCCTTCCCGACTGTAAGACCGATTACCTGTGAATTGTATTTTGCAGCAAGCTCAAGGATTGGAAACCTTTCAGGGTCGTTTGAGGTTGAGTTTATAAGGGGCCTGCCCCATTCATTATTATGGACTTTAAGACCTGCTTCTATTGCGCTCGCATTTGTTGTATCAAGACATATCGGAAGAGGAACGAGCTCCTGGATTGTTGTGACCATCCATTCCATCAATGCCTCTCCTCCGTCCTCGGCAGGGCCGATATTCGCATCTATCATCCCTGCCCCTGCCTTCCACTGGGCAGTTGCAATCTCCTGTATTGGACCTTTGTCCTTCTTCAGCATAGCATCTCTGACCCTTTTGGCTATAATGCTTAACTTCTCGCCGATTATAAGCATCCTCTGGAGACTCCTTTCCTGTCTTTAAATTCAGTTAAGATGTAAAAAATAACACAAATTAACACTTAAGGTAAAGAGTTTTAGTAATTATTTTAATTTATAAACTTATAAATTGGGTTTAAATCCTAAATTATTTATAATCTTTGTAATCCCTTATGGTATGTTAAGCAAATCCAGAATATTGAAAACTGTCCTTAATGCTGGTGAATCCTCTGGAAGTTGAAATATCGGTTTTCCCTGAAGGTCATAATTAAATATTGTGCTGTCCTGAGGGACAATGCCTGCAACATGAAGCCCAGAGTCTTCTGCAAGGTTCTTGAGCAACTCTCCATCAGACCCTGAAATCCTGTTTATTATCAAAACCCTTCTATCGATATCAAGGTTCAATTCATCAACAAGGTCGTTAATCCTCTTTGCAGTCTGGACACCCCTGACAGTCGGATCACTGATAATTAATAGCAGATCAACTTTGTGGGTAGTCCTTCTGCTCAGGTGCTCCATACCGGCCTCGTTGTCTATAACAACATAGGGATAGGTCTCTGAGAGCTTATCTGTATATTTCCTTATAATATTATTTGCTGCACAATAGCATCCAGGCCCTTCAGGGCGTCCCATAACCATAAGGTCAAACCCCTTTGACTCTATAATGGACTGCTGTACCTGATAGTCAAAGAGCTGCTCCATAGACATCCCACCTGGCCTTTCTGCTCCGCTCCTTATGGTCTGGAGGGATTCCTCTCTTAGATGTCCTATGGTTGTATGAATATCAACACCGAGGGCCTCATTGAGACAGCTATTCGAATCAGCGTCGACTGCAAGCACAGGCTTCTTCTTTTTCTCGACAATATATCTAACCGCAAGACCTGCAATGCTCGTCTTTCCGGTACCACCTTTACCCGCCAGGGCTATTACAAATGCCATAACTTACCTCATTTCCTTAATTTCATTGATATATATCTTAATAAAAATTCAAATACTTTTGAAAGCCTTAATCTGAATGGTGTTTCCATGTTAAAGAAGTTCTGCTACAATGAGTTTGTATGTATTACGAAGATATATTCCAGACCCTCATAAAAGCAGAGATCAAATTTCTTGTAGTAGGTGCCATGGCACTTAACTTTTATGGCATTCCAAGGATGACATCAGACCTCGACTTGATGATTGAACTTTCTACAAAAAATTCTAATCACTTTATTGAAGCCATGAAAAGGCTTAATTATAGGCCCAGGGTGCCTGTCCAGATGGAGGAGTTTATTGATGAATCAAAAAGGGACTACTGGTTTAAAGAAAAGAATATGCTCGCATTTACCTTATACAACCCAGAGAAGCCCTATCAGGAGGTCGATGTGTTTATAAGAAATCCTGTAGACTTTGACAGAGCCTATGAAAGACGAATCACTGTGAAGGCCGCTGGCCTTGATATTCCTGTAATCTCTATCGATGATATGATTAAGATGAAAAAGATATCCCCGAGGAAGCAGGACTTGTCAGATATTAAAATGCTTGAGAAATTAAAGAAGATAAAGTAATGAAGAATAAAGAGAGAAATGAGTTAAAAGGTTATTTCTACGATATAAGTGAAGAGGATATCAAGAAATATATATCCCTACCAGTCGAGATGCGCCTTGAATGGCTTGAAGATGCAAATCGGTTTCTATTCTATGCCCTTGACGAAAAGGCTAAGAAGATAAGGGAACTGTTAAAGAAAGGGGAAATTTAAATTAAATAAAACCTATCCTATCATTATTTAAGATTTCTTCGCAGTCTTTGCGAAAAATGTGCTTAATCTCCTCTCCACGTGGTCGTTTCCGCAGTGCGGACAGGTGATTTTTGGCTTCGCCTCATATTCACTAAAAGAAAGGATGACTGTAAATTCTTTCTTGCAGACCATACAAACATACTCATAAATCGGCATAGTCCCTCCCTGTAGTACTGATTAATATCAATATTAGCCTGATTTTAATACCATCATATCACATATTTAAATAAGCAATATCATTCCTTTCTACTTAACTCCATACTTCTTCCTCACCGCTTTTATCTTTCCGCATGTGTATTCACCCTCGGGGCATGGTGCATAGAGGCACCCTGGGCCTGCTTTAGCAAATACTACAGGGGCAACACCCTTTACCGACTGTAGCATCATCTCTGCCATTGCCCTTATCTCCCATTGTGCGCGGTTGCAGCATCTCTGCCTGAAGAAATGCAGCAGCTCCCTTGCATTCATCGTAACGATTATCTTTGTCTCTGCAGCGTTTGGGAGCACAAACCTCGCATCCTGATTGGCAGCCTCGCCCTTTATGCCCTTTTCATTCAGCTTTCTGACAAGGAAATCATATGCCCGTTGTGCTTCAATCATAAAATTCTCAAATGCCTTCTTTGCCTCCCGTTCTTCTGCTATAGAAGGTGGAATTATATAGTCAAATGTCTGTGCTCTGTGTTCTGTGCTCTGTGCTCTGGATTCTGATACATATCTCTGTGATTGCTGGCTGTATGAGGCAAGCCTGTGACGGACAAGCTGATGAGAACATGCGCGAGAAATACCCTCTATTGCAAAAGTGAAAGACGCATGCTCAATGGGAGACATATGTCCCATCTTTACAAGTTTCTCTACAAATATCTTTTGGTCTTTAGTCTCAATTTTATCTTTAAGGGATTCAATATCAGCAGGACTGTAGCAGAGCTTCGCAGCCATGGCAATGGTCTCCTCAGGATTTGGAGTGTGGCGTAAAAGGATTACCTTTAGTTTCGCTTCTGGCATATAGACTCCCTGATGTAAGACGTGAGATGTGAAACGGCAACTACGTTTCACGTCTTACGTTTATAATAATTTCGTATCGGATAGAAGTCAATTTTCATTCCTGCCAGACAATGATATTATATATATATCAGTTTAATCTCAACGGTGATATTTCCATACAATAAACCTATCTGATTCCAAAAATTCTATTGCATGGTTTATATCTTCTTTTTTGCCAATCAATAAGATTATGTCGTTAGGTTTCAGGATAAAACCAGGCTCAGGATTCTGATGAATCTTATCTTCACGCTCCACTGCTATTATTGTGGCCCCTGTCTCAGAGCGGAGGTGAAGGTCACGGATAGAATGCCCGGCTACATGAGAGCCTTCCTTTATGAGAAAAGTCTCGGTTTCAATCCCCGCAAGCATTTCGCTCTCAACTAAGTGCTTTTTTGGTATTTCGACTTTCCTTAAAACCTCATAGCTATCGCTTCTTATCCGCTCAATATGCTCTGTTATCACATTCCTTGGGAATTGGTATTGGTGAAGCACCCTTGAGAATATCTCTATGGAGGTCTCGAACTCCTCTGGGATAACCTCATTGGCGCCGAGTGCCTTGAGGTCATCAACCTCGGCCAGATAACGTGTCCTCACAATGATATAGAGGTCTGGGTTTTCCTTCCTTGCTATATCCACCATCCTTCTTGTTGAAGTAGGGTCAGAGATGGCAATCACAAGGAGCCTGGCCCTGCTAATGCCTAGCTTCTGCATTATTCCAGTGCTGGTTCCATCGCCATAATATATCGGCTCCCCCTTTTTCTTCATCTCCCTGACTGCACCGCTATTTAATTCAAGGACGACATATGGTATGTCTGCCCTTTTCAAGACTCTGGCCAGATTTCTGCCATTCAGCCCAAAGCCAACAATGATGACATGGCCTGATTTTTTCCTTGGAAACGCCTGGCCCTCAGAAATCTTTCTCATCCTGCTCGCCCGCTTAAGCAGAGACCTCGATGTTATCCAGCCTGACACTGTTGGCGCTGACTTGAGCACAAAAGGTGTCATTATCATGGTCGCCACAGAGGATGAAAGGAATATCTGGTAAAAATCCTCTGTTATAAGCCCAACAGCCTTTCCTGCGACTGCAAGGACAAAGGAAAACTCTCCTATCTGTGCAAGGCCAAGCCCTGTGTGCAAGGCAGTCCTGAGGGGGCTGCCTATTACAATGGCCGATAGCATACCTGTTATCGTCTTGAGGCCGAATATTGCTGTAACTGCCATTGCGATTACCAGGCAATTATCCGACATAAAACCAATATCCATCAGCATACCGACAGACACGAAAAAAAGTCCGATGAAGCTGTCCTTGAATGGGAGTATCTCTGATGTGGCCTGGTGTGCGTATTCTGATTCAGATACAACAAGGCCAGCCAAAAAAGCCCCAAGGGCAAGTGAAAGGCCAAACTTTGAGGTGAGAAGTGCTATCCCCAAACACAGGAGTATGATAGTTGTTATAAAAAGCTCACGGCTCCTTGTATGAACGACCTGATGTAAAAGCCCTGGCACAATCCACCTTGCTAATAGCAGAATAGCAGCAACTAAGAGTGCCGCCTTCCCCATCTTTATCGCCAACACTGGAATACTTATGCCCTCCCCTCCCATTGCAGGGATAAGGAACATAAGAGGTACAACACAGAGGTCCTGGAATATCAAGATGCCTACCATCATGCGTCCGTGGGGAGAGTCTGTCTCAGCCCTTTCAGAAAGCATCTTGAGAACTATGGCAGTGCTGCTTAAGGCGACAAGAAAGCCAAAGAAAACTGATCTGTTGGTGTTCCCGGTAACAAGATATGCTGCCCCGGCGGATAACAATATGGTGAGGGCTACCTGTGCTCCTCCGCCTCCGATTACAGCCTTTTTCATCCTCATGAGGTTGGATAGAGAGAACTCGATACCTATTACGAAAAGAAGAAGTATTACGCCAATCTCAGCAAGAAGCTCTACATCATGGACATCCTTTACCAACCCAAGCCCGTGAGGGCCGATAATGACGCCTGCTATAAGAAAACCGACAATAGAGGGTATCTTCAGTCGGTTAAGAAGAAAGACCACCAGGGCTGAGACACCAAAGATAATAACCAGTGATTTTAAGAATTCAAATTCCATAATTTTATGGTAGCATAGTCGAATAAAAATCAAAATGCAAAATCGAGGAAAAACCCCGAAAAATAGACATAGAAGGCAGGCATGGCAGGATTCATAATTTTTAGAATCGACAGATTATCAGAAATGGACATATCTATCTCATTGTTTTATCAATGGTTTTTGAGGTGCATACGGTTTATTTTTACAGGTAGGATTTCAAGGTGTCGAACTAAAAATTTTTCACCTGCCATGCCTACCTCAGATATTGGTATTAACCAGTTTATAACTCTATGTCTATTTTTGGGAAAAACAGTGCGAGTGAATATACTGCTGGTTATCCTTTTACTTTTACTCCCCTGGGTTTCCATGGCAGAAGAAGGTATGCCCTTTCATAACCTTGATGTCTCTTTTGATATAGAGAAAAGTCTTCTCAAGGGCATATCCCGAATCACCCTATCAGATGGGAGAGAGACTTTAATTCATACAGAGAACCTCAATATCATTTCTGCAAAACTCAATGGCAAACCCATAAAACCAGATATTAAAAAAGGTGTCGTCAGGATAAAACATGAGAAAGGCAGTATTCTAGAAATATGGTATGAAGCAATACTCGAAAACGGTGGAAGCTTAGAAGGTATCACAAATTATGGAGCGGTCTCAAAGAGTGTTATCGGCAAAAAGGGGATATTTCTCACAGGAAACTGGTATCCTGCCATAGAAGGGCTTTCCTATTATAATCTGAAAGTAACGCTCATAGAAGATTATGAGGCTGTATCAGAGGCGGAGGAGATAAAGACTGAGATAAAGTCAGGTGCAAAGGAATTTTCCTTTATCTTCCCCCATCCAGTTGACGGTATAAGCTTAATAGCGAGCAGGTATAAAGTTGTAAAAGAAAGCTTCAGGGGTATTGACATCTACGCCTATTTTTTCCCTGAAGATATCGGCCTTGCCAGCATCTATTTAGAATACACTAAAAAATATTTAGAGCTATACGAAAAGCTTATAGGAAAATATCCCTATAAAAGATTTTCGGTTGTAGAAAATTTTCTTCCAACAGGATATGCAATGCCAACCTTCACCCTTCTTGGACAGGATGTAGTGAGACTCCCATTTATCGTAGAGACATCACTTGGACATGAAGTGCTCCACCAGTGGTTTGGAAATCTCGTTTATATTGATTATGAAAAGGGAAACTGGGCAGAGGGGCTGACCACATATCTCTCAGACTATCTATATGAAGAGCAAAAAGGAAGAGGCCTGGAATACAGAAAACAGATTCTAATAGACTACGAAAGTTATGTCACTTCAGGGAATGAGACTCCACTTAAGAATTTCATCAGCAGGACAGATCTCGCATCAAAGGCCATAGGCTATGGAAAAGGGGCAATGGTCTTTCACATGCTCAAGAAACTTGTGGGTGAAGAAAGGTTTTATCGGTCTCTTAGAGCCTTTATGGAAGAAAAGAGATTTCAGAAGGCATCATGGGCTGACATTAAGAGGATATTCGAAAAGATCTCAGGAAAAGATCTTGGCTGGTTTTTCAGACAATGGGTGGACGAAAAAGGAGCTCCTGTTCTGGAGATAAAAAACCCGAAGGTAAAAGGAAAAGGTATTCAATGGGCAGTGGTCTTTGATATTGTCCAGAAAGGAAGATCATATATCCTTGACATTCCGGTCACAATTAAAACAGCCAGGGGGGAAATAAAAGAGGTCGCAAGGGTTGATAGTGAAAAAAAGAGTTTTGAAATTCTTACCCAGGAAAAGCCAATGGAGATAATCCTCGATGAAGACTATGATGTCTTCAAAAAACCATCTTCAAAAGAAATCCCCCCTGTAATAGCAAGGCTTCTTGGAGATGAAAAAAGGCTGATAGTCCTCCCGCAAAAAGATGGAGAAGTCTATTCTGGTATGGTCGGGCTTTTCAAGAGAAAAGGCTTTAGCGTAAAAGAAGAAAAAGAGGTGAAGGAAGAGGATATAAAAACATCTTCTCTTCTTGTCCTCGGCAGTGAAAGCCCCATTATCAAAAGGCTTTTTGGAAAGATAGAACATCCATCTTCAGGCTTTATATTTATGGTAAAAGAAAACCCATGGAACTCATCCAGGGTGATCGCCATTGCACACGGTGATTCAAAAGAAGAGGTAAACGCAGCGGCTAAAAAGATATTCCACTATGGGAAATACAGCATGACTGCTTTTAAAGAAGGGAAAAATATTGAAAAAAGGATCGACAAAAGCGAAAGGGGGTTAAGGATGCCTTTGACAGAGCCTGCAGTTGGTGTCGAGGTGGCAAAGATTCTGGACATCAATGAAATAATAAAGAGGGTTTCAGATAAAAAGATAATCTATGTTGGAGAATCCCACGACAGGTATGAACACCACATGGTTCAGCTTGAGGTAATCAATGCCCTTTACAAGAAAAATCCAAAAATAGCCATAGGCATGGAGATGTTTCAGAGGCCATTTCAAAAGGCACTGGATGATTATACGGCAGGCAAAATAGACGAAAAGGAATTTCTGAAGTCATCTCAGTATTTTAAGAGATGGGGATTTGACTACAATCTCTACAGGGATATTATAGAGTTTGCAAGGGAAGTAAAAATACCTGTAGTAGCCCTAAATATAAGTAGAGAAATTGTAAATAAAGTCTCGACGGCCGGCCTTGATTCCCTGACAGAAGAGGAGAAGAGAGAGATACCAGAGAACATGGATTTGACAGATGAAAAATACAAGAATAGCCTCAAGGAGGTTTTTGAGAAACATAAGGGATCAGAAAACAGGAACTTTGACTTCTTCTATCAGGCACAGATTCTATGGGATGAGACCATGGCTCAATCAATAGATGAATTCCTTAAGAAAAATCCTGCCCATCAAATGGTTGTACTTGCAGGAGTTGGCCATATGTCTTTTGGCTCTGGAATTCCGAAAAGGGCATTCAGGCGCAATGGGTTCGATTATGCAATAATACTGAATGACACGTCTGTTGAAAGGGATATTGCTGATTATATCCTCTTCCCTGAGCAAATAACCCCACCCTCTTCGCCAAAGCTTATGGTCATGCTAAGCGAAAAAGATGGGAAGGTAAAGATAGAGGGCTTCCCAAAAGACAGTGTCTCAGAAAAGGCTGGGTTAAAAAAGAATGACATTATCATTTCATTGGACGACACCAGAATTGAAAGTGTAGATGACATAAAGATATTTCTCCTCTATAAAAAACAGGGCGATACTGTGAAGGTCAGGGTTTTGAGGAAGGGATTTTTGTCAGGAGAAAAAGAGCTGGAGTTTGTCGTAACCCTTTAGTTAATTACCATGTTATCTCCCCATAATCTGCACATACCGTGCAATGCCATTTCTTGTGATTAAACCTATGATACTGTCTTTCTCTGTAACCACAAGCCTCCCCTTGTCTTCGTTTATCATTAATTCAAGGGCCTTCATTGTATCGACCTCAGGGGACACCTCCCACTTTTTGTTATGGGGCACTAAAACATCAGACACCTTCACCTTTCCCCAGTCCTCCCTGGGAACATCTTTAACCTCTTTAAGGGTTATGATGCCGAGAAATTTTCCATCCTCGACAACAGGAAATCCACCATATCCATATCTAAGAAAATAACTATCCACAGCCTCGTCGATAGCAATCGATGAACTGAGAGTCACAATATCCCTCACCATTATATCTTTGACTTTAATGCCTGAAAGGGTCTCCTGAAGGGTTGCCTGCTGATAACTCGCCTGGGCTGCAGTATAAAGAAACCAGCCTATGAGCATCAGCCATAATCCCCCCGGGAAGCCTGTGAAGATCGAGAACAATCCAAAAAAGATAAAGAAAAGGGCAATCTTCTGCCCGAAACTGGATGCCTTTCGAGTGGCATAAAAGTAATCTTTTGTCCTTTTCCATATTATTGACCTTAATACCCTTCCACCATCCATCGGAAAGCCCGGGATGAGATTGAATGTTCCAAGTATAAAATTGAGCTGCGCAAGATACGAAAAGAGGGCCTTTGTTCCGGCACCAACCGTATTTATATAGAGCAGAAAAAAAAGACCTGATAAGAAAAAGCTCGAAAGGGGGCCAGCAATTGCAATCCTGAATTCTGCCTTTGGATGTGGGGGTTCTCCTTTCATCTGTGCAACGCCCCCGAAAATGAACAGTGTAATACTTATGATAGAAATCCTGTATTTCTTAGCGATATATGAATGTGCAAGTTCATGAAATGCAACAGAGGCAAAGAGCAGGAATGCTGCTATAGCACCTTTAATCCAGTAAGAGGCTGCTGGAAGTTCAGGGGCTGCCTTCGGGAAATAGTAGGTAGATAATGACCACGTTATCAAACCAAAGACAATAAGCCATGAAAAATGAATCCTGATAGGTATCCCCATTATTGTCGTTATCTTCCATGAACCCTGAAATAATGCACCGTTCATCTGTATATCGCCTCCTTCACATCAGCAGTATCTCAATTTTACCAAAAATAGCAAGCTATCTTTCGGATTTTATTTAATACCCAAATTGAGCGATTCTTTAATCATAAATCACTCTTTGACAGGCGAGACGCCTGTCCTACTGGATAACACCTATATACCCATAGGGTAGGACAGCCGTCTCGGCTGTCATGGGTTTGCATAATAAATCGCTCAATTTAGGTAATAAATACGTCGCATTGAAGAAATTTTGAATCCATGTCTGCATCTTTTGGGCTAATGACCAAATTATATGTTGAATATTTCTGATGCGTTTTAAGATGTTAAGACCTCTCTGACTTTACTATTTAATGATAGCGCTGTGAATGGTTTTCGAAGAAATGAGATCCCTTCTTCTAATACGCCGCATTTGTGTATTATATCTTCATTATGGCCTGAGATATACAGGACTTTTATATCTGGTATTAAGGCCCTTATATTGTTGGCAAGCTCCATGCCATTCATCCCGGGCAAAACGACATCGGTTATCAATAGGTCAAAGCAACTGTTGGTCTTCTGGATGAGTTTCATAGTCTCCTCTCCGTTTGAAGCTATTGTGATGCTGTATCCACTCCCTGAGAGCATGTCTCTTATGAGTTCCCTTACTAAATCTTCGTCCTCAACCAATAAAATGCTTTCACTTCCTCTGGGCATATTTGAATCCTGATATGGTTCAGTTAAATCAGATATTGGCTCTTCAATGATTGGAAGGTATATCTCAAAGGTTGTGCCTTTCCCGATCTCACTATATACCCGTATGCCGCCGTTGTGCTGTTTTACAATACCGTGAACAACAGAAAGCCCGAGACCTGTTCCCTGACCTATTTCTCTGGTTGTAAAGAAAGGCTCAAATATGTGAGCTATCACATCTTCAGACATGCCATGCCCTGTGTCTGACACGGCTATCATCACATACCACCCTGGTGTTATATCGAGATAATGCTTAGTATATATTTCGTTAAGCTTTACATTTTTTGTCTCTATAAAGAGTTTCCCGCCGTTTGGCATTGCCTGCTTTGAGTTTATGCACAGGTTCATAATCACCTGTTCTATTTGTCTGTGGTCAGCCCTTATGCTGCCGACATCAGGCGACAGTGCTATCTCAAGCTCTATGTCTTCCCCTATTAGTCGTTTTAGCATAACAGCAAAATCAGTTATTAATCTATTGGGGTTTATTATACGGGAATCAATAAACTGCTTTCTGCTGAATGCAAGCAACTGCCCAGTTAGTGACTTTAGGCGGTCAGTAGCTTTTAATACCTTGTTAGTATTGAACCTGAGCGAACTTTCCTGGGACAATTCGTTAAGTGTTAGTTCAGAATATCCAATTACAACGGTCAACAAATTGTTAAAATCATGGGCTATGCCGCCTGCCAGTCTTCCCAGCGCCTCCATTTTTTGAGACTGTAATAACTGCTCCTGAGTATCTTTGAGCTCTGATATTTTCTTACTGAGTTCGTTATTGAGTTTTTGTATCTCTTTGTAAGCGGTTTCAAGCTCTATCTTTTCCTTTTTCATGTCATTGAAAAGCATAGTGCGCTGAATTGCAATAGCTGCCTGATTGGTTATAGAAAGAAGGATATTAAGTTCATCAGAGAAAATGGCCTTTTTATTTAAAAAATCCATCGAAAGTACCCCTACAACCTTTTCAGCAATTATAGGAATACAGACATGAAAGGGATATCCTTCACCATAAGGTTGACGGTTTGCGCAGTGGTGTTTATCATCAGACACAAAGAGAAGACTATCTCTTACGACCTTACAGTGCTTTATATCATGGCTCTTATGAGGGTCAAAGTCCGGTTTAATGCTTTCTTTACCTTGAATTGCTGCGAGTTCTATTACGTCTTGATCCTTTATCATGAAAATAGCACAGCTATTGGGGTTAAAGAGTTTTAAGACCTCTCCCACGGTGGCTAAGAGCATTTCATTAAGACTGATCGGGAGAAATCCAAACATATTGTTGAGCTTAATAATTGTAGAAAGCCCTGAAAGGTTTATATCAGCCTCTTTGTTGTTACCTTCCATAGCATCCTGAATTTTTGAAGAAAAGGGCGTTGACGAATTCATCCTCAAACTGTAATGAAGCGCCGAGGTTTATATGTTTTGTCATATCTGCAATAGCTTGAGCGTCGCTTTGCGCGGTGTCTGACAGCAGCGCCATAGATACGCCAATCCCTGCTGCATTGCCTATATACGAAGTTGCTGCCTTGATGTCTGACGGTATGAGCCCTATGACCTTGAGGTCGTCAACTTCAATCCTGTTTCCGAATGCGCCTGCAAGATAGACATTTTCTATATCCTCAGGGCTGATGTCTGCAGCCTTTATCAGATATGAGATGCCGCATGCAAATGCAGCCTTTGCTGACTGAAGCGCCTCTACGTCCTTACGGGTGAATGTTATTGGTCTACCCGTTGATGTCTCTTCTGCAGAGGCAATGACAAACCCTCCGTCTGTAAAACGCTGAGACTGTTGAGAAGCCTTTAAATGACCTTTTTCAGTGATAAAACCATAGCCTACAAGGTGGGCCATTGTTGAAATCGCCCCTGAGCCGCATAAGCCTACAGGTGCTCCCCCCCCTATTACACGGTATTTGACGCTCAGATGATTGTTTATCGCCACATATTCTATTGCGCCAATCCCCGCACGCATGCCTGAACTTAGACTATATCCTTCAAAGGCAGGCCCTGCGCTTGCTGATGCAGCCCATATACCTTTTTTGTGCCCTAAAAGCATCTCTCCATTAGTGCCTAAATCTATAATAAGGGATGGTCTATCTTTCTTGTGCAGGCTTACAGCAAGGGCGCAAGCAACAGCATCGCCCCCTATAAATGCGCTTACCGCCGGCATTATCAAGACATCTATATCTTGATTAAGCCCCAATGCCTTGTAGTCTTTTATATGCCGCAGTCTTATGTTGTATAGATTGGTTATGGTTGGCTCATATGGGGCAATACCCATGCATGAGGCATCAATACCTATGAATATATGCTGCATTATGGTGTTGCCGCACACAGCAATCTGGTATATATCTTTTGATTGACGCTCTGCACGCTTGCAAAGTATCTGTAATATGTTCCTTACCCCTTCTAAGAGACTTCTGTGAAGCCTTGCTGTGCCGTCAGGGTTAGTCGCTGCAAATGTAAGGCGGCTTATCACATCTCCGCCAAATACAGTTGTAGGGTTAAAGATGGTAGATGCGCTTAGCAGTTTCCCCCCTGCTACATCAAATAAATACCCTGCTATAGTTGTTGTTCCAATATCTAAGGCTGCTAATACAGCAGTGGGTTTTTTTATAATATCAGTGACCTCTCTACGGCTTTTGTTAAGCACAGCCCATGAATGCCCTGATGCCTTTTCTTTTAGGTGATAGATAAGTGATGGTCTGATGCTATAGTTTTCACCAACTGCTGCCAACACCCTTTTGTCTATAGGGAAGATTTTGCTACTGGTAAGATTGACCTCTTTTTGTAAGATATGCGGCTCTACAGCATAAGGCATTTCTGATATCTGGCTAATCTCTTCACCCGTGTAAGAAGGTTCAAACATATTCTCTACGCTTTCCTGCGGGATAACGACTTCACAGTCATTAAAAATGATTGTCTTACAGGCAAGTCTGTAACCTTCGCTTATTAATGCCTCGCCAAGGGAGAAGCGTTCAACATCTGACGGCTCATCTGCCACTGTTCTTAATATAACCCTGCACTTACCGCATGAGCCATTGTGATTGCAAAGGGTTGGGATAGTTACCCCGGCGAAGGTGAGCACGCTTAAAAGGTTTGAACCTTTAGGCACGGTAATTCTTTTATTGCCAGGCTGTATGGTAATCTTTAAGTGTTTGTCTTTCATGCTTAAATAAACCCCTACATATTTTTTTATGCACCGAAGGCTTATGCTGATTTTATCAATCTTTGTATATCAAACCGCTCTCCAGTTTTAAGCGTTAAAAAATCATTACTGTCCCATTGAAAGTTCAAAAGTCTGTGTAATACAGACATGTCTGAGTTTATTTCAACCATATCCCATCCCATCATGGATGCGGAGAGCCTTACTCGGCTATTGGTTATATCTAATTCAGAGCCTGTCCTGATAAAGACCAGCCTTTTATAGCCGCTGTAAGCCAGAGTTATAAGATTATTGTCTTCAAGGCCAACAGTTAAGTTGCTTTTATTGTTATTCAGCTTTTCAAATGGGGTGCCGTCTGATGCGACCCATCCATCCGATAGAAAGTAAGTCCCGGGCTCTTCTCTAAAAAGTGCTGTCCGTTTTTGTCTGCCTAAAAAAATATCAAAGCAGTCATGGACTCTTGGTATCACAACCGGAGTCTCTTTTACCTCAAAGCCCATAGCACCGCCTCCGCAGCAGCCGTATGAAAGGATGGTATACTCATAATCTGTGCATTTATCAATAATCTCTTGCAGTTTTTTTGATAGTTCTTTTGGATTTCTGTGGTATCCAAAAGCTAGAAAAAGCGTATCATACTGTGATGTCAAATTAAACCTGTGCTGTATTCTGAGGATATCTTTTTTAAATACCTCACAGGCTACAAGCTTAAAGGGGCGATGAAACTGCCGCATCTATTAGCGCTCCTATGTTCTCAGGTTTCGACTCAAGAGGCATTTCGCACCCAGAGCCTAATATAAATCTGCCCTTTGCCTCATTTAAGCAGTTAATGGCAATCTGTTTTATCTCATCTGGTTGGGCAGTGACAAAGGACAGCGGTTTTATATTGCCGTTTATAATTACACCTTCGGTGAGGCGTATGGCATCAGATATAGGCACTACATAGTCTACGGTAGCAAGGTCAATCCCTATACCTGAAAAAAGCGGGAGTATTTTTTGAGTAGCCCCTGCAATGCTTAACCACAGGAACTTTGACCCCATCGCCCTGAGTGCATCGGTCATCCGTTTTAAACGAGGGGCTTCCAGATCTTTAAACACAGAGGGCGGCACAACTGCCGGGGATGCGACAGGGTCAAAAAGCATTATAGAGTGCGCACCTGACTTTAAAAGTGCCTCTGCATAACGCATTATCACATCCTCTGAAAAATTAAGTATTTTTTCCACAGAGTCTAAGTCGTCTGCTATCAAAAACATAAATGTCTCAAGCCCTGAGAGTTGGGCTGCAAGGCTTATAGGACCAGGCACACATGCTGTTACCACACAGTCGTCTTTTAGCTCATTATGCATTGAGCGGCATGCCTCAACTACTAATGGCATTCTGCCGTCTCTGAACGGGTCTGGTATTTTAAGCTTATCGATGTCTTTTGAGGTTTTAATGATATGATCAACGATATAGGGATATGCATTATCAGGATAGTAAAGCCTGCATCCAACTGCCTCAGCCTCCAGCGCTGTATCAGCAAAGGCAAATACAATATCGCAACCAAACACCTGTTGGCTTTTAATCTGACATAAAGCGAGTGTTTGTGCGTCTGTCACATACTGTTTTATAGTGTACCCATTTATCCTTGCTGAAAGGCCAAATATCTCCGGAGCTGCGGAGACCCTGTCAATGCCTTTACCTTCTATAGTGTTTAATACTCGTTCATATGATGTCATGAGGTGAGCCCATTTAGGTAGTGTACGGCATCAAATACGTCCTGAGCGACAAAATCAACATTGAGGTCCGAGGGAGATGCCTGCTGTATTGCAGCCCCTCCAGCAAGTATTTTTACATTATCAAGCCCTGTATCGTTCAACAGCGGTCTTATCTCTCTTATAAATGGCATTGTCAATGTGATCAGGCTGCTTACGCCGATAAATCTTGCACTTTCTAACATTGCAGCCTTGACAAAGCTCTCAGGGCTTGCATCTTTGCCAATGTCTATAACCCTGAGCCCCTGAGCCTTAAGCATCATCTTTACTACATTTTTGCCAAGCTCATGGATGTCTCCTTTTATTGTGCCTATAATAATTGTCTTTTCAGGGACAGGCTCAATTGTAGAGCTGCTCAAAAGGTGTGTTGCAATGACATTGTCCATGACTGTCATCATCGCCCTGCCTGCAAGCATTATCTCTAAGAGATTAAACTCCTCAGCGGTGCACTTAGCATCGAGGGAGCGGAGCGCCACAGTCAGTCCATCCTGTATTAATGATTCGGGGCTTGTGCCGTTTTTAAGTAATACCTCCGCAATAGATACAGCTCTGTCATTTTGTCCAGCTACAACTGCAGTTATCAAATGCTCTAAAGAATATCCATTCATAGTTATAATTATACTAAATACGGTTGTTATTATCACCCTGGATATATATAATGGTTTGACCAGTAATTTTTACCCTGTAATTGAAGATTCCCCGTAGCTTGCTACAGGGAATCTTAATGCAAGGAATTATTATTTTTATATTCGCTTGCTAAACCCCGCAGCAAGCTGCGGGGAATACGCTCGCTATCCATTTAAAATCGAGAGGAGGTTTAGAGATGATGAAGAGGAACAGGACATTTATTCTTATTTTAGCCGCTTTAATTTTTCTTATCGTATTTGGGAGTGTAACAATAATCAATTTATACACAAACTGGCTCTTCTTCAATGAGGTCAATTATCCAGACGTCTTCACAAAGGTTCTTTCGACCAGGGTTCTGGTAGGCTTAGCATTCGGTCTATCTTCTCTTGCCTTTATATTAACCAATGTGATTGTCGCAAACAGAATTAATTTTCCATCGATCGACCTGCTTTTCATAGAGCAAACAAGAATCTCTCTGAATACAGGGGGATTAAATAAGGTGGTTAAACCTCTGACTATATTGGCAGGAATTCTGACAGGACTTTTTGCCGGCATCTGGGGCAGCTCTATATGGAAAGAGGTCTTGACCTTCCAGAACCGCATGGATGTAGGTATAAGTGACCCTATCTTCAGTAAGGACATTGGTTTTTATCTATTTGAACTCCCCCTGATTGAATCCATCAAAGGTTTTGCAGGTCTCACCATTATGGCAGCGCTTTTCATCGTGGCCGCTAACTATCTTCTCAGGGGAGGTATAACCGCAAGGGAGAACAATATATCCATCGATGGAAGGGTCAAAAGGCATATCAGAATTCTTGCAGGGTTATTTATTCTGAATATAGCCTTTGGTTTTTATCTCGATAAATTTAATCTATTATTCTCGGCACATGGTGTAATCTTTGGGGCTGGATACACGGACATTCATGCTAAACTCCTTGCATTAAGATTGCTGATTATCCTTACATTAATAACCGGTGTTCTTTTCATTGCAGGACTTTTCAGAGGGTCATGGAAAATAGCATTTTTCCCGATAGGTTTTACAGCACTGGTCTATGTGGTCGGCCTTATGGTTTATCCATCTTTGCTCCAGAATCTTAAGGTCGCACCTAATGAACTTGCCCTTGAGAGGCCATTCATAGAGCACGGTATTAAATTTACCAGGGTTGGTTATGACCTCGAAAGGATAGAGGTCAGGCCGTTTGATGTTTCATACAATCTGACAGCTAAAGATATTGAAAGAAACAATGCTACTATTAAGAACATCAGGTTGTGGGATGACTCGCCTCTCCTCAGGACGTACAGCCAGCTCCAGCAGATAAGGACATACTATAAATTTACAGGTGTTGACAATGACCGATATGCAGTCAACGGCGAATATATGCAGGTCATGATGTCTCCGAGGGAACTCTCTTACAACGACCTGCCAGGTAAATCGTGGATTAATGAGAAGATGGTCTTCACCCACGGTAACGGCATCACCATGGGCCCTGTGAGCAGGATCACCAGGGAAGGTCTGCCTGAATTCATCATCAAAGACATACCCCCTGTCTCCTCTGCAGACATAAAGATAACAAGGCCCGAGATATATTTTGGCGAGCTTTCGAGTGATTATGTAATTGTAAAGACAAAGGTGCCTGAGTTCAGTTATCCGACATCTGAAGGGAATGTCTACACTTCATATAAAGGCGATGGAGGGGTAAAGTTATCATCTTTAATCAAGAAAGCGGTGTTTGCAATGAAGTTTAATACAGGCAAGATCGTCCTTTCATCTGACATTACTCCCGAAAGCAGGATATTATACAACAGGAATATTTTAGATAGGGTGCGTCTCATTGCTCCGTTCCTTGTATATGATACAGACCCTTACATTGTTGTCTCTGAAGATGGAAGGTTGTTCTGGATTGTAGATGCCTATACCGTATCTAACAGAGTTCCTTATTCAAAGCCATTAAACAGAAATATCAATTATATGAGGAATTCTGTGAAGGTTATAGTTGATGCTTACAATGGGTCCGTTAATTTCTACATAAGTGACTCTGATGATATGGTGGTCAGGGTCTATAATGCTATCTTCCCTGATCTTTTCAAACCCATGTCAAAAATGCAGGATGACCTGAGGAAACATATCAGATACCCGCAAGGGTTTCTTCAGGTGCAGGCAAAAATGTTTTCGATTTACCACATGACCGATCCGAAGGTTTTTTACAATAAAGAAGACCTATGGGAGATACCTGTTTACGGTGATAAGCCCATGGAGCCATACTACACCATGATGAAACTTCCAGAAGAGAAAAAAGAAGAATACATTTTACTTTTACCCTACACACCTTCCAAAAGGGACAATTTAGCAGCATGGCTTTCAGCGAGGTGTGACGAACCAAACTATGGCAAATTGATCGCATATACCTTTCCAAGGGACAGACTCGTATTCGGACCAAGACAGATCGATGCCCGTATAGACCAGGATTCATATATATCTCAACAACTCACCCTGTGGGGCCAGGGGGGTTCACAGGTCATAAGGGGAAGCCTTCTTGTTATCCCAATTGAAAGCTCCCTCTTATATGTTCAGCCCTTGTATCTGGCTGCGGTAGACAAGGGTGGGCTTCCAGAACTTAGAAGGGTCATTGTTGCCTATGAAAACGATGTTGTTATGGAGGAAAACCTTGAACTCGGTCTTCAGAGGTTATTCGGAGGTAGAAAGGTTTTGCCGACTAAAGGAAAATTAATCGAAGATGTCAGGGTCTCTATTGATGAACTTGCAAAAGAGGCTGTGCGGGCATTCGAAAGGGCAAACGAACTTCAGAGACAGGGAGATTGGGCAGGTTACGGTGAACAACTGAAAAAACTTGAACAGATACTGAAAAAGATGGCAAAATAAGAGCAATGAATGTAAGGATAAGGAGGTTAAAATGCGCAGAGTATTTTATTTTCTAATTACAAACATAGCAATTTTGATAGTACTAAGCACTACACTTAGAATACTCGGGGTAGAACCATATTTAACTCCCTACGGAATAAATTACCAGTCATTGCTTATCTTTGCTGCTATATTCGGCATGGGCGGGGCATTCATAAGCCTTGCACTGTCGAAGTGGACAGCAAAAAGACTCACTGGTGCAAAAGCAATAAGTTCTCCGGGCAACGAAACAGAGGCATGGCTTGTCAGAACAGTATCAGACTTAGCGAAACAGTCTCGTATCGGAACTCCAGAAGTTGCCATATACCTAGCCGACGACATGAATGCCTTTGCTACTGGCATGCGAAGGAACAATGCGTTAGTTGCAGTGTCTTCAGGATTATTACGCCGCATGGACAGGCAACAGAGTCGCGCCGTACTGGCCCATGAGGTAGCACATATAGCCAATGGAGATATGATAACACTTGCACTTATTCAGGGTGTGGTGAATACTTTTGTAATCTTCCTATCCCGTGTTATTGGTTATGTAGTTGACAGGGTTATATTGAAAAACGAGAGGGGTCACGGAATTGGCTTTTGGATAACAACGATTATAGCGGAAATTATGTTGGCCATATTGGCATCTATTATTGTCTTCTGGTTTTCACGCAGGCGTGAATACAGGGCTGACAGCGGAGCCGCAGATATGGTCGGCAAAAAACCTATGATTGGCGCTCTGGAGGGGCTAAAGGCCTCAATACGACAACCCCATCTGCCTGACAAGATAGCAGCGTTTGGGATTTCAGGCTCTAAGAGGCGCGGCATAGCAGCGCTGTTCGCAACACACCCTGATCTTGATGACAGGATTAAGGCACTGCAGGAGTCGCAATACCCGGACTACAAGCCTTAAGAAGGCCTGATTCTCTCTATTTAACAAACCATCCTCCCTTGTCAATCCATTTTAGCAAGGGTATAATACACAACGAAATAGAACCGAAAAATAGATATAGGAAAGGCTGTCTCAAAATTTTTATAATCGACAGATAATTAATATGGCAATCGTAAGTGCCTCAGAGATTA